>NZ_JBIBVY010000003.1:0-338356 GCF_043080665.1 Streptomyces sp. NPDC014991
GGTGAACCCCAGCTCGCCGTACGTGGTACGGCGATGTACGTGCCCCGGCTCGCCCGCGCGGTCCCGGCGCCCGCCACGGAGCCGGTGCTCGACCCGGAAGGCACGGTCCTGATCACCGGTGGCACCGGATCCCTGGCGGGTCTCCTGGCCCGGCACCTCGTGACCCGGCACGGTATCCGCCACCTCGTGCTGGTCAGCCGAAGCGGCCTGGAGGCGGACGGGGCCCCCGAGCTGGTGGCGGAACTGGAGGCATTGGGTGCGGAGTCGGTGTCGGTGCCCGCCTGTGACGTGACCGACCGGGACGCGGTGGCTGCCCTGCTCACCGGGCTGACCGGGCCCCGGCTCACCGCCGTCGTCCACGCGGCCGGTGTATTCGACGCGGGCGTGGTCGGCGAGATCGAACCCGAGCGGCTGGCCCGGGTGTTCGCGCCGAAGGTGACCGCCGTGCGGCACCTGGACGAGCTGACCCGCGAAATCGCCCCCGGCCTCGACGCGTTCGTCACCTACTCCTCTGTCTCCGGTGTCTTCCTCGGCGCCGGGACCGGCGGTTACGGCGCCGCCAACGCGTGCATGGACGGGCTCATGTCGGTCCGCCGGGCGGCCGGGTTCCCGGCGCGGTCGCTGGCCTGGGGTCTGTGGGAGCAGACCACCGGCATGGGAGCCGACCTCGACGAGCTGTCCCGCAGTCGCATGAACCGACGCGGTGGCATGCTGGCCCTCGGTGCCGAGGAGGGCATGGAGCTGTTCGACGCGGCGCTGGGCAGCGATCACACGCTGCTCGTGCCGGCCAGGCTGGACCTGCGGGGCCTGCGCGCCGACGCCACCGCCGGAGCGACCGTGCCGCCGCTGCTGCGCGGACTGGTCCGCGCGGGCCGGCGTGCCGCGCGCGGTGCCGGCCATGAGGGCCGGGACGGACTGGCCGGGCGGCTGGCCGGGCTGGCCGAGGCCGAGCGGGAGGCGCTGCTGCTGGACCTGGTCCGCACCCATGTCGCGAACGTCCTCGGGCATGCCGGGCCGGACCGGGTGAGGGCCGAAACCGCGTTCAAGGACGCCGGGTTCGACTCCCTCACCTCCGTCGAACTGCGCAACCGGCTGCGCGAGGCCACCGGCCTCAACCTGCCCGCCACCGCCGTCTTCGACTACCCGACCCCCCTCGCCCTCGCCCGGCACCTGCACGAGGAGTTCCAGGGTGTGACGCCGGCCGCGTCCGCGCCGCCGGCCGCGCCGCACGACCCTCAGGAGCCGATCGCCGTCGTGGGCATGGCCTGCCGGCTGCCGGGCGGGGTCGGCAGCCCCGAGGACCTGTGGCACCTGGTCAGCGAGGGCCGCGACGGTGTCACCGGGTTCCCGACGGACCGCGGCTGGGACCTCGACCGGGTACTCGACGACGACCCCGAGCACGCCGGGACGTCGTACGTCGGCCAGGGCGGCTTCCTGCACGAGGCGCCGCTGTTCGACCCGGTGTTCTTCGGTATCTCGCCGCGTGAGGCGGTGGCGATGGACCCGCAGCAGCGGTTGCTGCTGGAGACCTCGTGGGAGGCGCTGGAGCGGGCCGGTATCGACCCGACCGGACTCAAGGGCACGGACGTCGGGGTGTTCAGCGGCATCATGGGCGTCGACTACTACTCCGGCGGCGACGTCCCGGAGGAGGTGGGCGGCTTCGCCCTGACCGGTGCCGGGGCGAGCGTGGCCTCGGGCCGGGTGTCGTACGTCTTCGGTTTCGAGGGCCCCGCGGTGACCGTGGACACGGCGTGTTCCTCGTCGCTGGTCGCCCTGCACCTGGCCGCGCAGGCGCTGCGCAACGGTGAGTGCTCCCTGGCCCTGGCCGGCGGTTCGACCGTGATGGCCGGGCCCGGGATGTTCATGGAGTTCTCGCGGCAGCGGGCGCTGGCGACGGACGGCCGCTGCAAGTCGTACGCCGACGCGGCCGACGGCACGGGCTGGGCCGAGGGTGCGGGTGTGGTCGTGCTGGAACGGCTGTCGGAGGCGCGGCGCAGGGGGCACCGGGTGCTGGCGGTCGTGCGGGGCAGCGCCGTGAACCAGGACGGCGCGTCCAACGGGCTGACGGCCCCCAACGGTCCCTCGCAGCAGCGGGTCATCCGCAAGGCACTCGCGAACGCGGGCCTCACCCCGGCGGACGTGGACCTGGTGGAGGGCCACGGCACCGGCACGGTCCTGGGCGACCCGATCGAGGCACAGGCCCTCCTCGCCACGTACGGCAAGGAGCGCCAGGAGCCGCTGTGGCTGGGCTCGCTGAAGTCGAACATCGGCCACGCCCAGGCCGCCGCCGGAGTGGCCGGTGTCATCAAGGCCGTACAGGCGCTGCGGCACCGGGTGATGCCCGCCACCCTGCACGTCGACACGCCGTCCTCCCAGGTCGACTGGTCGGCCGGTGCGGTGGAACTGCTCACCGAGGCCCGGGAATGGGCCGACCCGGGTCGGCCCCGCCGGGCCGCCGTGTCCTCGTTCGGGCTCAGCGGCACCAACGCGCACGTGATCCTGGAGGAGGTCCCCGAGGAGCCGGAGCAACCGCCCGCGGCCGGGCCCGCCCCGGCCGGTGTGGTGCCGCTCGCGGTGTCGGCCCGCGGTACCGGCGCGCTCGCCGGCCAGGCCGCACGCCTCGCCGCCTTCCTCGACGGCACCGACACCTCCCCGTCCGATGTCGCGGCGGCCCTGGTGACCCGGCGGGCCGTCCTCCCCGAGCGGGCCGTGGTGCTGGCCGGCACCCGGGAGGAGGCTGTGGCGGGGCTGGGCGCGCTGGCCCGCGGCGAGAGCAGCCCCGGCGTCGTGACCGGCAGCCCCGCCGCCACGGCAGGCACCGGGAAGGTCGTCTTCGTCTTCCCCGGCCAAGGCGGCCAGTGGCCCGGCATGGGCCGTGAACTGCTGGACACCTCACCGGTGTTCGCGGAGAGGATCGCGGAGTGCGCCCGGGCGCTGGAACCCTGGGTGGACTGGGACCTGGAGGACGTGCTGCGCGGCGAGGCACCGGCCGAGCTGCTGCGACGCACCGACGTCGTCCAGCCGGCGAGCTTCGCCGTGATGATGGGCCTGGCCGCCGTCTGGGCCTCGGTGGGTGTCGTACCGGACGCGGTGACCGGTCACTCGCAGGGCGAGATCGCCGCGGCCTGCGTCGCCGGAGCGCTGTCACTACAGGACGCGGCGCGGCTCGTGGCGCTGCGCGCCCAGGTGATCTCCGAGCGGCTGTCCGGGCTCGGTGGCATGGTCGCCGTCGCCCTGCCCGAGGCCGAGGCGACCGCCGCCGTGGCCCGCTGGGCGGACCGCGTGCACGTCGCCGCGGTCAACTCCCCCTCGTCGGTGGTGGTGGCCGGGGACGCCGGCCTCCTGGACGAGGTCGTCGAGACCCTGTCGGCCGAGGGCGTCCGGGCACGGCGGATCGCGGCCGACTTCGCCTCGCACACCCCGCACGTGGAAGCGGTGCGCGAACTCCTCACCAAGGCGTTCGCCGACGTCCGCAGCCAGGCCCCGGTCATCCCCTTCCACTCCACCGTCACCGGCGAGCGCGTCGGCGAGGCGGGCATGCTGGACGCCGACTACTGGTACCGCAACGTGCGCCGGCAGGTCCGCTTCGCCCCCGCCGTCACCGCCCTGCTGGAGTCCGGGCACACCGTCTTCGTGGAGGTCGGCGCGCACCCGGTGCTCGCCCCGGCCATCAGCGAGACCGCCGACGGCGCCGACGTGCTCGTCACCGGCTCGCTGCGCCGCGACGACGGCGGCCCCCGGCGGCTGCTGGCCTCCATGGCCGAACTGTTCGTCAGGGGCGTCCCACTGGACTGGACGGGCGTCCTGCCGGCCGCCGCCGGACCCGTCGACCTGCCCACGTACGCCTTCGACCACCAGCACTACTGGCTCCCCGCACCCGCCGCCGCGGGCGACGCCGCCTCGCTGGGACTGGCCGGCGCCGGCCACCCGCTCATCGGCGCCGTGGTCGAGGTCCCGGACACCGGCGGCGTGCTGTGCACCTCCCGGCTGTCCCTGCGCACCCACCCGTGGCTGGCCGACCACGCCGTCGGCGACGTCGTCCTGCTGCCCGGCACCGGCCTGGTCGAACTCGCCGTCCGCGCCGGCGACGAGGCCGGCTGCTCCACCCTCGAGGAACTCGTCATCGAGGCCCCGCTGATCCTGCCGTCACAGGGCGGCGTACGCGTGCAGGTGAGCGTCGGCGGCCCCGGCGAACACGGCACCCGTACGGTCACCGTCCACTCCACGCCCGACGGCGCGGCCGGCACCGACGGCTGGACCCGCCACGCCACCGGTGTCCTCGCCCCGGCACCCCCCGCCCGCACCCCCGCCCACCCCGACCTCACCACCTGGCCGCCGGCCGGCGCCGAACGCGTCGAGGTGACCCCGCAGGACTTCTACGCCGGACTGCGCGACCACGACTACCACTACGGGCCCGTATTCCGCGGCCTGCGCGCGGTCTGGCGACGCGGCGAGGAACTCTTCGCCGAGATCGCCCTTCCGGAGCAGGAGCACAAGGCCGCCACGGAGTACGGCATCCACCCCGCCCTCCTCGACGCCGCCCTGCACATCAAGGCGTTCCTCAGCAGCGGCGAACACCGCACGATGCTGCCCTTCGCCTGGAACGGGCTCACCCTGCACGCCTCCGGGGCCACGTCGCTGCGGATCCGGGTCGCCCGGCCCGCGCCGGACGCCCTGTCCCTGGAGGCCGCCGACGACACCGGCAGTCCGGTCCTCAGTGCCGGCTCGCTGGTGTTCAGGCCCGTCGCCCCGGACCAGCTGCGCACCACCGGCGGCGGCGACATGCTCTTCGGCGTCGACTGGGTCCCGCTGCCCCGGCCGGAGGACACGCACGCCCCGTCCTGGCTCCGGCTGTCCACGGCGGAGGAGGTGGCGACCCTCGCCGAGGACGCCCCGGGCGGCGCCGAGCTGCCCCGCGCGGTCGTCCTGGAGGCCGCGGCCGCCGGCCCGTACGACACCCCGCTCGCCGTGACGGACCGCGCCCTCGAGGTCGTCCAGACCTGGCTGGCCGGCGGCGGCCTGGAGGACACCCGGCTGGTGGTGGTCACCCGGGGTGCGGTGCCGGCGGGCGGTGACGCGGAGGTCACCGACCCGGGCGGCGCGGCCGTGTGGGGTCTGGTCCGTGCCGCGCAGGCGGAGAACCCCGACCAGATCGTGCTGCTCGACACGGGCAGCGGCACGCACACCGGCCCGGACGCCGAGGAAGCGGACGGTCTCGGCTCGCTGCTCGGCGCGGTCCTCGCCACCGGTGAGCCGCAACTCGCCGTACGAGACGGGGTGTTGTACGTGCCGCGCCTGACCCGGGCGGTCCCGGCGCCCGCCACGGAGCCGGTGCTCGACCCGGAGGGCGCGGTCCTGGTCACCGGTGGCACCGGATCCCTGGCGGGTCTCCTGGCCCGGCACCTCGTGACCCGGCACGGTATCCGCCACCTCGTGCTGGTCAGCCGAAGCGGCCTGGAGGCGGACGGGGCCCGGGAACTGGTGGCGGAACTGGAGGCACTGGGCGCGCAGTCGGTGTCGGTGCCCGCCTGTGACGTGACCGACCGGGACGCGGTGGCTGCCCTGCTCACCGGGCTGACCGGGCCTCGGCTCACCGCCGTCGTCCACGCGGCCGGCCTGTACGACGCGGGCGTGGTCGGCGAGATCGAACCCGAGCGGCTGGCCCGGGTGTTCGCGCCGAAGGTGACCGCCGTGCGGCACCTGGACGAGCTGACCCGCGAACTCGTCCCCGACCTCGACGCGTTCGTCACCTACTCCTCCGTGTCCGCGGTGTTCCTCGGCGCCGGCACCGGCGGTTACGCGGCGGCCAACGCCGCCATGGACGGGCTCATGTCGGTCCGCCGGGCGGCCGGGTTCCCGGCGCGGTCGCTCGCCTGGGGCCTGTGGGAGCAGACCACCGGCATGGCGGCCCGCACCGACGAACTCACCCGCGGCCGGCTCAGCCGCCGCGGCGGCGTCCTCGCCCTCGCCCCCGAGGAGGGCATGGAGCTGTTCGACGCGGCGCTGGGCAGCGACCGGACCCTGCTCGTGCCGGCCAGGCTGGACCTGCGGGGCCTGCGCGCCGACGCCACCGCCGGCACGGCCGTACCGCCCCTGCTGCGCGGGCTCGTCCGCGCCGGCCGGCAGGCGGCGCGGGCCGCCGTCAGCGGCGACGAGCGGCGCCGGCTCGCCGAACGCCTGGCCGGGCTGCCGGCGGGGGAGCGGGCCGAGGCCCTGCTGGAGCTGGTGCGCACCCAGGTGGCCGTCGTCCTCGGCTACGCCGCCACCCACCAGGTCGACGCCGGCCAAGGCCTGTTCGAGATCGGCTTCGACTCGCTCACCGCCCTCGAACTGCGCAACCGGCTCGGTGAACTGACCGGGACCAAGCTCGGCGCGGGCCTCGTCTTCGACCATCCGACCCCCGCGATGATCGTCGCCCATCTGGCCGAGCGGCTGTACGGCGAGGACGCGCCCGGGCCCGTGGCCCTCTCCGTCTGAGGCGTCCACCCACCACCCCCCCGACAAGGGAGCAGATCACCGCATGTTCGACGTGGATGCCTACCTCCACCGCATCGGCTGGCCCGGACAGCAGCCGAAGCCGGACCTCGACACCCTGCGCACCCTGCACAAACGGCACCTGATGACCCTGCCGTACAACGTCGCCGGACAGGGCTTCGCCGACGGCGTCCACCTCGTGGACGTGGACGAGGACGAGGTGTTCCGCACCGGAGTCCTGGAGGGCCTGGGCGGCACCTGCTTCCAGCTCAACCGGCTCTTCTACCGGCTCCTGTCCGAACTGGGCTACGAGGTCACCCTGCTGGCCGCGAGCACCGCCGAGGGCCGGGAGAACTTCGGCACCGAGATCGAGCACATGTTCATCCGGGCCGTCGTCGACGGCCAGGAGTGGCTCGTCGACGTCGGCTACCCCGGACCGTCGTACCTCGAACCGCTGCGCGTCAGCGACGAGGTGCAGACCCAGTACGGCTGCCAGTACCGGCTCGTCGGCGCCGAGGACGGCGCCATCGCCGTGCAGCGGCGCGGGCGCGTGACCCGGTGGGGCACCGTCTACACGTTCCGGCCGCGGGCCCGCCGGTGGCAGGACTGGAAGGAGCTGGAGGACCGGGCCCGCGCCCACCACGCCACCGCCTCCGAGGACGACGGTCAGGGGATTCTGTGCGGCCGGACGTTCGACAACGGCCAGGCCGTCCTCAAGGGCCGCCGCTACCTCGTCGTCCGGGACGGACGCGAACGCGTCCGCACCGTCGTCGACGACACGGAACACCGCAGGCTCGTCGCCGCCCTGCTCAGCGGCGACCTCGGCTCCGGCGACCTGGCGTGACCCGGAGAAGGACCGACCCGCCCATCGGCACCAGTCAGAAGACGGAAGGACATCTCATGGGGAACAACTCGGCCGACGTGGTCGT
The DNA here is from genome assembly GCF_043080665.1 of Streptomyces sp. NPDC014991. Taxonomy (NCBI): domain Bacteria; kingdom Bacillati; phylum Actinomycetota; class Actinomycetes; order Kitasatosporales; family Streptomycetaceae; genus Streptomyces; species Streptomyces sp. NPDC014991. The sequence continues at coordinate 7,404 of NZ_JBIBVY010000003.1, forward strand.
CATCGGCGGGGGACCCGCCGGCGCGACCAGCGCCTACGTGCTGGCCAAACAGGGGCACTCCGTGGTGCTCCTGGAGCGCGAGGAGGCCTCGCGCTTCCACATCGGCGAATCACTCCTGCCCTACATGATGGGCCTGTACGACCGGATCGGCCTCCGGGACGCCATGGAGACGGGGGGCTACGTCCCCAAGTTCGGCGGCGAGTTCATCGACCCGACCGAGAAGAAGTTCTTCTCGGGCGTGTTCCGCGCCGACTTCGGCCTGCAGGGCGACGGCCGCTACGACCGGGCGTTCCAGGTCCAGCGGGCCAGGTTCGACAGCATGCTGGTCGAGCAGGCCGGCAAGGCCGGCGCCGAGGTCCACCTCGGCGCCACCGTCGGCGAACTGCTGATGGAGGGCGACCGCATGACCGGCGTCCGCTACACCAAGAACGGCGAGGAGCACGAGATCCGCTCCCGGTACGTCATCGACGCCAGCGGACGCGCCGGCCGCATCGCCCACAAGTTCGGGCTGCGCAAGACGCTGGAGAAACTGCGCATGGTCGCGGTGTTCCGGCACTACGAGGGGCTGGACGAGAAGCACAACCCCGGCGTCGAGGGAGACATCCAGGTCGGCGCGCACGGTGACGGCTGGGTGTGGGCCATCCCGCTGTCGAAGGACCTCATCAGCGTCGGCACCGTCATGCCCCGCGACGTCTTCCGCGCCTCCACCCCGGAGAAGGTGTTCGAGGAGCACCTCGCCCGGGTCCCGCGGGTCACCACCCGGCTGACCGGCACCCGCCCGGTCATGGACCTGAAGGTCGAGACCGACTACTGCTACCACACCGACACCGTCACCGGCCCCGGCTGGCTCATGGTCGGCGATGCCGGCTGCTTCGGCGACCCCATGTTCTCCGGCGGTGTCCTCGTCGCCTCGGCCACCGCCGTCCGCGCCGCCGAGACCCTCGGCGAGGCCCTGCGCAACCCGCAGGACGCCGACCGGCTGATCGACGAGTACGCCAACTTCTTCAAGACCGGCTACGACACCTACATCCGGCTCATCCACGCCTTCTACGACGGTGAACTCGTCGCGGTCGCCGCCGACGCCGGCCGCACCACCGACCGGGAGACGCTGGAGCGCTACCTGATCCGGCTCATCGGCGGCGACTTCTGGAGCGAGCACAACGCGGTCGCCCAGGAGATGCGCCGGAGGACCGAATGGGACACCTTCTCGCCGTTCCAGCGGGTCTTCGGCTGCCCGTCCTACCCGCACCTGGACGAGCAGGACCGCAAGGAACGAGCCGAGTCCCGCATCCGCCGGGTGACCGCCGGCCAGTAGCCCCCGGAGCCGGCCCCGCCCCGTGGCCCGGCCGCGGTACCACCGCGGCCGGGCCCCGGGCCACCGACCCGAATCCGTGCGCGACCGAACAAGGTGAAGCGGAAGTGACAGAACGAGTCCCGGTGCGCTTCGGCGACCGGTCCTACGAGGTACTCATCGGCGCCGGAGTACGCTCCGCGCTGCCCGCGGTCATCGAGAAGCTGGGCGCCCGGCGCGTGGCGGTGGTCTCGGCGCGCCCCGCCGCGTGGGTGCCCGACACCGGCGTGGAAACCCTGCTGCTGCCCGCCAGGGACGGTGAACGGGACAAGACCCTCGCCACCGTCGAGGCCCTGTGCGCCGCGTTCGTCCGGTTCGGGCTGACCCGCTCCGACGCCGTCGTCTCGGTAGGCGGCGGCACCACCACCGACGTCGTCGGCCTGGCCGCCGCCCTCTACCACCGGGGCGTACCCGTCGTCCACCTGCCGACCAGCCTGCTCGCCCAGGTCGACGCCAGCGTCGGCGGCAAGACCGCCGTCAACCTGCCCGAGGGCAAGAACCTGGTGGGTGCCTACTGGCAGCCCGCCGCCGTCCTGTGCGACACCGACTACCTGACCACCCTGCCGGCCCGCGAACTGCGCAACGGGCTCGGCGAGATCGCCCGCTGCCACTTCATCGGCGCCCCCGACCTGCACGGACTGCCGCTCGCCGAGCAGATAGCGGCCAGTGTGACCCTCAAGGCCGGGATCGTCTCCGCCGACGAACGCGACACCGGGCCGCGGCACCTGCTCAACTACGGCCACACCCTCGGCCACGCCCTGGAGGCGGCCACCGGCTTCGCCCTGCGGCACGGCGAGGCCGTCGCCGTCGGCACCGTCTTCGCCGGCCGGCTCGCCGGCGTCCTCGGCCGGATCACCCCCGACCGGGTCCGGGAACACCAGGCGGTGGTCGCCGCCTACGGCCTGCCCACCGCACTGCCCGACACCACCGGACCCGGCACACTGATCGGCCTGATGCGCCGGGACAAGAAGGCCCGCGCCGGACTCACCTTCGTCCTCGACGGCCCGGCCGGCGCCGAACTCGTCGCCGACGTGCCCGAGCCGGCCGTCGCCGAGGCCCTCGCCCGGATGGAACGCGCCCCCCTCGACCGGCTCCTCGCCGTCACCCCGGCCGGCAGCCCGGGAACGGAGGCGGCGGTGACATGACGTACCCACCACGCTGGCCGCCGGACACCCCGGCGCCGAGCCGGCGGCGGGCCGTCGAACGCGTTCTCGCCGACCGGCTCGACGCCGCGCTTGCCAGGCCCGCCGCACAGCAGCCCGGCTGGCCCGACCCGGCCCGGGCCCGGGCCGTGGTCCGCCGGCTGACCGCCGGCGAACCCCTCGTCACCACCGCCGAGACCCGGCGGCTCCTCGACCGGCTCGGGGCCGTCGCCCGCGGCGAGGCACTCCTGCTCCAGAGCGGCGACTGCGCGGAGACCTTCGCCGACAGCACCGAGGCCCACCTGCGGGGCAACCTCGCACTGCTGCGGCGGATGGCGCTCGTCCTCACCCACGGCGCCGGCCTGCCCGTGGTCACGGTGGCCCGAGCCGCCGGCCAGTACGCCAAGCCCCGCTCCGCCCCCGTCGACGCCCACGGACTCCCGGCGTACCGCGGCGACATCGTCAACTCCGCCGAGGCGAGCCCCACCGCCCGCACACCCGACCCCGAACGCATGGCCCGGGCCCACGCCCACGCCCGCGAGGCGATGACCGTCGTCCGCCGGCTCGCCCGCGGTGACCTCGCCGACGCGTACGCCCTGCACGCGGAGAACCGGCGTTTCGTCGACACCGCGCCGGGAGGCCACCGGCACGCCGCCCGGTCCGCGGAGATCGGCCGCGGCCTGCGCTTCATGACCGGCATCGGCGCCCCCGCCCCCCGGCTCGGCGAGATCTGGACCAGCCACGAGGCGCTGCTGCTGGACCACGAACGCACCCTGCTCTGGATCGACACCGAGGGGATCGAACCCCGACTGTCCAGCGGACTGGCCCACTTCCTGTGGATCGGGGAACGCACCCGGCAGCCCGACGGCGCACACCTCGCCTTCGCCGAGCTGCTGGCCAACCCCGTCGGCGTGAAGATCGGCCCCGGCACCACACCGGAACAGGCGGTGGAGTACGTCCGCCGGCTCGACCCGCACGGTGTCCCCGGCCGGCTCACCCTGATCAGCCGGATGGGCCACGACCGCGTCCGCGAGGTGCTCCCGCCGATCGTGGAGAAGGTCACCGCCTCCGGCCGCCAGGTCATCTGGCAGTGCGACCCCATGCACGGCAACTCCCGCACCACTGCGAACGGTTACAAGACGCGGCACTACGACCACATCCTCGACGAGATCACCGGCTTCCTCGAGGTGCACCGGACCCTGGGCACCCACCCCGGCGGCCTGCACCTGGAGGCGACCGGCGAGAACGTCACCGAGTGCGTCGGCGGCACCCGCGGACCGGCCGAGGCCGACCTGCCCACCCGCTACCGCACCGCCTGCGACCCCCGCCTCAACGCCGGACAGGCCATGGAACTCGCGTTCGAGGTGGCGGAGCTGTTCGCGGCCGGCACGACCCCCAGCCCGGAGACGCCACGATGACCGACACCCCGCAGCCGGCCGCCGACACCGCGAACGGCAGTGACACCGCCACCGACACCACCGCCGGCGCCCCCCGGCAGACCCTGGTCACCGGAAACACCCGGCTCTACGCCGTCCTCGGTGACCCGGTCGGGCAGGTCCAGTCGCCCGGACTGCTCAACCCGCTCTTCGCCCGGCTCGGCATCGACGCCGTACTGGTCCCCGTACACGTCCACCCCGGCGACCTGGAGAGCGTCGTCCGGGGACTGCAACGCGTAGGCAATCTCGACGGCCTGTTCGTCACCGTCCCGCACAAGACGGCCGCGGCCCGGCTGGCCGACCGGCGCAGCCCCACCGTCGAGATCACCGGCAGCGCCAACGCGCTGCGACGCGAGAGCGACGGTGCCTGGCTCGCCGAGAACTTCGACGGCTCCGGGTTCGTCACGGGCCTGGTCCGGGCGGGCCACCCGCCGAAGGGCGCCAGGGTGGCCCTCGTCGGCGCCGGCGGAGCGGGCAGCGCCATCGCGGCGGCCCTGCTCGACGCGGGCGTGGACCGGCTGACGGTCACCGACCCCGACACCCCGCGGCTGACCGCGCTCGTCGACCGGCTGGCCGCCCACTGGCCCGGCCGGGTCCGCGCCGGCGGCCGGCCGCCCCTCGAAGACACCGACATCGCCGTCAACGCCACCCCGCTCGGCCTGCGCCCCGACGACCCGCTGCCCTTCCCGCCGCACCGGCTGCGGCCCGGCACCGTCGTCGCGGACATCATCATGAAACCCCGCGACACCCGGCTGCTGCGCGAGGCCGCCGCACACGGACTCCCCGTGCACCACGGAAGCCACATGCTCACCGGCCAGGTCGACTCCTACCGCGCCTTCTTCGCACTGCGCACCCCCTGATTCCCCCCGCCACCGGCCGACTACCAGACCGAGGGATGGAAGCGCCCGCACACCGGGACCTAGGCTGGGAACGGCCAGCACCGCGCGAACCGTCCGGACCCGCTCTCCGCCCCTCGCCTCGCCCGCTCACCTCCCACCAGCCCGCTCCCGACGGAGATTTGGAGAACCATGAACGCGCGACCGGCACCCCAGTTCCCCAACTGGCCCCAGTACGACGACGACGAGCGGACCGGACTGATCCGCGCCCTGGAACAGGGCCAGTGGTGGCGCATGGGCGGAGAGGAAGTCAACTCCTTCGAGCGCGAGTTCGCCGACTTCCACGGCTCCCCGCACGCCCTCGCCGTCACCAACGGCACCCACGCCCTCGAACTCGCCCTCCAGTGTCTGGGTGTCGGGCCGGGCACCGAGGTCGTCGTGCCGGCCTTCACCTTCATCTCCTCCTCGCAGGCCGCCCAGCGGATCGGCGCGGTCGCCGTCCCCGTCGACGTCGACCCGGACACGTACAACATCGACGTCGCCGCGGTGGCCGCCGCGATCACCCCGCGCACCCGGGCGATCATGCCCGTGCACATGGCCGGCCTGGTCGCCGACATGGACGCCCTCGGCAAGCTCTCCGACGACACCGGCGTCCCGATCCTCCAGGACGCCGCCCACGCCCAGGGCGCGCGCTGGCAGGGCAAGCGGATCGGCGAACTCGGCTCGGTCGCCGCGTTCTCCTTCCAGAACGGCAAGCTGATGACCGCCGGCGAGGGCGGCGCCGTCCTGTTCCCCGAGAGCGACCTGTACGAGGCGGCGTTCCTGCGGCACAGCTGCGGCCGGCCGCGCACCGACCGCCGCTACATGCACCAGGTCGCCGGCACCAACATGCGGCTCAACGAGTTCTCCGCCTCCGTGCTCCGCGCCCAGCTGCGCCGCCTGCCCGCCCAGACCGAACTGCGCGACGAGCGCTGGGCGTTGCTGTCCCGGCTGCTCGGCGCCGTCGACGGCGTCGTACCGCAGGGCAGCGATGTCCGCGCCGACCAGAACACGCACTACATGGCGATGTTCCGGATCCCCGGGATCTCCGAGGAGGACCGCAACGCCCTCGTCGACCGGCTGGTGGACGCCGGGCTGCCCGCCTTCGCCGCGTTCCGCGCCGTCTACCGCACCGACGCCTTCTGGGAGACCGGCGCCCCCGACGAGAGCGTCGAGCAGATCGCCGAACGCTGCCCGCACACCGAGGCCATCAGCAGCGACTGCGTCTGGCTGCACCACCGGGTGCTCCTCGCCGACGAACCCGACCTGGAGATCACGGCCGAGATCGTCGCGGACGCCGTGGCCGCCGTATGAGCGTGCGGGCGGCCGTGGTGGGGCTCGGCTGGGCGGGGCGTGAGCTGTGGCTGCCCCGGCTGCGGTCCCACCCGGACTTCGAGCTGGTCGCCGTGGCCGACCCCGACCCGGCCGCGCGGGCGGCCGTAGGCGCGGTGACGGGCACGCCCGCCCACGCGGACCCGGACGCGCTGGACGCCCGGTCCGTCGACCTCGCCGTCGTCGCCGTACCCAACCACCTGCACACCACGGTCGCCGCCGGCCTGCTCCGCCGGGGCGTGTCCGTCTTCCTGGAGAAGCCGGTGTGCCTGTCCGGCGCCGAGGCGGACGTCCTGGCCGCGGCCGAGCGCGACGGCGGCACCCTGCTGGCCGGCAGCGCCGCCCGGCACCGCGCCGACGTACGCGAACTGGCCGGGCTCCTGCCCCGACTGGGGCGGATCCGGCACGTCGACCTGGCCTGGGTGCGGGCCCGTGGCGTGCCGCGCGCGGGCGGCTGGTTCACCCGGCGCAGCGAGGCCGGCGGCGGCGCCCTCGTCGACCTCGGCTGGCATCTCGTGGACACCCTGACCGCCCTGCTCGGCCCGTCCCCGGTCCGCCAGGCCGTCGGCGCCACCTCGGACGACTTCCTGAACACCGACGAGTGGTCCGCCGCCTGGCGCCGCGAACAGCCCGTCACCGCCCCCACCGGTGACGTCGAGGACACCGCCCGCGGACTCCTGCTCCGCGAGGACGGCATCTCCGTGTCCCTGCACGCGAGCTGGGCCTCGCACGAGGCGCGGGACCTCACCCTCGTCCGCGTCGAGGGCAGCGCCGGCACCGCCGAACTGCGCTGCACCTTCGGCTTCAGCCCCAACCGGCAGCCCGAGTCCGTCCTGACCCTCACCCGTGAGGGCACCAGCCGCCGGCTGCCGGTGCCCGCCGAACCCGTCGGCGCCGAGTACGCCCGGCAGTTGGACGGCGTTCCGGCCCTCCTCGCCGACCCGGCCGGCCGGGGCCGGGCCATCGCCGAGGCACGGACCACCGTACGGCTCGTGGAGCGGCTCTACGCCTCCGCTCGGGCCGGCCGCGACGGGCCGAGCGAGCCCGTGTACCAGCAGACCACGAGCAGATGAGGACCCCATGACACTGCCCTCGACCGACCGGCCCGTCGCGACGCCCGGCCTCCTCACGGCAACCCGGACCGCGGTCGTCTTCGACCTCGACGGGGTGATCGTGGACAGCTTCGCGGTCATGCGGGAGGCGTTCGCGGTCGCCTACGCGGAGACCGTCGGCGACGGCCCGGCCCCGTTCGAGGAGTATGTGCGCCACCAGGGACGCTACTTCCCCGACATCATGCGGATCATGGGGCTGCCCCCCGAGATGGAGGAGCCCTTCGTCCGCGAGAGCTACCGGCTCGCCCACCGCGTCGAGGTCTTCGACGGCGTCGTCGAACTCCTGCTCACCCTGCGGGTACGCGGCCTGCGGCTGGCCGTGGCCACCGGCAAGAGCGGCGAACGCGCCCGCTCCCTCCTCGACGGCCTCGGCCTGCTGCCGTTCTTCGCGCACGTCATCGGCTCCGACGAGGTGGCCAGGCCCAAGCCCGCACCCGACATCGTGCTGCGCGCTCTGGAACTGCTGGACGTGCCGCCCGAGCAGGCCATCATGGTCGGTGACGCGCCCACCGACCTGGCCAGCGCCCGCGACGCCGGTGTCGCCTCGGCCGCCGCCCTGTGGGTCGGCCCCGACGAGGCGGAGCTGCTCGCCGCCGGGCCCGACGCGGTCCTGCGCCGCCCCCTCGACCTGCTCGCCCTCTGCCCCGCCGTGCCGGGCGACTGACCGTGCCCGCTCCCCGGGACCAGCGGCCCGGCGCCGGCCCGGCGCCGGGCCGTCTCGGCGTCGACATCGGCGGCACCAAGGTCGCCTTCCGGGCCGAGACCGGTGACGGCCGCGTCGAGGAGTCCACGTTCACCTGGGGCCCGCACCGCGACGCCGACCGCGACCTGGCGGAACTCGCCGCACACCTGGAGGAGTCGCCCGCCCTCTCGGACGCACGGGCCGTCGGCGTGGCCCTGCCGGCCACCGTCGGCCCCGGCGAACGGATCACCGCCTGGCCCGGCCGGCCGGCCTGGACCGGCCTCGCCGTGGGCGCGGCGCTGCGGGAGCTGTTCCCCGGGGCGGCCGTCGCCTGGGCGGACGACGGTGACCTCGGCGCCCTCGCCGAAGCGGACGCCGCCGGCTGCCCCGACCTGCTCTACGTCGGCGTCGGTACCGGAGTCGGCGGCGGACTCGTGCTCGACGGCACCCTGTGCCCCGGGCCCGGCCGCGGCTCCTTCGAGATCGGCCACCTCGTCGTCGACCAGGACGGCCCCGAGTGCGTGTGCGGCCGCCGGGGCTGCCTCCAGGCCACCGCCTCCGGACCGGCCACCCTCGCCCACGCCGCCCGGCTGCGCGGCACGCCCGTCACCTTCGACGCACTGCGGGACGGGCTGCGCGACCACCTGCCCTGGGCCGAGGCCGCCCTGGACCGGACGGCCCGCGCCCTCGCCACGGCCGTCGCCGGTGTCGGTGAACTCCTCCATCCCGAACGCGCCCTGCTCGGCGGCGGCTTCGCCGCGGGCATCCCCGCCCTGCTCGACACGGTCGCCACCCACCTGACGGCACTCGGCCGTCCCGGCCACCCCACCCCGCCCCTCGCCCCGGCCCGGCTGGGCGGCCTGTCCTCCCTGCGCGGCGCACTGCTCCTCGCCCACCAGCTGTGACCCGCCGCCACTCCCGGGAAGCGGGGCGTCATGCTTCCCCCCCCGCCGGACCGTCTCGTTCAGTTCACGCCAGCCGCGACCGCCGGGGCCGGGGCGGTCAGAGCGGTGCGCAGGTCGTCCACCAGGGCGGCCACTCCCGCCGGGTCGGACGCCGCGCCGAAGACGTGGTAGTCGGGACGGACCAGCAGCGCGGTCGCGCCGTACCGTTCGAGGTAGGCGCGCAGCACACCGTCGGTGTCCACCGCGTCCAGCACACCGCCCGTGCCGTTCGCCGTCCCCTCGTACGAGCCCGTGGCCGGCCACAGCCGTACGACCGGGGCACCGAGGTCCCGCAGGAAGGACAGCCCGTCCGGGCCGAGGCCCGGCTCCGTGCCGGATCGGGTGAGCAGGACGAAACCGCCGCCCACGACACCGTCCAGCGGCTCCCCGCCGGACGGCCGGTGCAGCGGGCCGTGCGGCAGGACCTCACCCGCCGGAGGCACGCGGCTCTCCGCACCGGCGCCCGCCGGGCGGTGCAGCAGGCCGCGGGTGATCGGCCGCGCCGGATCCGGCCGGCCGGGCCCCCGCCCGCGCCGGTTCGCCAGCACCGTCGCGTCGCGCTCCGCGGCGGCCGCCGGGTCCGTCACACAGATCAGCCGCCCCAGCTGCACCGACGCCAGGATGGACTCGCGCACCTGCGTCCGGCGTTCCTCGGTGTAGGAGTCGAGGAGGGACTCCGGGGAGGTCCCGCGCAGCACCAGGTCCAGCCGCCAGGCGAGGTTGACCACGTCCCGTACCCCCGAGCACATCCCCTGCCCCGCGAACGGCGGCATCAGATGCGCCGCGTCCCCGGCCAGCAGCACATGCCCCGCCCGCCAGGAGTCGGCCCACCGTGCCTGGAAGATGTACGTGGTGCTGCGCAGCAGCCGCGCGCTCTCAGGGGTGACGCCGAACGGCGCCAGCAGCCGCCACGCGGTCTCCTCCCGGTTCAGGTCGGCCGCCCGTTCGCCCGGCAGCCGCATGAACTCCCAGCGCCGGTGCCCGGGTCCGCTCCCGACCAGCGTGGTGGGCCGGGCCGGATCGCAGATCTGCACGTTGGTCGGCACGAACTCCCGTGGCTCCCGCAGTTCCACGTCGCACAGCAGCCACTCGTAGGAGAAGCCGAGGTCGGTGACGGACACGCCCATCCGGTCGCGGACGAAGCTGTTGGCGCCGTCGCAGCCGACCACCCACCGTGCCGGGAACGTCTCGGCCGCCCCGTCCTCGTCCTCGGCGGTCACCGTCACCCCGTCCGGAGAGTCGGCGATGTCCACCACCTGCCGGCCGCGCAGCACCGTGATGCCGGGCAGTCGCGCGGCGCGGGCGGCGAGCAGTTCCTCCAGGGCGGGCTGGTGCATGGTGTTGGCGTCGGGCCAGCCGTACGGGCCCCGCGTGGTGAACTCGATGTCCAGCAGCGGCTCTCCGTCCGCCGTGCGCCACTGGTACCCGGTGCCCGGCTCGGTGATCCGGCCCAGCTCCCCGCCGATGCCGGTGCCGGCCAGCAGCCGTGCGGTCTCCCCGTCGAAACTCGTCGCCCGGGGCAGCATGTACGGCCGCCGGCGGCGTTCGAGGACCGTCACCCGCCAGCCGCGCCGGGCCAGCAGCAGGGACAGCACCGAGCCGACGGGCCCGTACCCGACGACGACCACGTCCGTCCCCGGCCCGCCTCCCGGTGACCCGTCGGACGCCGTGGCGCCGTCCGGTGACACGACGGGCCGTGGGGCCTCGCGCGGTGACACATCACGCGGTGACGCTCCGGACGGTGACGCATCGGACATGGGAACCCCCTCGGTGCTGCCTGGCTGACGGGCCTGCTCGGGTGACTCGTGGCGAGCGTACGGGCCCGGCGGCCGGCACCGGCCGGAATCCGCCGCGGGCTATCAGGTTGAGGGATACCGGCCCCGGCCCGCCCCGGCCTACGCTGCCGAACGTCCCGCCCGGACGCTGGTCCCCGACGTGAAAGCGAGCCCTTCGGCATGCCTGGAGCAACCGCACAGTTCGAGAAGTGGGTCAGCGTCTTCCGCCCCTCGCCGGACAGCGCGGTACGCCTCGTCTGCCTGCCGCACGCCGGCGGCTCGGCGAGCTTCTTCTTCCCGGTCGCCACGGCCCTCGCCCCCGCGGTGGAGGTCCTGGCCGTGCAGTACCCGGGCCGGCAGACGCGCCGGCAGGAACCCGGCATCGACAACATCCCCGAGTACGCCGACCAGATCTTCGCGGCGCTGCGCCACCTGGACGACCGGCCGCTCGCCCTGTTCGGGCACAGCATGGGCGCGGTGCTCGCCTACGAGGTGGCCCTGCGGATGCGGGACGCCGGACTGCCCTCCCCGGTACGGCTGTTCGCCTCCGGCCGGCGCGCCCCCTCCCGCTACCGCGACGAGCACGTGCACGAGGCCACCGACGAGCGGGTGCTGGCGGAACTGCGCGCCCTCAGCGGGCCGAACCAGGCGATCCTGGCCGACCCCGAGGTGCTGGCGATGTTCCTCCCGGCGATCCGCAGCGACTACACCGCGATCGAACGCTACCGGCACGAACCGGGCCGGCTGCTCGACTGCCCGGTGACCGTCCTCACCGGCGACAGCGACCCCAGGACGACGCTCGACGAGGCGCGCGCCTGGGAGGAGCACACCACCGGGCCGACCGACCTGCGGGTCTTCTCCGGCGGTCACTTCTTCCACGTCGAGCGGAGCGAGGAGGTCCTGGCGCTGCTGACCCGCAGCCTGAGCGGACAGGGTGCCGACACCGCTCACTGATCCCCATCGCCCCTGCCGACGAGGGACAAACCCGTGACGCTCGCCAACCCGGTGCCCACGATGGCCCCGCACTCACTCCTGGTCTTCCTCCTCCAACTCGCCTTCCTGCTGCTGTTCGCGTTCGTCCTGGGCCGGCTCGCCGAACGCCTGCGCATGCCGGCGGTCGTGGGCGAGCTGTGCGCCGGCATGCTCCTCGGCCCGTCCGTGCTGCACCATCTGCTGCCCGGCTTCTCCGACTGGCTGCTGCCCCACCAGCCCGAGCAGATGCACCTGCTGGACGCGACCGGACAGCTCGGTGTGCTGCTCCTCGTCGGAGTCACCGGCGCCGAACTGAACTTCGGCCTGGTCCGCAAGCGCGGGGCCACCGCCGTCCGGGTCAGCGTCGCCGGACTGCTGCTGCCGCTCGGACTGGGCATCGCCACCGGCTTCGCGCTGCGCGGCGTCCTCATGCCGGCCGGCGTCGACTCCACGGTCTTCGCGTTCTTCCTCGGCGTGGCGATGTGCGTCACCGCCATCCCGGTGATCGCCAAGACGCTCCTCGACATGAAACTGCTGCACCGAGACATCGGCCAGCTGATCCTGTCCGCCGGCGTCGTGGACGACATCGTCGGCTGGTTCCTGCTGTCCGTGGTCTCCGCGATGGCCACCGCCGGACTGACCGCGGGCGTCGTGACGACCTCCGTGCTCCAGCCGGTCGCCGTCGTACTGTTCGCCGTGCTGATCGGCCGGCCGCTCGTGGGAGCCGCGCTGCGCCGGGCGGGGCGCGCAGAGGGCCCCGGGCCCACCGTCATGACGGTCGTGATCCTGGTCGTCCTCGGCGCCGCGGCCACCCAGGCCATGAAGCTGGAGGCGATCTTCGGCGCCTTCGTGTGCGGCGTGCTGGTCGGCACCAGCAAGGACCTGGACCGGGAGAAACTGGAACCGCTGAAGACCACCGTGCTGGCCTTCCTCGCCCCGCTGTTCTTCGCCACCGCCGGGCTGCGGATGGACCTCACCGGCCTGCGCCACCCGGACGTCCTCGCCGCCGCCTGCGCCGTACTCGCCGTCGCCGTCCTCGGCAAGTTCTCCGGCGCCTTCCTCGGCGCCCGGTTCAGCCGCCTCAACCGCTGGGAGGCGCTCGCTCTCGGGGCCGGCATGAACGCCCGCGGCGTGGTCGAGGTCGTCGTGGCGATGACCGGGCTGCGCCTGGGCGTCCTGGACACCGACTCGTACACCATCATCGTCCTCGTCGCGATCGTGACCTCGGTGATGGCGCCGCCCATCCTCCGGGTCGCCATGGACCGCGCCGAGAAGCTCGCCGAGGCCCGACTCGCCCGCGCGGACCAGGACGCGGACGGACCCCGTCCCCCGCACGACTCCCGCCGGCCCGACGTGCCCAACAGCGACGCGCCCAACAGTGAGGTGACCCCATGAGCACCCTGCTCCTGCTGAACGGACCCAACCTGGGCATCCTGGGCCGGCGCGAACCCGAGATCTACGGCACCGACACCCTCGCCGACATCGAGAAGGCCGTCGCCGCGGAGGTGAGCGGCGCGGGCTGGGAGGTGCTCTCCCTCCAGCACGACTCGGAGGGCGACCTGGTCCGCGACATCCACCGGCACCACTCCGACACCGTCGGCGCCATCGTCAACCCCGGTGCGCTGATGATCGCCGGCTGGAGCCTGCGCGACGCGCTCGCCGCCTACCCGCGGCCCTGGATCGAGGTCCACCTCAGCAACGTGTGGGCGCGCGAACGGTTCCGGCACGAGTCCGTGATCGCCCCGCTGGCCTCCGGCGTCGTGGCCGGCCTGGGCCCGATGGGCTACCGGCTGGCCGCGGCCGCGCTGCTGGAACTGGTCGGGGAAGAGCGCTGACGACCACGGGCCGGCCCCCGCCGCGCCCGCACCTCACCGCCACCGCCCGTCGAAAGGACCCGCTCATGAAGCTCGCACTGCACGAGGCCGGCGACGGAGACCGGACGGCGCTGCTCGTCCACGGAGTGATGTCGTCGGCGGCCACCTGGCGCCGGGTGGCCCCGCTGCTCACCGCCCGTGGTTACCGCGTGATCATGCCCGACCTGCGCGGCCACGGCGACAGCCCGCACGCCGACGAGTACACGCCCGAGCTGCTCGCGGCCGACCTGGTCGAGTCCGTCCCGGCGGGCGTCGACCTCGCCCTCGCCCACTCGTTCGGCGCGCCCGTGCTCGCCCTCGCGGTGCCCGGCCTGCGCCCGGCCCGCGTCGTCTACAGCGACCCCGCGTGGCGGCTCGGCGCCCGGTCGGTGGACGAGGTGCGGGAGTTCGCGCAGGCCACCAAGTCGGCCACCGCCGAGAGCATCCGTCAGCTGTGCCCGCGCTGGCTGCCCGAGGACATCGAGGCCGAACTGACCGGCTATGCCCGCTGGGACGTCCGTGCCATCGAGTGGCTCCGGAGCGACCGGGACCTGATCCCGGCGCGCGCCGAGGTGCCCTCACTCGTCCAGGGCGCCGGCGACCACCACCTCGTACCGGACGAGATGGCCGAGCGGCTCCGCGAGCGCGGCTTCGAGGTGGTGTACGTGCCGGACACCGGTCACTGCATCCACCGGGACGACGTCGACGGCTTCCTCAAGTCGTTGGAGGGCTGGCTCTGACGGCCTGTTACATTGCTCCCATGGATGCTGCCGGTCAGGTCACACAGGCGGGAACGGGTTCTTCCTCCGCCGGTGACACACCACCACCCGCGTTACACGGCTCGTTCTCCCTCGACCTGGACTTCACGGTGGCGCGGGCCGAGGTCTTCCGGGGCTTCGCCGACCCGTCCGTGCGGCGGCGCTGGTTCCGCCTCCCCGGCCGTTCCTCCACCGCCGAGCACGAGCTGGACTTCCGGGTAGGCGGCGGCGAGAGCGCCCGGAACGTCTTCGTCAACGGCGACACCGAGGAACACCTCGCCTACCGCTCGCGGTTCCTGGACATCGTGCCGGACTCCCGCATCCTGTACGTCTACGAGGCCGAGGTCGACGGCCGCCGCCGCTGGGTCTCCCTCGTCACCGTCGAACTGGCCGACGACGCCGCCGGGTCCCGCCTGACCTGGACCGAGCAGTTCAGCTGGCTCGTCCCCACCGGCGACGGCACCCAGGACATCGCCCATCTGCGCGGCGGCACCCGGCTCCAGCTGAACGGGCTGTCCGCCGCGGTGAATCCCGACCGTCACCGCGGCCTGCGCAGGGCCACGACCTCGGTCAGCGGGGACCGCTGACCTCCACGAGCATCCACGGCGCCGGACCGGTGCCGTCGCTCCAGGCGTCCAGGGCCGCACGGTTCAGGCACAGTATCCCGCACTGCTCGGCGTACTCGACGGCCGGCGCCGTGAAGTCGCTGGTGGTGACGAGGACCGCGACATCGGCCTCGTGCACGGTGTAACAGGTACCGCCGAAGCGTTGAAGATCCTGCGAGCCGACACGGTTGGCATCGCCGTACCGCTTGCACTGGACGACCAGCCGCCGTCCGTCCGGTGCCAGGGCCAGTACGTCGGCGCCCAGGTCGCCGGCGCCGCCGACCACTTCCACGGCCGTACAGCCGTCCCGTTCGCACAGCGCGGCCACGGCCTGCTCGAACTCGTCGGCGTCGAGGCCGCCGTAGTCGACGGTGCCGGGGGCGTCCGGGGCCGCGGGGGAGGAGAGGCCGTGGTCCGCCGCCTCGGCCTGCCGGGGTACGAACACGGCCGGGACCTCGGGCGCGGGTGCCCGCAGCTCCTCCAGTGCCGTGTGTGCCGCCTCCTCCAGCGCGACGGCGGCCCGCTGAGCGGTCCGTGCGGGGGACAGCCGGCGCCGCCGGCGGCGCAGCGCCAGTACGGCGGACACGGCCGGCACGCAGAGGACGGCCACCCAGACGGGACGCCGCTCGGCGGCCGAGGCCGCTGTCCGGGCGGCGAAACCCAGCACGCACAGGGCGAGGGCGAGCACCGCGAAGAACAGGGCGGTCGCGCGCAGATCGAACGGCCGGCGAGCCCCGCCGGTGGGTCGGCTCAGGCGACGTACGGGCATGGTCACGGTGGTGACGCCCCTCTCTCCCGGCGGGATACGAAGATCACCAAGGACGTGTGCCCGCGATCCGCCGGTTCATCAACACCCTGCGCACATGAGCCCGTCAGCCCGTCAGCCCGTCGGCATCCGGGAGGCGCGACCGCCTCGTCACGGCACGCACGACCGCTTCGCCCGTGGCATGCGAGACCGGTCGGGCGGCGGGCCGCTCGACCGGTCTCGTGCCCCGCTCCGGGGGCGTCACCTGCATGCGCGAGGGGTGGGCCGGCAGCGCCGTGCCCAGCCGGCCGCGTCAGACCGGACGGATGTTCTCCGCCTGGGGACCCTTCTGGCCCTGGGTGACGTCGAACTCCACCTTCTGGCCCTCCTGAAGCTCGCGGTAACCCTGGGTGGCGATGTTCGAGTAGTGGGCGAAGACGTCGGGGCCGCCACCGTCCTGCTCGATGAAGCCGAAGCCCTTTTCGCTGTTGAACCACTTGACCGTGCCGCTGGCCATCACTATCTCCTTCGAGCGAACCGGGCCCGCTTTCTCGGGCCCCGGCAGGAGCCGCCCTGGTTCGTAAAGACGCTGAACAGCAAGAACGCCCGTGGTTTGCGATCACGGGCGAACGGGACTTCGGAACCACGACTGCTGTATTCCGACGCTACACCCGCGCCCCGCCCGCCGCCAGCGCAAAGCGCCGACGCGCGCGTTGGCGGACCGGACTGCCCCCTTCCGGGCCGACGTGCGGAGACCGACCCCCTGTGCACACGATGCACCTGTCGGCGGCCCGGCACGACGGAAGCCGAAGTCGAACACCCTCAGGACAGCAAGGAGACCACCATGGCGAGCATCAGCCCGATCGACCTCCAGAAGGCGCTGAAGGGCGCCAAGTACCCCGCCAGCCGGGACGACCTCGTCACGCTGGCCAAGGACAACGGTGCGGACGACACCCTCGTCGAGAAGCTGTCCGACGCCCCGACGGACCAGTTCGACGGTCCGAACGACGTCCAGAAAGCCGTGTTCGACAACGAGTAGCCCGCGCGGCCGTCCGGCCGGACGGGTCATGTCGCCCGCCTCGGCGATTGTCCTCCGCCCCGCCGGGAACCCGCCCGCACTGTGCGCGGACAACTGCCGGGAGCACGCCCGGACACACGCCGGAAACTGTTGCTGACCGGATGGTTCAGCTTCCTGCACGGCGAGGCCACCGCCGGGGACGTGCTGGCCCTGGACCGGGTCCGGGACGTACTGGCGCGCGCGGGCGTCGCTCATGACGTCGCCTGGAGCCCCGGCTTCCGTCCCGGGGCCCTCCATCTGGAGGACGTGCGCCCCGAGGACTACTCCCACCTCGTGTTCGTGTGCGGCCCGCTGCACGGCCGGCAGATCGAGCAACTCCACCGGCGGTTCGCGCACTGCGTGCGGATCGCCGTCGGGACGTCCGTCATCGCCCCGGACACTCCCGCCGTGACCGGCTTCCACCGGGTACTGGCCCGGGACGCCGGGAACGCCGAGCCCGGCCGGGATCTGGCGGCCCGGGCCCCCGCCCTCCGGCCGCGGCCGGTCGTCGGCGTCGTGCTCACCCACGGCCAGCACGAGTACGGGCGGCAGCGGCGGCACGGCCAGGTCGCCGACCAGGTCACCCGCTGGCTCGCGGCCAAGGACTGCGCCCGGCTGGAGATCGACACCCGGCTCGACATCCACGACTGGCGTCTGTGCGCGACGCCCGCCCAGCTGGAGGCCGTGCTCACCCGGCTGGACCTCGTCGTCACCGACCGCCTGCACGGACTGGTCCTCGCGCTGCGCGCGGGCGTACCGGCACTGGCCGTCGACCCGGTCACGGGCGGGGCCAAGGTCACCGCGCAGGCACGGGCCTGCGAATGGCCGGCCCTGGTGCCCGCGGAACGGCTGGACGAGCCCCGGCTGGAACGCTGGTGGCACTGGTGCCTGACCTCCGGGCGGGTGACCGCCGGGCAGATCGCCGCCGAGTTCCGCGAGGGCGTCGTCAGGGACGGCGCCGACCGCCTCCTGGAGGCGTTGCGGGCCCCTGTCGCCGACCGGGCCGGTTAGCCGGGCCACCGGCCGGTGGCCCGTGCGGCCCGGCCGTTTGCCCCGGGCCCCGCAGGGGACCCGGCCGGCACGGGAGGGGACCAACGTGTGATTCCGCCCCGCATCCGTGAGGCGCACCCGGCCGCGCCGGCCTGCGCCGTGCGCGCTCCCCGCACCACGGGACCGTGCGGCCAAGACCCCCGTCAGTTCGGCACAAACAGGTGTTTACGCGGCGCAAGCGAGGCAAGTCGGTCCCGTGTCGTCGTACAGAAGTACAGAGTTGGAGTCGCCATGACCGTTCCCGAGGAGAACCGGCCGAAGACCGAGTCGACCGACGAGGTCCTCAAGGACACGGACGCCACGGACGCCACCGACCAGCCCGCCGCGGGCGCGACGGGCCGGACGGTCGAGGAAGCACTCGAGGAGGCGGGGATCAGCCCCGACGACTTCGAGGAGAAGTGAGCGCCGACGGAGGAGGAAGCGTGCATGTGTCTTTCCTGCAACCGCTCTTCGACCGCCCCGGACCGTACGCCACCGTCTACTTCGGGCCCGCCCACACCGACGAGTCCGGCGCCAAGCAGCACGAGCTGTCCGTACGCGAGGCCTGCCGGTCGCTGGAGGGGGAAGGCGCGGACGCGGCGACCACGGAAGCCGTACGCGACGCCCTCGTGCGGATCGGGCCCGCGGAAGACCCCGCCGGCCGGGTGGTCTTCGCGACCGGGGGCGAGGTGGTGCTCAGCCACCGGCTCTCCCGCGCGCCGCAGCGGCCCCTCGCCTACTGGGCCCCGCTGCCCCGCCTGACGCCCCTGCTGGAACTCTCCGGTCAGGACCCGGTCTGCCTCGTGGCCTACATCGATCGCACCGGGGCCGACTTCGAACTGCGCGGCGCGACCGGCCCGCAGGACGCCGGGCAGGTCGAGGGCCGGCCGCATCCCGTGCACCGCACGGCCTCGGCCGACTGGTCCGAACGGCACTTCCAGCTCAAGGTCGAGAACACGTGGGACCACAACGCCGGCGAGATCGCCGAAGCGCTGAGCACCGCGTACGAGGAATCCGGTGCCGACCTGGTCGTGCTGGCCGGCGACCCCCGCGAGCGGCCGGCCGTCCACCACAAGCTGCCCGATGCGGTCCGGCAGGTCACCGTGGAGACCGAGCACGGCGGTCGCGCCGCGGGCTCCTCCTCGCCCGTCCTGGAAGAGGCCATCGAGGAGGCCAGGCGGCAGTACACGCATCGGCGCGTCGAGGAGGCGCTCGACCGCTTCCGCGCCGGACGCGTGGGCACCGACCGGCCCACGGACGCGGTGGAAGGCGTCCCCGCGCTCGTGGAGGCGGCCCGTGAGCATCGCATCGACACGCTGATGGTCCGCCCCGACGGGCCGGAACTCGGCCGCGAGACGTGGGTGGGCGCCCAGCCCGACCAGGTGGCGATGCGCCGGAGCGACGCCCGGACCCTGGGCGAGAGCGATCCGACCCCGGTCCGCGCCGACGACGCGCTGCTGCGCGCCGCCGCCGCCACGGCCGCCGATGTGCTGATCATCCCTCCCGAGGACGACGGGGGCGGCTCGGACATCCCGACGGGAGGCCTGGGCGCCCTGCTGCGCTGGACGTACGAGCCGGCCCCGGCGTGAGGCGGCACGGACACGAGGGGCTCGGCCACCGGCCGACACGGTGACCACGGCCGCCCGGTACGCCGGGCGGCCGTGCGTCTGAGCCGGTGAGGAAGCACGTGGACGTGCGCGGACGACGTGCGCGGAAAGGGACTGCCGATGCGAGTGCGAGATTCCGTGGCCGTGACCACCGGGGCGTCCAGCGGCATCGGGCGGACCACCGCCCTGGCCTTCGCCCGCACGGGACGCGCCGTGGTGCCGGCCGCGCGGCGGGAGGAGGCGCTGGGGAACGTCTCCTCCCTCCTCGGCGCGGTGGCCCAGCCGTACACCCCCGCGTACGGCATGCCGAAGCACGCGGTCCGCGCGCAGAGCGCCGGCCTGCGCCAGAAGCTGCCGCTCGACCGGGGCGTGTGCACGGTGCCGCCGGGCACGATCGACACGCCGCTGTTCGGACACGCGGCGGACCACACGGGACGCAAGGCCGTCGCGACGCCCACGGTCCACAGCCCCGAGCGGGTGGCCCAAACGACGGTGGGCCTGGCGCGCCGCCCTCGCCGCGGGGCCGTGGCGGGGCCGATGGGCCCGTCCACGGCCCCGCGGTCCAGGTTCATGCCGGGGACCGGGGAGCGGATGACGGCCCACCATACGGACAGGACGCACCTGTCCCGCACGGAGTCCGCGCCGGCCGGCCACGGCAACCTGCACGTACCCGTCCCCGGCGAGGGCGCCGTCCATGGCGGGTGGGGCGGACGCCGCCGTACCGCGATCCGCCGGCTGACCACCGCCGTCCTGCCGGCCCGCGCGGTGGCGGGTGTCGCGCACCGGGCCCGGATCCGTTGAGCCGCTGGCCCAGCCACGAGTTCACGGCCGCCGCCGGCACCCGCGTCCACGCCGCCGCGCTCGGCCCGTACGACGCCCCCGAGGTGGTGTGCGTCCACGGCCTCGGCTGCTCCTACCGCTACTGGCTGCCGTTCGCCCGGGCTCTTGCCCCGCGGGCCAGGACGGTCGCCGTGGACCTGCCCGGCTTCGGCCGCACCCGCGGGCCGGACGACGCCCTGGACGTGCGGCAGCTGTCGCTCGCACTGGCCGACTGGCTCCGTGCCACCGGCCGGGGCCCGACGGTCCTCGTGGCCAACTCGATCGGCTGCCAGATCGTCGTCGACCTCGCTGTCCACGCCCCCGAGCTGGTGGGGCCCGTGGTGCTCACCGGGCCTACCTTCGACCGTGGCGCCCGCTCGCTGTGGACCCAGGCGGCCCGTCTGCTGCGGGACGTCCCGTGGGAGCGACCGTCACTCGCGCCACCACTGATCACGAGCTACGTCGAGTGCGGCGTGCGCCGCGCCCTGTACACCTGCCGGTACGCGCTGCGCGACCCCGTGGAACACAAGCTGCACCGGCTGCGCACGCCCGTGGTGGTGGCCCGCGGGGCGAGGGACCCCGTCGTGCCGGAGGCGTGGGCCAGGGAGGTCACCGCACTGCTTCCCCACGGCCGCCTGGTCTCCGTCCCCGGAGCCGGGCACGCCGTGAACTTCTCGGCACCGCAGGTACTCGCCCGCATCACCCTCGACCTGCTGCACGGGGAGGGGCGGGACGAGGCGAGGGGGGACGCCGGCGCGTCGCCGTGAGGCCCGCAGCACCCGACCGAAGAGAAGGCCGGGCCTACCGGTCGCGCCCGGCGCCGGACCGGTCGGCGGTCATGCCGTCGGGCAGCCCGGCCAGCGCCGCGGTGTCGGCCGTGGCATCGGTGCGGGGGCCGAGCCACTCGCACACCACGATGGTGGCGTCGTCCCGCAGCCGGCTGTGGTCCAGATGCGTCTGGATGAGTCGGCGCAGGGTCTCCGGGACGGACAGGCCGTCGATGTGATGGCGGACCAGGATGTCGACGAAGCGGGCGAGTCCGAACTCCTCACCGCCCGGGACACGGGCTTCGGTGATGCCGTCGGTGTACAGGACGAGCCGGTCACCGGGCTGGAGCTGCTCGCGGCAGAGCGTGGTGGGCAGCCGCAGGTCGGTCCCCATGGGATGCGCCGGCGGACACTGCAGAAGGGTGGTCCAGCGTCCGTCCCGGATCAGTACAGGCGGATGGTGGCCCCGGTTGACCCAGGTCAGCACGCCGGTGGAGGTGTCGAGGTCGGCGAGGACACCGGTGACGAAACGGGACCGGCCGAACTGTTCGACCAGCACCCGCTCGATGGCGCCGCCGAGATCGCCCAGGCCCGTTCCCTGCCTGCGGTGGTTACGGCAGGCGCCCATGGCGAGGGCGGCGGTGAGACCGGCCGAGGTGTCGTGGCCCATGGCGTCGAAGATCGACAGGTGGACGACGTCGGCGGCGGTGGCGTAGTCGTAGGCGTCCCCGCTGACCTCGTACGCGGGCTCCATCACGGCACCGATGACCACGCGGCTGTCGGTGTAGGTGCGGGGCGGCATCAGCGTCCACTGCATCTCAGCGGCGACGTTCATGGGCTGGATGCGGGTCAGCCGGGCGTAGGAGTCACTGGTGTCCCGGCTGCCGACCACCAGCATCGCCACCAGGGAGGCCAGCGCCAGCATGTCCTGGCGGACGTCCTCGCCGTCCCCCGCGCAGGCCAGGTGCAGTACGCCGAGGCGTTCGGTGCCGTCCAGGAGCGGCACCCACCATCCATGGACCCCGGCCCCGGTGTCGGCGGCGGGCACGACACATCCGTACTGGAAGGCACGCCCGGCGACCGTCCCCTCCACGGACAGCACCGCCTTGCCCGCGGGCGCCCCCGCGTGGGCGTCCAGCCCCCGGCCGGTGAGCAGCCGCAGAGCGTCGCGCCGCAGGTCCCCCAGGTAGATGAGCACGTCGGAGAAACCGGCCGTCGCGGCGTGCTCCGCGACCCGCGACGGCAGGCGTTCGAACGAGAGCACATGGCTCTCGGCCAGCAGCCCCGCCAGCATGCACCGCACCGCTCGGTCCCGTTCCGTCACAGCACACCTCCCTACGTCCCATCCACCCCGACATCACCAGATTGTGCTCCGTACGTCCCCGCCACCGGCCGGCCGAGTGACTCGGCGACGCGGACGGTGGCCGGCTCAGGGCCTGGGCCGCAGCGGGCGCCCGTCCGACGGCGGGCCGCCGCCCACGGTGGTGAGCAACTCCCCGCACAGGTCACGGAGCTTGATGTTGCGGTGCTGGGAGGCCGCACGCAGCAGGCCGAACGCCTCGTCGGCCCGGCACCGCTGCCGGCCCATGATCACACCGATCGCCTGGTCGATGACGGCGCGGGACTCCATCGCGGTGTGCAGATCGTCGGCGTACTGCCGCGCGTCGGCGATGCGCTGCGCGAGCGCGACGGCTCCGGTGGCCTGCGCGGCGAGCGCGCGCAGGCCGGTCAGATCGGCGTCGGCGAAGCCGAGCACCTTGGGCGTGTACAGGTTGAGCGCACCGGCCGTGTGGGTGTGGGCGGCGATCGGCAGCGAGAGCGAAGAGCGGGTCCCGCCGGCGGCGGCGTACGCCGGATACGGACCCCAGCGCTCCTCGTCCAGCATGTCCGCCACGGCCACCTCCTCACCGGTGCGCAGCGCCTGGAGACAGGGCCCGTCGTCCTGCCCGTACTGGGTGTCGTCCAGGTCGCAGGCGCCGGCACCGGAGCTGACCACGGTCAGCGGCCGGCCCCGCCGCTCCAGGGTGATGCCGACACCCTGGGCGGCAGGCGCCAGGACCGGCGCCCGGTCCGCGAGCACCTGGAGGAACCGTTCCACGGAGTCGGTGCTCAGGAGGAGGGGGGTGACGTCAGGAAGCACAGACGGCTGTTCGGTCATGATGCTGTGTCCTTTCGGACCCGCGCCCGAGGGGGGCATCGTGCGCGTCGCCGGGACCACGAGGATCCAGCCCGGAAGGTACCTCTCCGGCGAAACCGGCCGGCCGCGCCGGAGGAACGGAAGCGACGGCCTGCCATCCCCCAGTATCCCCGCATTCGCACGAATCTTCGGGCGGGGCGCCTTTTTCCGGTCAACGGGGGGCCGCCGACGGCAGCCGCCCTGCTCGGGAGGGGGGGCGGCGGAGGCAGCCGTCCGGCGGGAACCGGCTGGGAGGGGCTCGCCTTCCGGACGGGGACCGGTCGCCGCAGGGGAAGCCGGTCGTGCCGCACCGGGGTCACCGCGGGCCGTCCGCGCCGCCGAGTGGGATACGTCCGGGGACCTGACCGCCGGCCGGATCCGGTCCGGCCGGTACACGTGCGGCCCAGGCGGTATGCGTCCGGTCCGGCGGGTACCCAGGTCGGCGCGACGGGCGCGACACAACGCGTCCGCACCGAGCAGTGAGGGAGTGGGTCATGGGACGGAAGGAGCCGCGCACGGAGCAGGACCGGGCGACGCGCCTGCGGGAGATCGCCGCCGGCGTGTTCGGCTGGGACACCCTGCTGCCCGAGCAGCTCACCGCCATGCAGTGGGTCCTGGACGGCGAGGACGCCCTCGTCGTCATGCCGACCGGTTCCGGCAAGTCCGCCGTCTACCAGGCGCCCGCCCTGATGCTGTCCGGGCCGGTCGTGGTGGTGTCGCCGCTGCTGGCACTCCAGCGGGACCAGATCGCCGGCCTGCCGGACGGCGACCGCGGCCCCGGTGCCGTGGCGCTGAACTCCGATCTCGGTGCGGCCCAGACGGAAGCGGTCTGGGAGGCGGTGCGCCGGGGCGAGGCGCGCCTGCTCTACCTGTCGCCGGAGCAACTGGCCAAGGAGGAGGTGACGGAACGGCTGGCGGAGGCGCGGCCGGCGCTGTTCGTGGTCGACGAGGCCCAGTGCGTGTCGTCGTGGGGCCACGACTTCCGCCCCGACTACCTGCGCCTGGAACAGGCGGTACGCCGGGTGGGCAGGCCACCTCTGCTCGCGCTGACCGCCACCGCCGCGCCGCCGGTGCGCAAGGAGATCGCCGAACGGCTCGGCATGTGCCGGCCGCGGCAGCTGGTGACCGGCTTCGACCGGCCGAACATCCGGCTGGAGGTCCGCCGCTTCCTCGACGACGACGACCGGCGCCGGGCCGTGGTGGAGCGGGCCGCCGCCGAGCCCAAGCCGGGCATCGTCTACGCCGCGACCCGCAAGGACAGCGAGTTCTACGCCGCGGAGCTGGCCTCCCTGGGCCTGGCCGCCGAGGCCTACCACGCCGGCCTGCGGGCCGCCGAACGCGCCCGCATCCACGACGCCTTCCTCTCCGGCGCGGCGGACGTCGTCGTGGCGACCTCGGCGTTCGGCATGGGGATCGACAAGGAGGACGTACGCTTCGTCCTCCACGCCTCGCTGCCAGGGTCCCTGGACGCCTACTACCAGGAGATCGGCCGCGGCGGCAGGGACGGGCGCCCGTCCCTCGCCGTACTGCACTACCGGCCGGAGGACACGGGCATGCAGACCTACTTCGCCGGCCGCGCCCCGAGCCACGACGTCCTGTCCGAGGTGGCCGACGCCGTCCACGACCACGGGGAGGACCCCGCCGGCCTGGACGAGCTGCGCAGGGACACCGGCCTGTCCCGGAACCGGGTGACCGCGGCGGTGAACCTCCTGGAGGAGGCCGACGCCGTCACCACGGGGGAGGACGGCGAGGTCCTCCCGGACCCGGACGTGTCTCCCGGCCAGGCGGCCGAGCGGGCCGCGCAGACCGCGCAGGCGCACCGCCTGACCGACCGCACACGGGTCGAGATGGCCCGGGCGTACGCCGAGACGACCGGTTGCAGACGGGACTTCCTGCTCGGCTACTTCGGTGAGGACTACACGGCGCCGTGCGGGAACTGCGACATCTGTGAGGAGGAGGACGCGGAGCACGGGCAGGAGCGGCCCGCCCACCCCGCGGCGGCGTCCTACCCCGTCGGAACGGAGGTACGGCACGCGCAGTGGGGCGAGGGCACGGTGCTCAGCGAGGACCAGGACCGCATCACGGTGCTGTTCGACCAGGCCGGGTACCGCACGCTGGCCCTGGAGGCGGTGGCCGGGCGCGACGATCTGCTCACGGTGGTGCGCAGGCCGGGCGAGGACCGCTCCGCCCGCTGACGCACGGCCGTTTCCGGCGTCCGCCCCAGGGGACCCGGCGGCAACCCGACGCCGAGGGGAGTGAGGACCATGACCGACCGGAACGAGCACCGCGGGGACCGCTTCGACCGGGCGCGCAGCCCAGAGGAGCCCGGAGCGCACTCGGGCTCGGAGAGCCAGGCACAGGAGCGGGTCGTACCGGGCACGGCCGGCGCGAAGGAGGGCTACCGGACGGAGCACGGCACGACGGCGGGCAAGCCCCTGGAGGGCGTCGAGGCCGAGGACCTTCCCGAGGGGGACCAGGATGCCGAGGACAGCGGGCGATCCACCGGCCTCTAGGGTTCTTCGTCCGTAGCAGGCCGGATCAGGACCAGGCGATCTCGCCGTGGCGGGAGACGAAGCGTCCGGTGCCGGCGCCGGGCCCCTCGGTGGCGAGGGCGACGATCGCGTCCGTGCCCTCGGTGACGGTCTGGGGGCCGCTGTGAGCGTTGAGGTCGGTCGCGGTGTAGCCGGGGTCGGCGGCGTTGACGCGGATGCCCTGGAGGCCCTTGGCGTACTGCGTGGTCAACATCGTCAGCGCCGCCTTCGAGGCGGTGTACAGCGGCGCGACGACCCGCGACTCGGGCCGTCCGGCGTCGTGGGTGAAGGCGAGGGAGCCCATGCCGCTGCTGACGTTGACGATCACGGGGTCGTCCGAGCGGCGCAGCAGCGGCAGGAACGCGGTCGTGGTGCGGACGACCCCGATGACGTTGACGTCGAGGACGGCGTGGGCGTCGGCGGCGGTGAGGCCGCTGGGATCGCCGACGGGGCCTGACACACCGGCGTTGTTGATCAGGACGTCGATCCTGCCCTCGTGTTCGGCGACGTCCGCGGCCGCGGCGGCCACGGACGCGTCGTCGGTCACGTCGATGGGGACGTAGCGTGCGCCGAGCGCGGCGGCGGCCTCGACGCCCCGCTCGCGGTCGCGGGCTCCGACGAGCACGGTGTGGCCGTACTCGATCAGGCGGCGGGCGGTCTCGCGGCCGAGACCCTTGTTCGCTCCGGTGATGAAGGTGATCGTCATGCCTTCGATCCTGGACCCCGCGAGGGAGGCGCACCAGGGACACGTCGACGGTGGGAAGACCAGTACCACCCTCGCGCCCGCCCGCACGACCGGGTGTGCGGGAGGATGGAGACCGTGCTGACGACATCCGGAACCGGACTGGGCGCCATGATCCGCACGTGGCGGGACCGGCTGCCCCCGTCGGCCGCCGGGCTGCCGGTGGGCCGGGGGCGCCGGGCGGCCGGGCTGCGGCGGGAAGAACTGGCTGACCTGGCCGGGGTGTCGGTCGACTACGTCGTACGCCTGGAGCAGGGGCGCGCCACGACACCCTCGGCCTCGGTGGTGGCGTCCCTGGCGCGTGCCCTGCACCTGTCCACCGCCGAACGCGATCACCTGTACCGGCTGGCCCGGCTCGTGCCACCGGGGGACGGTGCGATCTCCGACCACCTTCCGCCCGGCGTGCAGCGGGTGCTCGCCCGTCTCGGGGACGTGGCGGTCGCCGTGTTCGCGGCCGACTGGCAACTGGTGTGGTGGAACCGAGGGTGGGCCGCCCTGCTGGGCGACCCCTCCGCCTCCCCGCCACGGCTGCGCAACTTCGCCCGCGACAGGTTCCCGGTGGACACCGGCCCCGCCCGCCTCGCGCTGTGGCCGGTGACCGAGGCGGACCGCGACGCCACCGACGCCGCCGTCGTCTCCGACCTGCGCCGTGCCACCGGCCGTTTCCCTCAGGACAGCCGCCTGGCGGCGCTGATCCGCGACCTGAGCGCGGGCAACAGGAGGTTCGCCGAGCTCTGGGCGGCCGGAGAGGTGGCCGCGCACCGCGAGGACCACAAGACCGTCGACCACCCGTCGGTGGGCCCGGTCACGGTGGACTGCGACGTCCTGACCGACGGCGACTCCGAACTGAAGATCGTCATCATGACCGCCGTGCCCGGCAGCGAGCACGAGACCAGGCTCCGGCTCACCGCCGTCGCCGGCCCACCGGCCATCACCCACGACCGAGGCCGCCCCGGACTCCCGGGCGGCGGTCAGTCCGGGCCTTCGGGAAGGTAGTAGGTCTGCCTCAGGAAGGCGGCCATGTCCTGGAGCGCTTGCGTGTAGCCGGCCCGATAGCGTGCGTCGGTGTCCGTACGCCGGCTCTCGGCCTCCGCCCACGCGTCCAGACGCAGGGCGATGAGCAGATGGTTGCGGTACAGGGTGCCGTGTCTGCCGCCGAGGGCGGCCCGCGCACGCCCCTCGTCCCAGTCATCGAGGCCATGGGTGTCGAAGGCGAGCAGCTCTTCGAGCGGTTCTTCGTCGGGCTGCGGCACGGTGGTCCTCCTGCCACGGGTACCCGGAGTCGGCACGGGCGGGACGCGGGTGACCGCGCGGACGCACGTACCGATACGGTCGGTGCAACCAGCACGCGCCGGATCGCGTGAGAGGTCGGGGGACGAGTTGACGTTTTCAGGGTAGGCGGCTGGATGACGAAGGACGCTTCGGAAGTGAGGCGACTGTATGCACCTGTCTGAGGACGGTGAAGGCCGGCGGTCACGGCAGGACGGCGTCGGGTCGGTGTCCGCTGCCTTCGAAGGGAGTGAGGGCATCGCCGCGGCACGCGACCTGGCCCGTTCCTTCCTGTCCGACGTGCAGGCCGTGCACGGGCTGCCGGTGTCCGGCCGTGCGATGGGCATGGTGCAGCTGGTGGTGAGCGAGCTGGTGACCAACGCCCGCAAGTACGCCCCCGGCCCCTGCCTGCTGACACTGACGGTCGAGGACGGCGCGGTCCAGGTGAGCGTGTGGGACGGCAACCCGACGCTTCCGGCGGTCCTGGCACCCGACCCGGGCCGCATCGGACAGCACGGACTGGAGATCGTGATGGCGGTCAGCCAGAGCTTCGCCGTCCACCGCGAGCCGATGGGCAAACGCGTCACAGCGACGGTGGTACTGGCCGACGATCCGAACGGGGGCGCGGCGGGCCGCCAGATGATGTAGGGGCCCTGGACGGGAACCCCGGCACCCTACGAGCAGGACTCGACGCCGTCCGCCGGGGCGAGGGTCGGCCCGCCTCCTCTTCCGCGGGTGTCGGCCGACGACGTGGTCGATCCCGTCGACCGGGTGACGCGCTCGCGGCCCATCCTCCGTCCTCTCACGAAGAGTTAGGCCCGGACGCGCGGAACTCTGGGGTACGGATCCCGCGCCCGGTCCGCTTCTCCGCGGCCTGTCGGAGGTGAAGTTCCAGCGGCGGATGCTCACTTCACCTCCCGGGCCAGACAGGCCGCCGCCCGGCCCAGGATCTCGCGCTCCGGCCGCCGATCCTGCTCCGCCCTGAGCCACGGGGCGTTCTCGGCCCGTGGCCGGGCCCGCTCCTCTCGCGCGCTCACGCTGCCGACGAGGCCCACGGGTGCGCCCTGGGCCTCGTCCGGTACGGAGACCTGCGTCCCACCTGCCACCTGGACATCCCGGCCTGGACCGTCAAGACGCATCGTCCAGGCGGTCACTCCGGAGGATCAGCCTCACCGCAGCGTGCGCACCGCGTGCGCGCTCTACCTCGCCACACACCAGAAAGGGTGAAGTTGGGCGGGTATGCGTGGCTATTTTCATATTATCGGGCAAACCCTCGTCAGCGGTTCTCGCCGTTGAGAGGGACACGCATGACGAGTAACGCCACCGAAACCGAACTCCAGGGCCTCCTCGAGCAAGCGCTGCACGCCACGGGTACGGACGCGCGCTGGACGGCTGACACGGACGAGATGTGGTGCCGCGTCGCACCCCGGTCCGGGTCGCGACGCGAACAGGGCTGGAAGCTGCACCTGTCGGCAACGACCGCCTCCGCGCCGGCGGTCCTCGCCAAGGCCCTGGACGTACTGCTGCGGGAGGAGTCGGCGTTCAAGTTCGCCCGGTCGCTCGACCAGGTGGGCGCGCTCAACTCCCGCACCACGCCCAGAGGAAGCTCGGGGAAGTTCATCACCGTCTACCCGCGCTCCGACACCGACGCGGCACGGCTCGCGAAGGATCTGCACCGGGCCACGGCGGGGCTGGCCGGCCCCCGGATCCTGTCCGACCAACCCTATGCGGCACACAGCCTGGTGCATTACCGCTACGGCTCCTTCGTCGGCCGGCGGCGGGTGTCGGACAACGGCCTGCTGGTGTGGTTCATCGAGGACCCCGACGGCAATCCCGTGGAGGACAAGCGCACCGGCCAGTATTCTCCACCCCCTTGGGCGGTCTGCCCGTTCCCCGCCGCGGTGCCCGTCCCGCCGCCCGCTGCGGAGACGGCGAACGCCCCGGTGGTGCTCGGCGGCCGCTTCGCGGTGCGGGAGGCGATCCGGCACACGAACAAGGGCGGTGTCTACCGGGGTACCGACGTCCGCACGGGCGCCCCGGTGGTGATCAAGGAGACCCGGCCGCACGTGGAGGCCGACGCCTCCGGCCACGACGTCCGCGACTGGCTGCGCGCCGAGGCCCGGACGCTGGAGAAACTCAAGGGCCTGGGGCTGACTCCGGAGCCGCTGGCGCTGTTCGAACACGGGAGGCACCTGTTCCTGGCCCAGGACCAGGTGCCGGGGGTCCCCCTGCGTACCTGGGTCGCCGAACACTTCCGCGACGTCGGAGGCGAGCGCTACCGCGCCGACGCGTCGGCCCTGGTCGCGCGTCTGGTGGACCTGGTCGCGGCGGCCCACGCCCACGGTTGCGTCCTGCGGGACCTCACACCCGGCAACGTCATGGTCCGCCCGGACGGTGAACTGCGCCTGATCGACCTGGAACTCGCCGTCCTGGAGGACGACTCCCCCCTTCCGACACGCCTGGGGACGGCGGGTTTCAGCGCGCCCGAACGGCTGACCGACGCACCCGTCTCCCCGACGGCCGACTACTACAGCCTCGGCGCCACCGCGTGCTTCGTCCTGACCGGGAAGGTTCCCAACCTGCTGCCCGAGGAGCCTGCCACCAGGGCCGCGGAGGAGCGGCTCGCCACCTGGCTGGGTGCCTGCACCGGGCCGCTGCGCCTGTCGGACGGCCTGGCGGAAATGGTCCTCGGACTCATGAAGGACGACCCCGCCGAGCGCTGGGACCCGCCCAGGGCCCGCGAGGCTCTCCGGAAGGCGGCCCCGGCTCGACCGGTGTGCGACACCGCCCGCCCGGCACAGGACGAAGCCCCTGACGACCTGGTGGCCGGGCTTGTCGACCACCTCGTCGACTCGATGACCCCGCAGGACGACCGACGGCTGTGGCCCGTGTCCACCACGGCCGGGGAGACCGACCCCTGCACCGTGCAGCAGGGCGCGGCAGGCGTCCTGGCAGTACTGACGAGGTACTTCGAACTCACCGGCGACCCCCGCCTGCCCGAGCTGGTCTCCACCGCGGGCCACTGGATCGCCCACCGCACCGACACCGGCTCCACGCGCCCCGGCCTGCACTTCGGCGGCCGCGGTACTGCCTGGGCCCTGTACGACGCCGGACGCGCCGTCGACGACCGCCGGCTCATCGACCACGCGACGGCCCTGGCGCTGGCGCCGCAACAAGGCACGCCCAGCCACGACATCACCCACGGCACCGCGGGCAGCGGACTCGCCGCCCTCCACCTGTGGCACCGCACGGGCGACCCGCGCTTCGCGGAACGTGCCGTCGAGGCCGCCGATCGACTGGTCGCCGCCGCGCAGCACGAGTCATCCGGAGTCAGCTGGGCGGTTCCCGCCGAAACCGTCTCCCAGACGGCCGGCAAACGCTACCTCGGCTTCGCCCACGGAACGGCCGGCATCGGCTGCTTCCTCCTCGCCGCCGCACTCGTCTCACAAGACCCCAAGCACATGGAGCTGGCCGTGGAGGCCGGCGAGCACCTGCTCGCCCACGCCGTACCCACCGGCGCGGCGGCACACTGGCCCGCCCAGGCCACGGACGCCCCCACCGCCCCGTACTGGTGCCACGGCGCCGCGGGCATCGGCACCTTCCTCCTCCCGCTGTGGCAGGTCACCGGAGACGACCGGTTCGGCGACCTCGCCCGCCGCGCCACGCACGCCGTCGCGGAACACGCCACCCGCGCCGCCCTCACCCAGTGCCACGGACTGGCGGGCAACGGTGACTTCCTCCTCGACATGGCCGACGCCACGGGCGACCCCGCCTACCGCGCCATGGCCGGGGAGCTGGCCCGCCTCATCCTCTCCGAACGGGCCCACCGTCACGGCCACGTGGTCTTCCCCAACGAGTACGGGGACGTCTCGACCAGTTGGAGCGACGGGTCCGCCGGAATCCTGGCCTTCCTTCTCCGCCTCCACCACTCAGACCCCCGGCACTGGATGGTCCAGCTGCCGGCCTAGCGGCAGAAATCCTGCCGCTATCCCGCAGAAAAGGAGAAACCGTGGAAAATCAGGAGCTCGAACTGCTGGCCCGGCTTCACGCCCTTCCTGAGACCGACCCCGTCAGCATCGACGGATCGCCGTCCTTCGCGACCTGTGCATGCGTCGGCCTGCTGACCGCCCTGAACACCATCTGTATCGGCATCACCTGCTAGGCCCTCTCGTTCGGATCATGCCGGGCTGGCGGGCCTGATCCGGCCTGATCCGAACGAAAGACCCTAGGTGACCCGACCGGTCACGGCATCCGGTCGGCGGCTGTTCCGGACAACCGCCGACCGGAGCGCCGGCCGGACCCGGACGCGGCCGTCCGGGGCTTCGCATCGCCCTCCGGCCACACGGCTTGCCGCCCGCCGGCAGCACCGTCGCCCGACGGCCGGTCACCGCCTCCACGGACAGCTTCCATGACCTGTAAGGCCAACGAGACGACATGAGCCCCCCGGCCCCGCGCCCGTACACCCGCACCGCTTCGACCGCCGAGGCAATGGTCGTGCTCAACCAGCGCACCGGTACCCACCGGCAGCCGAACCCCACCGCGCGCCCGACTTCCTGGACGGCGCGAACAACAACGAGGCCGCCGGCCCGGGGCCAGAACCCACGCGAGGAGGCCACATGGTGATCCACCAGATGGCTCCGCACCCACACTCACGGCTGCTGCCACACCGCCCTCCCGGCACCCTGCCGGCCCTCGTCGCCGCCAGGCTTGCGGCCGTCCTGCCCCGCTGCCGCATCGCCCAGGCACCGCGGCGGCTGCGCCGGGGGGCCGTCCCGGCAACCCTCGCGCACACGCGCGACGCCCGCACCGCCGTCATCGCCGGCCGCCGCCGCGCCGGACCGCGAGGCTGCCTGCGACGGTCACCGGCCACGGACCTGCCGCGCCCCCTGTGCGGGCCCTCATGACAACCCCCCTCACCAGCCCGCCCGCCACACACCACCCTCACGAGCCCGCGCACGCCATCAGCACGCGCGGTCTGGCCAAGAGCTACCCGGGACCCGAGGGCACGGTCACCCACGCCGTACGCGACCTGGACCTCGACGTGCCACAAGGCGAGACCTTCGCCTTCCTCGGCCCCAACGGCGCCGGGAAGTCCACCACCATCGCCCTGCTGTGCGCCCTGGCCCGCCCCACCGCCGGTCACGCCACGGTGGCCGGCGCCGACGTGCTCACCCAACCCCACCAGGTACGGCGACAGGTCGGCATGATCTTCCAGCACAGCGCCCTGGACCCGGACCTGACAGCGGAACAGAACCTGTTCATCCACGCACGCCTCTACGGGCTGCGCCGCCGCCACGCCCGCCGGCGCACCACCGAGGTACTGGAGATGGTCGGTCTGGCCGACCGGCGGCGCTCCCCGGTCCGCACCCTGTCCGGCGGCATGCGGCGTCGTCTGGAGATCGTCCGCGGTCTGCTGCACGCCCCGCAGGTGCTGTTCCTGGACGAACCGACCACCGGACTCGACCCCCACGCCCGCGCCCAGGTCTGGGAGCACCTGCGCGCACTGCGCGACCGGCACGGCAGCACGCTCTTCGTCACCACCCACTACCTGGAGGAGGCGGAGAACTGTGATCGCCTCGCCATCATCGACCGCGGCCGCCTGGTGGCACACGGCACGCCCCGCGCTCTCAAGACCGCGATCGGGGACGACCGGGTGGTGCTGCACACCAGCGACGACGTGACAGCACGACACGTCGTGAGCCGGATCGCGCCGTCGAACCGCGTCGTCACCGTGGACACCGACGGGGTCTGCCTGCGGATGCCCGACGGCAGCGCCTGGATTCCCCGCCTGTGCGCGGCACTGGAAGGCCACGGCATCGCCGTGCACGCCGCTTCCGCAACGCCGCCCACGCTCGACGATGTCTTCTTCCACCACGCCGGCCGCAGCCTGCACACCACGGGACCCGGCCGGACACCGACCAACCCCACGCCGTGCGCAGTCACGGCAGAAGCTGACGGCGGCCGATGACCACACTCACCCTCCGGACCTCGCGCACCCGCGGCGTCGAACGGCCGGCCCGCCTGCGGCAGGAGCTGCGCGCGGTCCACGCCCTGGTCCACCGCGATCTGCTGCGCCTGGCAGGCCAGCGCACCCACACCGCACTGATGCTGCTCCACCCCGCGCTCTACCTCCTCATCCTGGGAGGCGGACTGGCCGCCCTGATCCCCAGCACCTCATTGGGTGTCGGCTACCAGACCTACCTCTTCCCCGGGATGCTGATGATGACGGTGCAGATGCCGGCCATCACTGTGGGCGTCCGGCTGATCACCGACCGGGAAAGGGGCTACCTGCGCGAACTCCTGATGGCCCCGGTCAGCCGCTCCACCCTGTTGTCGGGAAGCTGCGCCGGCGGCACTCTGGTCGCCACGGCCCAGGGCGCTGTACTGCTCAGCCTGGCCGGTGCCGTCGGCCTGCCCTACGACCCGCTCCTCCTGGCGCTGCTCCTCGCCGGCATGATCCTGGCCTCCTTCACCATCACCGCCCTGGCCTTGGCCCTGGCCGTAGGCCTGCGCAGAGCCGAGACGTTCCACATGCTGCTCGGCCTGGTGATGATGCCGCTGCTGTTCCTCTCCGGCGCCTTCTTCCCGCTGCACGCCATGCCCGGCTGGGCCCGCACACTGGCCTCTGCCGATCCGCTCGCCTACGGAGTGGACCTGCTCCGCCGCTGCATCGCCCTACGGGTACCGGACCAGGCCGTCGGCGGCATCGAATGGGCCGGCCGGCAACCTCCCCTGCCCCTCGAAGCCGCCCTCCTGCTGATCAGCGGTGCGACGGCCCTGCTGTGGGCCGCCCGCCGCTTCAGCCGCTCGGAATGACAAGCCGCCCCGCACGAGCGGGGGACCGGGCGCAGATGCCGGGGGCGGCCGGGGATCAGGTCGGCAGCAGTGCTTCGATCCTGTCGATGACGTCGGGGGCGTCCGGCTTCACGCGTGAACCGATGCGGTGCGCCACCAGACCGTCGGGCGAGACGAGGAACTTCTCGAAGTTCCACTCGACGTCTCCGGCCACCCCGTGCTCGTCGGGGGCTGCGGTGAGGATCTCGTAGATCGGGTGCCTTCGCGCGCCGTTGACGTCCACCTTCTCGAAGAGGGGGAAGGTGACGTCGTAGGTGGTCGAGCAGAACTCCCGGATCTCCTCGGGGGTGCCCGGTTCCTGTTCCCCGAACTGGTTGCAGGGGAAGCCCAGGACGGCGAACCCGCGGGGCCCGTAGCGCCGGTGCAGTTCTTCCAGCGCCGCGTACTGCGGTGTCCGCCCGCACCGCGAGGCGACGTTGACCACGAGCAGTGCCTTCCCCCGGTAGGGGCTCAGGTCACCGGGCTCCCCGGCGAGCGTGCGGACGGGAATGTCGTACAGGGTCATGTCGGCGTGTCGCTCCGCTCCTGTCAGGGGTGCTCGTTCAGTCGGTTCGGGTGATGCCCGGGTAGGACTTGCGGAAGGCGGTGACGACGGCCTCGACGTCCTCGTCGGTCATGGCGGCACCCAGACCGATGGTGACGGAGCGGCCGAGGAGCCCCTCGCTGACCCGGTAGCGCGGGGGACGGTCCCACTCCACGCCCCAGGGCGTACGCCCTTCCCGCACGGCGCGGTTGGCCGTGACCGGCTGCCCCTGGTACATGGTGTGCGCCGGGATGCCGGCGGCGTTCAGGTCGGCGACGAAGCCGCGCGCCTCCAGGCGTGAGTCCAGGAACAGTGTGAGGTCGCCGCCCGATCCGTCCTCGTCCGGAAGCCGCCGCCAGCGCACCGGCAGATCGGCCGTCTCGGCGCGCACATGGCGTGCCACGTCGCGCAGGCGCCGGCACATGGGGGCCAGCCGGGGGAGCTGCGCGGACAGGATGGCCGCGGTCAGCTCGGTCATGCGCTGGTTGGCGCCGATGAACGGCGGGCTGTCGGCGGTTCCCCGCGTCGCGCCCTTGGAGGTGGTGAACTGGCCGCCCTGGTCCTGGTACCGGGCCACCCGGTCGTACACGTCGGCATCGGCCATGGTGACCGCGCCGCCCTCGCCGGCGGTGATGTTCTTGTCGAGCTGGAAGCTGAAGGCGCCCGCGTCGCCGAGGCTGCCGACGGGCCGTCCCCCGTAGCTGACGCCGGCGGCCTGGGCCGCGTCCTCGATCACCCGCAGTCCGTGCCGGCGCGCGACCTCCGTGATCGGCCCCATGTCGGCGGCGACGTTGTTGAGGTGGACCGGCATCACGCCCCAGGTGCGCTCGGTGATCCGCTCCTCCAGCTTCGCGGGGTCCAGGGTCAGCGAGTCGTCGACCTCTGCGAAGACGGGAACGCCGCGGGCGGCGACGACGGCGCCGACACTGCCGACGAAGGTCACGGCGGGCACGATCACCTCCGCCCCGGGCGGGATCGCCAGGCCGATCATCGCGGCGGTGAGCGCGGCGGTGCCGGATGACACGGCCACCGTGTGCGGGACCCCCGCCACCTCGGAGAACGCGGCCTCGAACGTGTCGGTCCGGTGGCGCAGGTCCGGCCCGTAATAGCGAAACAGCGACCGGGACCGGATCACCTCCATGGCGGCGGCCGCCTCCTCCTCCCCCCACAGGGCGAGGGCCCGCCAGGTCTCGTACCGCATCCCCGGGCCGCCGGTCACGCGGCCGCCTCCGTCACCGTGTCGAGGTCCGTCGTGCTGTGGGCCACCACGAAGTCCTCCAGGAAGAGATAGTCGAGCCGGCTCGGCCCGAAGAAGGCCAGCGCCTGTTCGGGGGTCTCCACGATCGGCTCACCGCGGTCGTTGAAGGAGGTGTTGAGCACGACGGGTACGGAGGTGAGCTCGCCGAACCGTTCCACCAGTTCGTAGAAGGCGCCGTTCGCCTCCGGGGTCAGCGTCTGGACCCGTGCCGTCCCGTCGACGTGGGTGATGGCCGGCACCTCCTGGCGCTTGTCCTCCCGCACCGGTGCGACGAGCAGCATGTACGGGGACTCGATGTCGAGGTCGAAGTACTCGGGGGCCCTGTGGGCGAGGACGGCGGGGGCGAACGGCCGGAACGCCTCACGGTGCTTGACCTTGCGGTTGAGGATGTCCTTCATCTCCGCGCGGCGCGGGTCGGCGAGGATGCTGCGGTGGCCGAGGGCGCGCGGCCCGAACTCCGAGCCACCGGTGAACCAGCCTATGAGCGCGCCCTGCGGGAGGAGTCCGGCCGCCAGCCGGGCGGGCCGCGCCACGCGCCGGTAGGGCAGGCCGGAGGCGTCGAGCGCGGTCCGGATCTCCTCGGTGCTGTACGAACGGCCGAGGTAGGTGTGGCGCTGGGGCCGCGGGGCCGTCTTCGGCGCCTTAGGGCCGCGCGGCCGCGGCTGCTCGCCGAGGACGTGACAGCCGTAGTACGCGCAGCCGACCGCGCAGCCGTTGTCGCCCGCGGCGGGCTGGGCGAAGACATCGGTGAACGGTGTGTTCCGCAGGATCTTGCCGTTCGCCACCGAGTTGAGGACGACACCGCCGGCCAGGCAGAGGCGGGAGAGTCCGGTCTCCCGGTGCAGCCAGTCGGCGGCGTGCAGGACGGCCGTCTCCAGGAGGTCCTGAGCCGCCCAGGCGAGGTCGGCGCCCCGCGCGAAGCGCTCGTCCCCTTCGAGTCCGTCCAGGGCGTGCTCGACGAAGTGCAGCAGTCCGCCGCTCTTCAGGTGCAGTGCGAACCGGCCCTCCGGCAGGAGGTCGAGGTAGCGGTGGAACTCCGCCCGGTAGCGGTCGGTCCCGTAGGGCGCGAGGCCCATGGTCTTGCCGTCCTCGGTCAGGTACCAGCTGCCCTCCTCGTAGAGGGTGAAGCCGATGGCCCTGCTGACCGCCTTGTACATGAACCCGAGCGAGTGGTCGCTGTCACCGGCCTGGTAGACCTTGGCCTCCCGCAGGCCGTCGGTGCTCCAGTTGGTCCCGTACACCTTGGAGATCTCGGTGATCTCCGTGCCGTTGCCGACCGACATGGTCATGGTCTCGACGCCATGCCCCTCGAAGAGGCTGCCGGCGCCGTCGACCACGAGGATCGCGGCCTCCGGGAAGGGCGAGGGATAAAAAGCGCTGGCGGCGTGCGCCATGTGATGCCGGATGAGGGTCATCCGACTGCGGAACGGGAAGTAGCAACTGGGCAGGAGGGTGTCGTCCGCGACGATCGCCTCCACCTCGCCGAGCCGGACTCCCCGGGTTGTCAGGCAGTACCGCCAGCACTGGTTCGCCAGGGAATTCACATTGACGGCATATTTGCGGCGCGTCAGCCGCTCTTCTTCTATGCCGACGACGATCTCACCGTTCTCGACCAGACAAGCCGAGAAGTCATGGTTGGAACCACCGAGCCCGAGAGCCAGCATACTGCCGTCCTTACTGCCAGTTCAGCCTACTGATTTGGCGAGCACGTGGGACGTAACGCTACCTCGTTACAACTGGTCAGTCGTCAGGCGCATATGAGCCATCCTCCGGCCAGATCGAGTCGCCTTCCAGCCGAACGACAGCGCCGCCGGACGCGCGCATTGACCCTGTGTTCAGGGTGAACTTAGACTCGTCGGTCAACGGAGCGTCATGCGTGAAAACGACCCTGGGTTCGGTGATAAGGCATGGCCCTGAAAAGTGATTTCCGTGAAGCGATGTTCGCACATCGTGACGGGCAGGACCGTCTCAAACTCCTCATGAACGACATGGTCATCGAGGAGCAGTTGTGCCAGATGCGATGCTCCTACTGCCTCACCGAGGACTTCAACCTGCTCATGCAGGTCCCGGACGCGAGGCTGCGCCTGACCACCGACCGGCGTGCGGACTGGCATGAGATCCTCGACGCCTATCACCGTCATGTGGACAGCCCCATCATGCGTCTCAGCGGTGGCGAGTTCTTCTGGCTGAAGGGCTCCACCGAGTTCGTCGCGGAGTGCAGCGAGAAGTACGAGGTCGTGCAGGTCATCACCAACGGCGCCTTCCTCACGCCACACCGGCTGGAAACCCTCGCCGAGCTGGGCAACGTCCAGCTGTGCCTCTCCCTGGACGGCCATACGCTGGAGCTGAACGGCCACCGGCTGCCGCCCAAGCAGCACAAGCTCTTCGACGTCATCATGCGACACCTGGACCACGCGGTGGAGCTGGGCATCCCCATCGAGATCCAGTCGGTGCTCAGCGACCTGAACGCCGGCAGCCAGGCGGACTTCGCCGAGTTCCTGCTCGAACGGTACGGGCGTGGCGTGATGCTCTACTTCTTCCCCGTACGCGGAGAGACCAGGACCACCCACGCGCCCCCGCTCGGCGACCATTTCGCGCCACTCCTGGATCGCTACGACGAACTGTCCGCGGTCCTTCCGCCGCGCGCCTTCGTGGAACACATAGGGAACCAACTGCGCACCGGCGTCCGCACCCTGAGGTGTTATGCGACGGCCACCATGGTCCAGCTCTTCGGCCAGGGAGACGTCTCCTGCTGCCCGTATGCCTGGCTCAAGCCCATGGGGAACATAAAGGAGAGCCCCGAACTGATCCACGAACAGTTCGGAAAGCACCAGCACTACGATATGTTCATGCAGTCCCGGCCCCGCTTTCCGTACTGCAAGAGCTGCACCGGACCGATCGACGTGGTCAACCTCTATCTGTTCGGCGGCATCTCCGAGGAGGAAATCGCGCGCTGTGCACCGTACGCCGGACCCCGCGCTCTGGACCGGCTACGGGAGCTGAAGTCGGCGTTCACGCCGATCTTCGAGCCGGCCGGGGAACCGTCCGCCCACTGATCCCCCCGGGCGGCGGAATGCCGGAGAACCAGAGCATACCGAGGCCTGGAGGAGAGCAATGATTTCCGTGGATGGGATTACCGGCGACGATTTCGCGGGTGCCGGGCTGCAGAGGCTTCTCACGCTCCCGCAGCACGATCTGCTCACGCTCGCCGGGGATTGGCTCGGCGAACTGGCACCGTGGCGGAACCCCGAGACCCTGGCGGCGATCTCCACCACCATGGGCGCCGAGTCCGTCCTCTCCTCCCTGTTCGTCTTCGGGGAACAGGTGGCGGAGTCCGACGTCCGCTCGGAGGTCCCCGGTCCGCTGCTCGATCTCCTGCTCCGCGCCCGGGTGCTCTCCGAGGACTCCGGAAAGGTCTCGGCCGACTACTGCCTGGTCCGCGGGGACGGCATGTCGCTGCTGGCCGCCTGGCGGGCGGCCGGACGGGACACCGGGTCGTACGCGCCCTGGGTCGGCACCGACTCGATGACGCTCTCCCGCCTCGTGGCGGCGCGCCGCGGTGTGCGGTCGGCCCTGGACCTCGGGTGCGGCACCGGCATCCTCGGCCTGTCGGCGGCCAGGAACGGCGCCGAGGTGCTGTCGGTCGACGTCAACCCGGAATGTACGGCGGCTGCGACGGTCAACGCCCAGATCAACGGGCTGGGGGACCGGCTGACCGCCACCGAGGGGGACATCATGTCCCTCTCCCTCGACTCCCGGTTCGATCTCCTCGTCTCCAACCCCCCATGCCTCCCGCTGCGTCGGGGCTCCCTCGGCTGGCTGGCCGGCGAGGCCGGGCTGGACGGCCTGGAGTTCTTCTGGGAACTCCTGCGCCGGGCCCCCCGGCTGCTCACCGAGGACGGCGAGGCACTGCTCCAGGCCGCGGCCTACGGGGACGACCGAGGGCCGTTCTTCGTCTCGGAGCTGGAGGCCGAACTGCGGCGTCTGAAAGTCTCCGGGCGGCTGCTGCTGCGGCCCTCGACGCCCCCGCGCTGGCCGGCCTTCGCGCCGCGTGACGAACACCAGCAGCTCACGGGCCCGCTCGGCGACGAGGTCCGGGAGTACGTCACTCGGATCGGTGCCACGCACTACTACGGCTTCGTCCTCTCGGTGCGACTCGGCGGCCAAGGCCTGGAGGTGGGCCGCTTCCAGTGATCACCCGGGCGCGCCGAGCCACTTCGACCCCAGCTCGGCGCGTTCCAGGGCCGCGACCGCGTCGGTCGCCTCGATCAGGGACAGGCGCGTGGTGTCGACCAGCCGGACGCCGGGCACATCGGGCACCTCCGCGTCGAGGTGACGCTCGGCCAGCCGGCCCGCGATGAAGTGCCGGCCGCCCGCGTCCCTCTCGATCCGGGTGGCCAGCGCCTCCGCATCGGCCCGCAGTCCGTAGTGGACCGGGTCCACGCCCAGTTCCTCGAACACCTTCTGGAAGCGTTCGTAGACCCGGCCCACCAGGACCACCCCGGTGATGATCACGACGCGCGCCCCCCACTCCCGGTAGACCGGCAGGGTGGCGCGCACGGTCGCGGCCATCAGGTCGTACACCTCCTCGCCGCCGTTCCACGGATGCACGATGGGATCGCAGTCCATCGCGGCGGCCGGGACGCTGTACCGGGTCACCAACTGGTGGCCCAGCCTCGTCTTGCCCACGCCCGGAGCGCCGGTGATCACCACGGCGCGCATCAGTTCGCGCCCTCGCGGACGGTCCCGACCAGGCGGAAGCCCAGGTGAGGGACCTTGAGCAGCTTCGCACCGGACTCCAGGTCCAGGAACTTCTGCTTCAGGACCGAGGTCACCTTGTTCACGTCCTCCCCACCCGTGGCCTCGGTGAGTTCCTCACGGGAGACGATCTGGCCCGACCGGTCGGACAGCAGGCGCAGCAGCCCCGCCTCGGCGTCGGTCACGGGCAGAGACTTCGAGGGGGAGCTCAGTGAGCCCTTCCCGTCGAGGCTGAGCACCTGGGTGTTCTCGGACGGCGTGACGTTCTTGAGGTAGCTGAGGGTCTCCACGAGCCGGGACCGCCGCAGGGGGCTGGCCAGCGTGAAGCTGAAGCCGCGGGAGACCGCGGCCAGGACCTCGGTGGCGGAGATGCCGTCCAGTACGGCCACGGGGTAACCGCCCCTGCGCTTCAGCTCCTCCATGGACAGGTCGTCCGGCCGGGCGGCGGCGACCCGGTGGAAGGAGACCAGCAGCGCGCCGGGCGGCGGGGTGTGTCCCGCTTCGGAGTCCGTCACATGCAGGGTGAGGCCCACCTCCGCGCATGCCTCCGTGAGGACCTCCAGGTCCGCCGGTGTCAGGGACTGAGCCAGTGCATACATGGAAAACCCTTCACAGAGCGGCGGGGCCGCGGTTGCCTGTCGTGTGGGGGAGACGGTCAGCTGCGCATCAGCCAGATCCGTTCGGCGGCCGGGGATGCCGGCGCCGCCGCGCCCTCCGCGCTCTGCGCCAGGCGCATGTCATGCCGGCGGATGCGCTGGATGATGCCCTTGCGTACCTGGATGCGGTACGCGCCCAGCGCCTCGCACTTGGTCAGCGCCGCCGTCTCGTCCACGGGCAGCAGCTGCGGGTGCAGTTCACCGAGTCCCGCCTCGGCCAGGCGCGCACCGAGCTGCTTCGCGGTCTCCTCCGCGGAGGAGAACAGGGAGTACGGCTGGTCCTCGTAGAACGCGACCTGCGCACCGCCGAGTCCGCCGCCGCGCGCCAGTTCCAGCACCGCCTCCCGGCAGGCGAGGTGGTCGACGTGACCGCCGACGCCCAGGGGCACGTGGACGAGGCCGGCGCCGTCCAGCAGGGCGGCCAGCCGTTCGGTGACGGCGTCGAAGAGCTCCGGCTCCTCCCGTGCGAACCCGCCGGGTCGGGCCGGGTCGGCGAAGAAGCGGTCCCGTCTGAGGTCGCGGTCGGCGGCGTCGACGAAGCCCAGCAGCTCCACCCTGGCGCCCAGCACGCGGGCGGCGACCGCTTCCTCGGCCAGCAGGAGACGTCGGGTCGTCGCCGGGCGTCGGCCGTAGTACGGATCCCTGGTCCAGGTCTCGACGCTGAAGACGTCGAGGAACCGGCCTCCCTGCCGGGCCACGGTCCCGCCGAGGGCCAGGGCGGCGTCGTCCGGGTGCGGGGACACGATCACGGGCGGCTCCGCGACCGCGTGGCCGGCTGTGAGCGGGGGTGCCATGAGCAGCAGCCCGAGCCGCCGCCAGAGGCCGATGGTCCCGCGGTCCGCCGCCGTGAAACCGTCGAGGGGCCGACTGCCGTCGCAGTGGGACAGCAGGACGGCGTCACGGTCCGACACAGGGCCGGGGACATCGACCTGACGCCCCATGAAACGGAGCCGGCCGTCGACTGTCTCCACATGCGGCAGGGCGGTCGGGCACCATGTGTCAGGAATCTCTGTCATGTAACTCCCGAGCCCGAGCGGTGACGAATGACAGACGCGATATGGCCGGAGCATACCGATCGCCACCACGTGCGCACAGAGGGCCTTCCAGAGCGGCAGAAAATGAGGGACGGGTGGCCGAAAATATCCTGCCGGGGTTGCTCTGATCTTTCGTCGCGGACCATCGGAAGGCTGAATGGTTTCCGGTCATTCATACCGTCCCGGAGGCTGCTTCCGGCGACGTCCTCCGGCCCGCACCGGCCGCCGGGAACGGGCCGCGCGGCCTCTGTGGAATTCGCACGTCAGCCGTCCTGCAGCGGAGGAGTTGTGGGCCGCCTGCTCGCACCCGGACGGTGACCGCCACCAGTGCGCCGGCATGGCCGAACAGGTGCCGAACGCAGGGAATTGGCCACGCCTACGGCCCGGTTTCGGCGGCCCCATTGCGCCGGGGATCTTCTCCTGTAGCCTCAAAGTTGCGATTTGGCCTGTCGGAGCGATTAGAGGACGAGGCAGTGAATGGAGACTCGCGTACTGCTTGTTCAGCAAGGAGTCTGGGGGAATTCTGCGGCCTCCATGCCGCTGGCCATCGGCTACCTGAAGGCCTACGCCGACGCCGATGAGCGCATTCGGCGGCGCATGGACATCTCCATCCGGAACTATCCCGGCGACGTCGCCCTGAACGCCATGGCCCGGGACCTCATCCGGGACGGGTGTCCCGACATCCTCTGCTTCTCCGTCCTCGGCTGGAACTACCGCTCCTTCGGTACCCTCGCGGAGACGTTCAAGCAGATGAACCCGCAGGGCTGGGTCATCTTCGGCGGCAACCACGTCGCCCACCAGGCCGAGCGGGTCCTCCGTATGTTCCCGCAGGTCGACGTGGTGGTGAACGGTGAGGGAGAGCTGATCTTCCGGGACCTGATGAACGGCTACCTCGACGGCGCCCGCCGCACCGAACTCCATGAGATCAGTGGCATCTCCTTCCGGGAGGCCGACGGAAACCTGGTCACGACTCCCGAGCGCGCACGTATCGAGGATCTCGAGATCCTGCCGTCCCCGATCCTGACCGGAGCGGTACCGCTCGTCGACGAAAAGGGCCGTTTCCTCTACGACTACGCGCTCATGGAGACGAACCGCGGCTGCCCGTACAAGTGCGCCTTCT
This sequence comes from Streptomyces sp. NPDC014991, assembly GCF_043080665.1. NCBI lineage: Bacteria > Bacillati > Actinomycetota > Actinomycetes > Kitasatosporales > Streptomycetaceae > Streptomyces > Streptomyces sp. NPDC014991. The sequence goes on from NZ_JBIBVY010000003.1 coordinate 51,187, forward strand.
GTTATTGGGGAGGCGCCACCGGGCAGAAGATGCGGGCGTTCTCCCGGGAGCGACTGCGCGAAGAGCTCGAGGTGCTGGGGCGGCACGGCGCGGAAATCCTCATGCTCGCCGATTCCAATTTCGGACTCCTGCGCCAGGACGAAGAATTCCTCGAAGATCTGCTCCGGGTGCGCAGTACATACGGGTTCCCGAGGAGACTCGAGACCTCCTGGGCCAAGAACAAGTCTCCCGGCTTCTACCGCATCATGGAGAAGATGAAGCAGTCCGGGATGCACAGCGCCTTCATCCTCGCCCTGCAGACGATGGATGATTCCGTGCTGGATCTCATGCGCCGGCGGAACATGAAGCTGAACGACTGGGAAAGCCTCGTCGCCTGGCTGACCGAACACGGCATCACACCGTATCTGGAACTGATCTGGGGAGCGCCGGGCGAGACGATCGCCTCGTTCCTGGACGGTTACGACCGGGCGGCACGGCATACGCCGTTCATTGCCGTCCATCCGCTGATGCTGCTGCCGAACACCGAGTACCACGACAAGCGGGAGCAGCACGGACTGGTGACCGTGCGCGGTGAGCAGGACGACTTCGACTACGTGCTCGCCCACAGGACCATGACGCTCGCCGACAACGAGCGCATGCTCCGCTTCATCTGCTGGAACCGGGTACTGGCCCGGAGCCTGTTGCTGCACAACATCTGGGTCGCCCTGCGCGAGCTGGCCGGCATCCCCCAGTCACGCGTCATCCTCAGCTTCTCCGACTGGATCGAGGAGAGCGAGGACCCCGAGGCCCGACAGCTGCACGCGGTCGCCAAGCCGGCGAGTTCCGCCAGCGAACTCGTCGACCCCAACGTCTGGCGACTGCTCACCAAGCGGCTGTTGCAGCAGTGGTGGGAGGAGGCCATGCGCCCCGACGTGCCCGAGCACCTGCTGCCGGTCCTGGACGAGGTGTTCCGGTACGACCTGATGTGCCAGCCCGTCCGCCCGCTGCCCGACGGTTCGGGTCCCGAGGAGGACCTCCCGGTCGTCACGAAGTACGGGGAACGCTGGTACCTGCGCAGTGACACGGAGTTCACCCACCGGGTGCCCCGGTTGATCGCCGCGCTCCGGCGCGGAGAGACGGTGAGCACGGAGCCGGAGCGCCACACCGCGGACTTCTACTACCGCACCGAGTTCGGTGGTGACCTCCAGCACTACTTCCGCATGGACCGCTTCCGCGGGATGACCGAGCAGCAGCTGCACGAACAGTTCACCAAGGTCTGACCGAGATGCCTCACAACGGGAGACGAGAGACGATGGACCGTGCCGGACTCATACGGGAACTCCACGAGATCGCGGCGGGCATGACCAAGGGCGATCACCGGCAGGCGCCCGAGGAGGGCGATGCCAGCCTCGTGGAGCAGTACGGATTCAGCTCCCTCGACGCTCTGGAGTACCTGCTGATCCTCGAGGAGAAGTTCGATGTCGTCTTCGAGGACGAGGAACTGACGGAGGAGACGCTCTTCTCCATCGAGGGCCTCGCCACCTACATCATCGAGCAGAGGGCCGGCGAGAGCCGCTCCCTGACGTGACGGCCATGACGCCGCCGGCCGCGCGGCCGGGTGGAACGGCCGGCCAGGTGTCGGTCAGTGTGGTCGTTCCGACCCGTGACCGGACCACTCGACTACTGCTCACGCTGACGGCCCTGGCACATCAGACCATGGACCGTGAGCGCTTCGAGGTCATCCTGGTCGACGACGCACCCGACCGCAGTGCCGTGGAGCAGGTGCTGTCGGCCGCACCGGAAGGGCTGCCGATCCGGCTGACCGCCACGGGCGGGCGTGGTGCGGCCTGCGCGCGCAACAGCGGGGCACGACTGGCCCGCGGGGACGTTCTGCTCTTCCTCGACGACGACACGCTCGCCACACCGGGGTTGCTGGAGGCGCACGCCGCGGCCCACCAGGGCACCGATGCCGCCGTGGTGCACGGCGGCATCACCGATCTGTCCGCGTTCGCGCTGACACCCGATCCCCAGCCGTTACAGGCGGCCCTGATTGGGGCCCGGGGGCGGATGATCGAGGCCGGCACCGTCGCCGACCTCGGCTCCTGCGTCCCTCTCCTCGGGCCGCGCCTCTCGTTCATCGAGAGAACCGCCCGCAAGGTGACGCGGTCGCCCGACTACGCGCCGCTGCGCTGGCTGACCTGCATCGGGACGAGCACCAGCATCCGGCGCACGGTCTTCGAACGGGTCGGCGGCTTCGACGAGCACTACGGAGAGCTGTGGGGCGGCGAGGACCTGGAACTCGGGCTGCGGCTCTCCGCCTCGGGCACCACGTTCGAACTGCTCGACGCGACCGCGTACCACCTGCCGACGGCGCGCCGGGCCACCGGCGACCTCCTGCCGAAGTTCTGGCGGCGGGTCGCCGACCGGCACGGCGACCCGCGCCTCGGGGACGTGGGCGTCTTTCTCGCCGGCCGGCTCTCCCTCGACGAGCTGGCCGCGCGGCTCGTTCGCGTGGACGACGCCGTGGCGCCCGGAACGGCGGTGTCATGACGAACCCGAAGGCAGCCACCGTGATCGTGGGCGGTACGGCCCCACAGATGCTGGACGGCCTCCGCTCCCGGCGGGACCTGTCCGTCCGCGCCGCGGGTGAGACCCTGGGCGCCGCCTTCGTCGACGTGCTGTCCGCGGCCCTGGATCGCCTGCCCGCCTCCCTGCGGACGGACGCCCCCGTGGTCATGGCGGCCACGGACTACTGCGTCTCGGCCACCTCCCAGTACGTCAGCCGGTGCGCGGAGGCGGAGGCGGGGGGCCGCAGGCTGCGGCCGTCCGAGGCCATGACCCCGGAGCCGGCGCAGCTGATCCAGGAGCTGGCGGAGGCCGGCGGCTGGAACGGGCCGGGTTACGTGCTGATCAGCCCGCGTGCGGCCACCCTGCAGGCGGTGCGCTGGGCATGGGGCACGATCTCCGCGGGGCTGCACGAGGCGATGGTCGTGTGCGAGCTCGTGCGCGACCCGCACAGCGACGGCTACCGGGTCGCGGCCGCTCCCGTGACCGCTGCCGACAGCGCCAACTCCTCACCCGCCGGCGGCATCGGCGGCACCGGCCGGACGGCGGCGCGGCGCCCGCGGCGGCCGGCGGGATCGTCGGTGGTCCTCTCCGGCACCGGCCTGGTCACCGCCTTCGGTGACGGAGGGACCGCGTTCTGGCGGAACCTGCTGGACGGCAGGCGAGGACTCTCCGAGCTGACCCGGTTCGACGCGTCCCGCTTCCGCAGCAGAACCGTGTGCCAGACGGAGGTGGAGGCGGAGCCCGGACAGCCGGCGCGGCGTGCGCTGGTCGGCCGTGCGCGCTCCGAGGCGCTGCGGGAGGCCGGAATCGATGAGCTGCCGGACCGGACCCTGCTGGTGCACGCCGGGGTGGTTCCGCACCTGCCGCAGGTCAGCGACGCTCCGCGGATCGACGAGATATCCCTGGAGCCCGACTGGGACGGGGACGACTCAGGCATCGCCCCACGGGACGCGGTGCTGATGGCACACGCCTGCGCGTCGGGCGCCTTCGGGCTGGCCATGGCGCGCGAGTGGCTGCTGTGCGGGCTGGCCGACACGGCGGTCGTCAGCGGGGTGTCGGCCCTCAACGCGTACGACTACGCCTGCCTCGACGTGCTGCGCGCGACGAGTACGACCGCCGCCCGCCCGTTCGACGAGGGCCGCTCCGGCGTGACCATCGGGGAAGGCGCCGGGGTGATCGTGCTGGAGACCGCCGAGCGCGCGGCGGCCCGTGGGCACGCCCCCCTGGCGACGCTCGGCGGGATCTCCTGCCGCGTGGCGGGCCAGGGCATCAGCCGGCTCGACGCGCACGTCGGCGCCACGTGCATGCGGGAGGCGCTTGCCATGGCCGGACTCACCACCGTCGACTACGTCCACGGTCACGCCCCCGGCACCCGGCAGGGCGACGAGGCCGAACTGCTGGCTCTGGACCAGATCGGCGCCGAGCACGACTGGCGGGGCGTCCCGGTCAGTTCGTACAAGGGGGCGGCCGGCCATCTGCTGCACGCCTCGGTGTTCCCCGGCGTCGTGGCGGCGGTCCGGGCCCTGCGTCATGAGGTCCTCCCGGGCACACCCGGGCTGCGCGAGCCCCTCGACGCGCGGCACGTGCGGGTGCTGCGCGATCCGGAGCCCTGTGCAGGGATCCGTTCCGTGATGGTCAACAACTTCGGGTTCGGCGGCAACAACGCCGCGTTCCTCCTCACGAAGGGCGTGGCCGGGCACATGGAGTGGAGTAGGGATGGCTGACGCGGTGCTGATGACACCACGGGAGATCCTCACCGGATTCTCCAGTGTCAACAATCAGAACGTCCTGATCAACGATGACGAGTACCTTCGCCTGGACCCGGCGATGCGCCTCTTCTACGAGAAGGTCCGGGAGAACCTGGGCGTGGCCTGTATCGCCGGTCACCTGAGGTCCTGCGGGTATACGGTCCGGGCACTGAACCTGCACGGGCGCAACCCCAGCGACGAGGCGATCACCGATCTGATCCGGCGTGAGCGGCCCCAGTTCGTCGGCATCAGCATCATGTACGACCTGCACATCATCGACGCGGTCCGGCTGCTGCGCTGCGTCCGCAAGGCCGACCCCTCGGTCTTCGTCGCCATCGGCGGGGCGTTCTGCACGTACAACGCCAAACTCATCGCCGAGCGCATCCCGGAAGCCGACTGCGTGGCCTTCGGCGAGGGCGAGCTCACCGTGGAAGGCGTCATGGAGTGCCTGGCCGCGGGCCGGGACTGGCGCGGTGTGCCCGGGCTGTGGTTCTGGCAGGACGGCCGGGTCCGCAGCAGCGGCGTGCCCAGGCTTCCCGACCTCGCCGAGGAGCCGTGGCCCGCCCGCGACCTGCTCGTCCACCACCGCAAAAACGGCATCCCCACGCCCGTGGCATCGACGTACACCAGCCGCGGCTGCCACGCCAAGTGCACCTTCTGCTATGTGCCCCGGGCGCCGGGTGTCGTGGCGGGCGAAGCCTGGCGGGTCCGCTCGCCGGTCGATGTCGTGGACGAGATCGAGTTCCTCCAGCGGGAGTTCGGCACCCGGTTCCTCTGGTTCAACGACGACAACTTCGGTGGTGCTTTCCAGGACGGCTACAACCACGCCGTCGGCTTCGCCGAGGAGATCCTCCGCCGCAACCTGGAGATCTCCTTCCACAGCGAGTTCCGCGTCGACACCGGTCTCATCGACCGGGAGGCCCTGCGCACCCTGCGCAGGGCGGGAATGGCCTCCGCGCTGCTCGGCATGGAGACCGGAGCTCCGGCGATGGCCAAGAGGTTCCGCAAGGGAACCATGGTGGAGTACAACTTCGACGCCGCCCGCATCTTCAAACAGGAGGGCATCGAGCTCGAACCCGGCTGGATCATGGTCGAACCGGGTACGACCCTCGACGAACTCTGGGAGAACCTGAAGTTCATCGTGGCCGCCGGCATCGCCCTGAGTGAGAACCCGTTCTCCTTCATCAGCCGCGCCATCGCGTTGCGCGGCACGGAGATGTACGACAAGATCACCGACCCCGCTCCCCCCGAACTCCCGGACGTCGAGGGGCCGGCCAAGGACGTCCTGCTGGAGGCCCGCCGGGAGTACCGCATCCCGGACCAGCGGGTCGAGGACGTGTGGGCGGCCTGGAGCAAGGTCAGCGCGGAGATCGCCGACCACAAGGAAGAACTGCCGTTCGTCGCCCAGCTCATCGTCGATGCGACCAGGGCGCGCAGGTCCCGGGGTGAGCAAGGCCTGCGCCCGCTGCTGAGCCGGCTGCGCGGCTGGGTCGAGGGCCTGCCGGATCTGCTGGTCGCCTTCCTCAACGTCGGGCTGCTGCTCGCGGACGAGAACCCGCCCCGGCTCGCCGAGCGACTGGAGGCGGAGCTGCGCACGCTGGTCGACGCCTACGACAGCAAGGCGCTGGGCCGGCCCTATCCGGTGTTCGTCGAAGAGACCAAGAGGCTGTGCGGAGAACAGGCCATGGCTGGGTGACTCGGCCGGTGCCGGGATGCGCACGTAAGGACGAGAAAGGAGACCGGACATGGCGGATGTGGTCCTGCTGACCCCCCGGGAGATCCCCACCGGCGCCGCGAGCCTGAACAACCAGAACGTCCTGATCAACGACGAGGAATACCTGTCCCTCGACCCGGCGATGCGGCTGTTCTACAAGCGGGTCCGGGAGAACCTGGGCGTGGCCTGTATCGCGGGCCACCTGAGGTCCTGCGGATATTCGGTCCGGGCACTGAACCTGCACGGGCGCAACCCCGCCGACGAGGCGATCGTCGATCTGATCCGGCGTGAGCGGCCCCAGTTCGTCGGCATCAGCATCATGTACGACCTGCACATCATCGACGCGGTCCGGCTGCTGCGCTGCGTCCGCAAGGCCGACCCCTCGGTCTTCGTCGCCATCGGCGGGGCGTTCTGCACGTACAACGCCAAACTCATCGCCGAGCGCATCCCGGAAGCCGACTGCGTGGCCTTCGGCGAGGGCGAGCTCACCGTGGAAGGCGTCATGGAGTGCCTGGCCGCGGGCCGGGACTGGCGCGGTGTGCCCGGGCTGTGGTTCTGGCAGGACGGCCGGGTCCGCAGCAGCGGCGTGCCGAGGCTCCCCGACCTAGCCGAGGAGCCGTGGCCCGCCCGTGACCTGCTCGTCCACCACCGCAGGAACGGCATCCCCACGCCGCGCGCGTCGACGTACACCAGCCGCGGCTGCCACGCCAAGTGCACCTTCTGTTACGCACCGCGGCAGCCTGGAGTGGTGGACGGGTACTGGCGGGTACGGCCGGTGGGGGACGCGGTCGACGAGATCGAGTTCCTCCAGCGGGAGTTCGGCACCCGGTTCCTCTGGTTCAACGACGACAACTTCGGTGGTGCTTTCCAGGACGGCTACAACCACGCCGTCGGCTTCGCCGAGGAGATCCTCCGCCGCAACCTGGAGATCTCCTTCCACTGCGAGTTCCGCGTCGACACCGGTCTCATCGACCGGGAGGCGTTGCGCACCCTGCGCAGGGCCGGCATGGACCTGGCGCTCCTCGGCATGGAGACCGGGTCGCCCGGCATGATGAAGCGGTTCCGCAAGGGAACCACCGTGGAGTACAACTTCGACGCCGCCCGCATGTTCAAACAGGAGGGCATCGAGCTCGAACCCGGCTGGATCATGATCGAGCCGGGTACGACCCTCGACGAACTCTGGGAGAACCTGAAGTTCATCGTGGCCGCCCGGGTGCACGAGAGCGAGAACCCGTTCTTCCTGATCAACCGGGCCATCGCGCTCCGCGGAACCGAGATCTACGACAAGGCCACACGGTACGAGGAGCCGAACATCCCCGGAGTGGAGGGCGCCGCCTGGGAGGTGCTGCGCCACGCCCGCCGCGACTACCGCGTCGAGGACGAGCGTGTGGAACACCTGTGGACGGCCTGGAGCCGGGTCTCCTCGGAGATCAACGACCGCAAGGAGAACGAGGTCCCGTTCCTGGCGCAGAGCATCGCGGACGCCGTCCGTGCCCGGCGCGGCACCGGCGCCGAGTCCCTGCGCCCCCTGCTGGGCCGGCTGCGCCGGTGGGACCAGGGGCTCGCCGGGCTGCTCGTCGCCTTCCTCAACGCGGGGCTGCTGCTCGCGGACGAGAACCCGCCCGGGCTCTCCGACCGGCTGGAGACAGAGCTGCGGGCCATGATCGCCGCGTACGACCGCGAACACCTCGGCCACACCTTCCCGGACTTCGTCGTCGAGACGGCGAAGGCGTGCGGCGAGCACGCCCTCGCCCAGGTGAGGGGCTGACCGATGACCCGCGAGAGGATCCGATTCGCGGCCGTGGGCTGCGGAAGGGTGTTCCAGCGCTACCACCTGCCCTGCGTCGACGCCCGGGACGACATGGAACTGGTGGGTCTGGTGGACACCGACGTGGAGCGGGCCCGGGCACTGATGGCGGACCGCCCGCAGGTGTGGACCGGCACCTCCGTCGACCGGCTCGTCCGGGAGACGCGGCCGGACGTGATCAGCGTCTGTACGCCCAACGACGCTCACGCGCAGCCGGTTCTGGCGGCGCTGGACGCCGGCATCGCGGTGCTGTGCGAGAAGCCCCTCGCCGCCACGGTCGCGGAGGCGCGGCGGATGGTGGCCCATCCGGCGGCCGGGAAGCTGCTGGGGGTGAACATGCCGTTCCGCTTCCACCCGCTGCTGGAGGCGTTCGCCGACGTGGCACGGTCCGGCGCGCAGCGTGTCGACTTCACCATCGCCACGCCCGGCAACAGGGTGTGGCGGGCCTGCACGCCGTGGTACGGCGACGCGCAGCGGGCCGGCGGCGGCGCGCTCCTGGATCTGGGGCCGCATGCCATCGACCTGCTCATGACGGTCTTCGGCCGGCCGGACGTCGAGGCGTGCGAGGTGGACGCGCCGGGCGTGGAGGAGCGGGTCCGGCTGGAGCTGTCGTTCCAGGGCGTGCCGGCGACGCTGCGGATCGATCGGGCCGCGCGCAGACTGGAGACGTCGGTCACCGTCACCACCGCGGACGGTGACCATGTCCTGGATCTGCGCCGCAACGAACTGCGTCTGGCGGACGGCACGGTCCAGGCGGCCGGACAGCGACCGGAACTCGCGGCGATCTCGGCGTACTTCGACATGCTGGTGGGCACCGCCGCCCCGGACGGAAAGGTGACCGCCCAGGACGCCCTGAAGGTCCAGCTCGTCGTGGAGTCGGCCTACGAGCACGCCGGAGGCGCGAACGCTTCCCTCATGCAGGGCCGCTGAAGGGGGTCATCCGAGGAAGCGGGCCACCTCGCGGCAGAAGCGCTCAGGTTCGGTGCGATGCACGTAGTGGCCCGCGTCGATGGCCAGCAGCCGCCCCTGTGGCACCGCCTCGGCGACCTCGGCCAGCAGAGACCGGGGCACGGGGCTGGACAGCCCCCCGCTGATCACCAGCGTCTCGGCGGTGACCTCCCCGAGCCGCCGCCACCACCCGGGATCCGCCTTCCTGAGGCCGTCGATGACCGGGCGCACCGCGGCCCTGTCCAGTTCTCCCGCCCTGCGCAGCTCGCGGAACTCCTGGTACAGGGAGATGACCGGTGCCTGGTCACCGGCCGACCGTGACCGCGCCCGCAGCTCCGCCTCGGCCGCCGCGTCCCGAGGGGGCGGCGGCGTGTCCTCGATCACCAGCCTGCGGACCCTGGAGGGATGGTGCTGGGCGATGAGCCAGGCGACATGACCGCCCATGGAATGCCCTACCAGATCGACACGGCCCAGGCGGTGGCGGTCCAGCAGGGACATCACGTCCCGGTACATCGACTCGAAGGTGTAGACGTCGGCCCTGGGACTCTGCCCGTGTCCGCGAAGGTCCGGCACGAACAACCGGCGTCCCCGGGGCGCCAGCGCGGAGACGAGCCGGTCCCAGCTCCGTGCGGTGTTTCCCAGGGCGTGCAGCAGAACCGCCGGTCCGCCCGCCGGATCGCCGGTGATCCGGCAGTTCAACGTCAACGGTGCGTCAATGGTTGCACCCTGACCCAGCGTCTGATCCGCGTCCCGCAGCACGCCGCGATGCTATCCGTCGACGGCCCCGAGAGACAGAGGACCCCTTGCCGGTGATCCACCTCGCCACGGCCGACGTCGCCGCCCCCCACGGCCCTCACGAGCAGCACAGGGCCGGGCGTACGGCGGCAGCGGGCGCGCTGCGGCGAGCCGGGAGCACGACCGTGGAAGTGGGCCGGCGTTCCGACGGCGCGCCCGCATTCCCGGCCGGGTTCGTCGGCTCCATCGCGCACACCCGACGGCTGGCCGTCGCCGCCGTATGCCGGGCCGAAGAGGCTCGGGGCATCGGCGTCGATCTGGAGACGGACACCGTGCGGGAACACCTGCACCGCATCCTGTTGCGGGAGGGGGAACGCGAGAACCTGTGGATACCAGCCGACGAAGCCACGTTGAGGGGGCTCTTCGTCGCCAAGGAGGCCGCGTTCAAGGCGTTCTCGGCGTGCGAGGAGCGGGTGGCGCGGACGTTCTGGCGTGTCCGGCTGGAACGGCCCGTGTCCGGGGCCGGCGGTCTGCTGGCCCGGGCCGGCGACGAACGCGCATGGGTCCGGGTGCGGGCGGACGGCGACGGGGCCTGGGCGGTGGCCGTACTGCTGAGGCCGCAGCAGGCACCCGACCGGGGGCGGGCGGGGTGTGGGCGCGGCGGGACCGGAGCCCGGCCGGCCGGGCCGACGGCCCGGCCGACCGGAATCGGTTCCTTCTGTGACTCCTCCTGTGGCTCAGGAGCGTGTACTGGCCACGAGGTAGTCCACGATGGCCGTGACCGTCTGCTGATGCCAGACCAGATTGGCCGGGAGCTTGCGCTCCAGCAGCCGTTCCAGCCGACGGCGAATGACGATCGCCATCACGGAGTCCATGCCCGTCCTCAGCAGTGACCGGTCCGGATCGAGCTCCGCCGGATCCAGCTTCATCTCGCTGACGATGACGGAGACCGTCTGCTCGTGCAGCAGATCCCGGAGCGCGTCCTCGGACAGCTCCCCGAGATCCCGGGCCGCGACCGTGTCCTCCCGTACCGACGCCGTCGGTTCGTCATCGGCGATGTCGCGCAGCAGGCCCGGTCGGCGCGCGCCGTCCGGGAGCGGCACGGTGCGCAACACCGCGAGGGAGGCGGCACCGACCCGGCTGGCGTGTTCCCAGGCGCCGAAGGCCTCGGACGCCGTGATGTCACCGACCCCATGGGCCTCGAGCTCGGCGTCCACCGCCGCGTTGGCCGCCATGCCCATACCCCGCCAGGACGTCCACGCCAGACTCATGCTGCCGACGGCACCGAGGGTGTGGTCGTACGCGGCCATGGCGTCGAGGAACGCGTTGGCGGACGCGTAGGCGGCCTGGCCGGTGAGGCCCAGGAACTGCCCGCACGACGAGAAGTGCACCAGGAAATCCAGGGATCCCGGTGGGAAGAGCCGATGAAGGGTCAGGGCACCTCCGGCCTTCGGCCGCATCACCGCCGCCAGGGCGTCCACGCCGAGTCGGTCGACGAGCTGGTCCTCCAGCACTCCGGCGGCGTGAACGACCCCACGGATCGCAGGCATGCCCAGAGCGTCCGGGGTCAGGACGGCCGCCGCCGCCTCGGCGTCGGACAGGTCGACGGACACCACCCGTACGGTCGCCCCGGCGGCTTCGAGCCTGCGGACGGTCTCGATGCGGCGTGCCTGGACCCCGTCGGTGACGGCGTCCCACTCCGACCGGGGCGGCAGGGCACCGCGTCCGGCCAGCACGAGGCGACGTGCCCCCCGCTCCACCAGCCACCGGGCGATCTCGCCGCCCAGGCTGCCCAGACCGCCCGTGACGAGATAGGTGCCGTCCGGCCGGCACCGCAGCGGGGCATGGTCCGCGCCCGCACCGGAGCGGACCAGCCGGCTCGCCCGGGCCCCGCCCTCACGGATCGCGACGACGTCCTCGCCCGGGTTCCCGGCGATGACGCCCAGCGCGGTGACGAGGTCGTCCCCCGTGGGCCGCCGGCCGAGATCGAGCGTCCCGCCCCACAGCTCGGGGTGCTCGCCCCCGACGACCCGGCCGAGACCCCACCGGGCCGCCTGAGCCACGGCCTCGAGACGGTCCGCCTCGCGGACACCGGAGGTCACCGACCAGAGCCTCGCCGTACCCGGCGGCCATGCGCCGAGCCGCTGCGCCGCACACGCGAGCAGCCACGCCTCCCGCACGGCGCGCTCCCCGGCCTCCTGCGCCGGCCGGTCCGTCAGCGGCAGCAGGATCACGTCCACGGGTCCGGACAGCTGATCGCGCAGGGCTGCGAGACCGTCCGGATCCTCCGTCGCCAGGCACGGGATCCCCAGGCCGTCGGCCGTGGCCATGAGTGCCGCCGGCAGTTCTCCGTCCGCGCCGATCAGCACCAGCGGCCGGGGTGGCCGGGGGGCGCCGGAGCCGTCGAGGGGCAGGGGCTTCCAGTCCATCCCGAACAGCAGCTCCCCGGGTGCGCCCGGACGTGTCCCGGGCTCCGCGCCCGCGTACCGCACCCCGGCCAGTACGGCCACGGTCCGCCCGTTCTCCGCCGCGACACGCACGTTCACGGTGCCGCTGGCGTCGGTGACCGGGCCGTCGACGCGTGCCTCGAGGCGGGCGCGGGGCGGCGGCTCGCCCGTGGTCCACACCCGGCCCACGCCGGCCACCACCCGCAGGGCGGGGGGTCCGGGGAACGCGACGGCTCCCATGGACAGCGCGGCGTCGAACAGCGGGGCCCATGTGGTCGGGGCGGAGGCCGGCTCGTCACCGGCGACGACGTCCGCGCGCAGGCCCTCCCGGACGCGCTCCAGCCGCTCCACCCGCCAGGGGAAGGCCATGCCCGGCACGCCGACCGAGGCGAGGCCGGCGGCGATCCGGTCCGGGGGAAGCCTCGTCACCGGTCCGGCGTCGGCGGGTGGAAGGGGTGGCGGCAAGGGGCTGTCGGACACGGAGGCCACCGCGTGGGTCAGCCACGGCTGCCCGCCCGTGCCCGGATCGCCCGTGCCCGGATCGTCCGCGCCGGTGGTCCTGGACAGCAGGCGGACCACGCCGTCCTGCGCGATCACGTCGATGTCCCGGGCCGTGGCCAGGGTCAGCGGCAGGTCGAACGACACGTCGGTGAGGCCGTACGGTCCGTCGCCCCGGCCTGCGGCGTCCAGGAACGTCTGGAGGACGACCGCCGCCGGGATGATCTCCACGCCGTGGATGGCGTGGCTGCCCGGATACGGCCGGGACTCCATGTCGACACGGGTGCGCCAGAGGTCCAGCGGCGTGGTCCCCGACAGGGTGGTACGCGGTCCCAGCACGGTGCGGCTCGCCATGTCGTGCCGTCCGCGGTCGGCCCTGCGGACCGGCAGGTCGCGCCAGTACCGCTGGCGCCGCCAGCTCCGCACCGGAAGCGACAGGGGTTCCGCGTCCGGGTCCGAGGGCCGGTCGAGGGTGACGCCGTGGCAGTACAGCGCCCCCGCGTTCGCCAGCAGCTGCTCCCGCTCCCCGGTGTCACGGCGCAGGGACGCGGCGACACAGTGCCTTTCGGCCCCGACCGTGTCCAGCGTCTCCTGCACGGAGTGCTGGACCACCGGATGGGCCGACACCTCCAGGAAGGTCCTGAACCCGTCCTCTGCCGCCGCGGCCACCGCCCCGGACAGCCGTACCGGGCTGCGCAGATTGGTCGCCCAGTAGGCGCCGTCACGGTCAGCCGCGTCCCGCGGATCGTCCAGCGCGGTGCTGTAGACGGGGATCCGGGGGGCGTTGACGGTGAGCTCGGCCGCGGCCTCGGCGAGCTCCTTCGTCAAGGGCTCCATCTGCGGGCTGTGGAAGGCCACATCACTGTCGACCCGGCGCACGAGCAGGGCCGGGTCCCCCGCCAGCTCCCGCGCGAGGGCGTCGATCTCCGCCACCGCGCCGGCCACCACGGTCTGCGTGGGCGAGGCGAAGACCGCCGGCACCACGGCGTCGGTGCCCTCCAGCCGGGCGGCGGCCTCGTCGGCGGGCAGGCCGATCATCAGCATGCCGCCCGCGCCGGCCACCCGTCGCAGCAGGACACTGCGGCGGCACACCAGCCGGGCCCCGTCCTCCAGCGACAGGACTCCGGCCGTCGCGGCGGCCGCGATCTCCCCCATCGAATGGCCGATGACGGCCGCGGGCCTCACCCCGAGCGACTGCCAGACGGCGGCCAGACCCATCTGGACCGCGTAGATCATCGTCTGGGCGATGTCCACGCGGGTGACGTCACCCTCCTCGATCATCCGCCGGGCGGTCGTGCCGATCTCCTCGGCGAAGACCGGTCCGATCCTGTCGATCACCTCGGCGAAGACGGGATCCGTGGCGAGCAGTTCGCGGCCCATGCCCTTCCACTGGGCACCGGTTCCGGAGAAGACCCACACCACTTGGTCCCCGCCCTCGTCCGCCACCGTGCCCTCGGCGATGCCGGGTGCCGTGTCACCCGCGGTACCCGCGGCGAAGCGGCGCAGCCTGCTCTCCAGCTCCGCGTGGCCGGCGGCGACGACGGCGACACGGCGGTCCAGGTGGCTGCGCCGGGCCCCGAGGTTCTGCGCGAGCGAGGCGAGCGCAACGCCCGCGCCCGGTCCCTTCAGCCAGTCGGCGAGCCTGGCCGCGTCCTCCCGGAGGGTCGTCCCGGACCGACCGGAGAGCGGGAACAGGCGCGGCAGGGCCGGATCGTCCCCGGACGCGGTGGACGGCTCGGGGCGTGCCGGTGCCTCCTCCAGTACGACGTGGGCGATGGTGCCGCCGTAGCCGAAGCTGGAGACACCCGCCCGGCGGGGACGGCCGCCACGGCGCCACGGGGTGAGCTCCTGCGTCACCCGCAGCCGTGACTCCGCCCAGGGGATGCGCGGGTTGGGGGCGGAGAAGTGCACGCTGGGCGGGATCTCCTCGTGCACGAGGGCGAGGATCGTCTTGATCATCCCGGCGATCCCCGAGCCGGCCTCCAGGTGCCCGATGTTGCCCTTGACCGAGCCGATGAGGCAGGGGCTGCCCGCCGGCCGGCCCGCGCCGAAGACCTCGGCGAGCGCACCGGCCTCCAGCGGGTCGCCCGCGACGGTCCCGGTGCCGTGGGCCTCCACGTAGTCGACGGTGTCCGAGGCGATGCCGCACCGCGTGTACGTCCTGCGCAGCAGGTCCGCCTGAGCTTCGCCGTTGGGCGCCATGATGCCGGCGGTGCGCCCGTCCTGGCTCACCCCGCTGCCGCGGATCACCGCCAGAACGCGGTCTCCCGCCCGCTCGGCGTCCGACAGACGCCTGAGGACGAGTACGCCCGCTCCCTCCCCCCGGCCGTAGCCGTCCGCCGAGGCGTCGAACGGCTTGCTGCGGCCGTCCGGTGAGGTGGCGCCCGCACGGTCCAGGGTCACCGAGAGGCCGGGCGCGACCATGAGGTTCACCCCCGCGGCCAGGGCCACGCCGGACTCCCCGCAGAGCAGGCTCCGGCGGGCCAGGTGGACAGCGACCAGGGAGGCCGAGCACGCGGTGTCCACGGCGAGACTGGGGCCGCGCAGGTCGAGGCTGTGGGAGATGCGGTTGGCGGTGGCGCACAGGGCCGAGCCGATGCCGGTCCAGGCCTCGATCCGGGGCAGGTCCTCCAGCAGCCGGCGTCCGTAGTCGTCCGAACCGACGCCCACGAAGACGCCGCAGTCGCTGCCGCCCAGGCTGAGGGGCGGGATCCCCGCGTGTTCCAGGGCCTCCCACGCCAGCTCCAGCAGCAGCCGCTGCTGCGGGTCCATCAGCTCGGCCTCGCGCGGCGAGATACCGAAGAACTCCGCGTCGAAACCGGCGATGTCGGCGAGGAAGCCGCCGCGGCTCGTGGTGTTCCGTACGACGGCCGCGTGATCCTGCCCGGTGTCCGCGTACGGCGCCCAGCGCTCCGCTCCGTCGCCGGTGCCGTCCCGGCCCCGCACGAGCAGATCCCAGAAGGCGTCGGGGGAGTCGGCGTCACCGGGGTACCGGCAGCTCAGCCCGACGACGGCGACGGGCTCCTCGCGCCCGGCGGCACCTTCCTCCTTCGAGGCTCCCGGGCCCGTCACGCCTGGCTCCCTTCAGCGCCCGCAGCGCGCCAGGCGGGGGACTCCAGCACCGTGACCACCGCGGCGGTGAGCATCAGTCCGGGTCCGGCGCTCAGCAGGAGGAGGTGGTCGCCGGCGCCCACCTGCCCGTCCTCGACGAGGTGGTTCAGCTGGAGCCCGACGTCCGCGGCGCCCGCGTGACCCACGTCGCGGAAGAAGTCCACGGCGCCCAGCGACGCGTCCAGGCCCATCGGCCGCAGGTGGCTGTCGAGGAAGTCGGCGGTGCCCGCCCCGAGGTGGAGCACCTTCGACAGGTCCCCGACGGTGATTCCCGCCTCGTCCGTCACCTGGTCGATCAGCTTCGCCCCGCTCGCGGCGTACTTCTGACCGATCTCGGACGCCTTCGGGCCCAGTTCCTCGACCATCGCCTCCAGGTGCTCGTTCATGTCGAGCTTCCGCCCGGTGGTGACCGCCGGGGGAAAGATCGGGTCATGCCCGCGGTTGAGGATCTCGAACTGGGGGAGTGACACCGACTCGATGGAGCGCAGCGCGGCCCAGCCGGACCGCTTCGACAGGACGACCGCGGTGGCCGCGTCGGCGAGCACCGCGTCACGGTGTGCGTACCACCGGTCGACCGAGGGGGCGCCGAAGTTGTCCGCGCTGCTGACCACGGCGCCGTTGCGGGACGGCGCGCACAGCAGATACTGGGTCGCCATCTCCACGGCGGCGAGGAACGCGTTGCATCCCTGCTCCACCGTCAAAGCCGGAATGGGGGAGTCGAGGGTGGAGCGCAGGATGTAGTGCGGCGCCGACCAGCCGTCAGGGCCCTGGTGGTACGCGCAGGAGTGGACGAGGATGTCGATGTCGTCCCGGCCGAGGCCCGAGCGGTCCACCGCCTGCCGGACGGCCGCCACCGCCATGTCCGGCGCGGACGTGCCGTCGGCCACTGCGATGTTCCGCCACCCGCAGGCATCCATCCGTTCTCTGTCGTAGGCGCCGCGCCGGACCGCCCCGTCGACGCTGACCCTGGGCGGAATGTACGCCCCGGTCCCTGCCAGGAAGATGTTCTCGGTTCTCACTCTCACGGTTCCTTACTGACCGGTACGGGGCCTGAGGACCTTCCCAGTCTCGGTGGTCGGCAGTTCCGCCACGGAGGCGAAGGCATGGGGGACACAGGAGGGCGACAGCCGCTCCCGGCAGAAGCGCTCCAGCTTGTCGAGGTCCACGGTGTCGGGTGTCACCGTCGCGCTGATCCGCTGTCCGAGGACCGCGTCGTCCACCCCGGACACCAGACACGAGGCGACATCCGGGAAGGCGAGCAGAACGGCTTCGACCTCCTCGGGGCTGACCTTGGCGCCCGCGACGTTGATGCTGGTGGACAGGCGCCCGGCGAGGACGAGTTCCCGCCCTTCCCACCGGGCCAGGTCGCCCGTGGTGAATCCGTCCCGCAACGGCGTCGCGTCGACGGTCTCCCCGACGGCGTAACCGAGCATCATCGACGGCGAGGTGACGGTCACCAGCCCCGTCACGGCTTCCCCCGGCACCGCCGGGGAGCCGCCGGCACCGTCCCCGGCGACCCCCGGGACGGGGGACAGGCGGACCTCCACACCCGGCAGGGGCGAGCCGGGCCCGGAGGTGCCCGGCTGCCACGGGGCGGGGCTGCTCACGCAGATCGGCCCGGTCTCCGTGGTCCCGTAGACCTGGCCGACGTGCCCGCCCAGCCGGGTCGCGACCAGTTCGGCGGTGTGCGCGTCCAGCGCCATGCCGGCGGAGAGGAATCCGACCGTACGGCCGTCGTGCGGCAGGTCGCGGGCGGCCTTGGCGAGCAGGCGCAGCATGGGGGGCACCCCGACGAAGAGCGTCACGTTGCAGGAGGCGAGCTCGCGCAGCAGCAGGCGCGGCTTGTCGGGCGTCAGATAGCGGACAGGCGCACCCGCCAGGGTCGCGGCGAGGGCGCACAGCCCGAAGCCGTACGCGTGCTGGAGGGGTATGGGGCACAGCAGCCGGCTCTCCGGCCCCAGCCCCAGGACCGTACGGTAGCTCTCCGCCTCGGCCAGCAGGGCGGCGGCGGAGCGCAGCGCGACCTGGGGGTACCCGGTGGTTCCCGACGTGATCTGTGCCGTCGCTGCCTCGTCGAAGGCGTGGTGCCGCGCCGCTTCCCGGCCGGGTTCCCGGACGCCGCTCAGCGTCCGCGCGCCCCGGTCCCCGGCCGGGACCGGCAGGGTCAGCGGCGACTCGTACGGGGCCGAGAGGAAGTCGAGTGCGCAGCGTTCGCGGATCCGCCGGAGCTCCCACGGTGTCGTCCGGCGCGAGAGCGGAACGGCGACCGCCCCGGCGGAAATGATCGCGAACACGTCGCTGACGAACTCGGCCGCGGGCCAGGCGACGGTGCCCACGAGGGTGCCCGGTCCGACACCCGCCTCCTGCAGGGCACGGGTCCTGGCGTCCACGCTTCCGACCAGCTGCCCGGCGCTGGTGGTCCCGTAGGCGTCGCTGATCAGCGGCGTATCGCCCGGACGGGCGCCCTGTTCACGCAGCAGGGACAGCAGCTCGGCGCGCGCGGCGGTCATCCGAGGTCGGTCAGTGCGCGTCGCAGTGCCCCCGCCGCCTTGTCGAGGACGTCCCCGGTGTGCGCGGTGCTCAGGAACCAGGGTTCCAGCGCGTTGGGGTGGAAGTAGACGCCCTCCCTCTGGGCCAGTACCTGGAACCGGCGGTGCCGGGGGAAGTCGATGGCCTCGGCGAGGTCGCGCAGCGTGTCGCGCTTCTCCAGCGGCTTCTTCAGCAGGGCCACGCACATCAGGGTGCCGACCCGGTTGATGTGCACGAGCTGCTTCTCCGCGGCGAAGACCTCGCGCAGGGCGTCCTCCGCACCGGCGCCGATGCCCTCCAACTCGTCGTAGAGGCCGGGCAGCGCGCGGATCTTGGTCAGTGTGCTGACGACCGCGCGTAACGCCGCGTGGTTCCCGGCGTAGACGCCACCGTGGTACGCCTCGTTCGTGGCGAACATCCGCATCGCGGTCTTCCGTCCGCCGAAGGCGGCGACGGGGAACCCCCCGCCCATCACCTTGGACAGGACCGTGAGGTCGGGCTCGACGCCGTAGAGCTCCTGAGCGCCTCCTCGGGCGACCCGGAAGCCGGTGATCACCTCGTCGAAGATCAACGTCGCGCCGCTGCGAGAGGTGAGGTCGCGCAGCAGCTCGAGGAAGCCGGGTACCGGGGGGATCACACCGGCATTGGTCTGGACCGGCTCCAGGATGATCGCCGCGATTCGGCCGCCGTCGCGCGCGAAGAGCTCCTCGACGGCCTCGGCGTCGTTCCACGGAACCTGCACGGTGTGGGCGAGCGCCTGGGGGATCATTCCCGGCGCCCCCGGGATGACATCCGTCGGCCGGGTGCCCTCGGTCCGGAGCGTGGTCTTGCCCGCTCGCAGGATGGTCTCGCTCCAGCCGTGGTAGTGCCCTTCGAAGGTGACCACCAGTGAGCGGCCCGTGGTGGCACGGGCGAGCCGCAGCGCGGAGGCGACCGCCTCCGTGCCGGAATTGGCGAACCTGACCTGCTCCACGCCCGGCACCAGTTCGGCTACGAGGGATCCGGCCTCGGCGTCCAGCTCGTGCGGCAGGCCGGTCATATGGCCCTTGGTGAACTGGTCGGCCACGGCGTCGCCCACATCGCGGTCGGCATAACCGAAGAGGTGGGGACCGTAGCCCATGTTGAAGTCCACGAGCTCGTTGTCCTCGACATCCCGGAGCAAGCAGCCGTCGGCACGCCGCACGACGAGTGGCAGGGGGACGGCCGCCGCCCGCATGCTGCTGCTGACACCGCCGGCGATGACCTCCTTGATGCCCTCCAGGCAATCAGCATTCGTCCGACGTTCTGCGTCCATGGTACCCACTGAATACCTCCGGCTTCGTCGGCCTGATCCGGCACCACAGAATGCCTCAGGGCTTTCACGGCCAACAACGGTGATAGCCGGAATGGCCGGATCAAGGGGGTGATCGGCCTGTCTTGGATGGCAGGATCGAACGGGTGATCAATCCGTGCTCGGGAAGGGGAATATGATGTCGTCTCGGGGCGTCGCCGTGGTCACGGGGGCGGGTTCGGGCCTCGGCGCCGCCATCGCGGTACGGCTGGCCGCCACCCACGATCTGGTGCTGACGCATCTGACGCGGGACTCCGGGCTCGCCGACACCGCCGACCGGGTGTCAGAGGTCGGTGCGAACGTTTTCGCCACGGTGGTCGGAGACCTCACGCACGAGGGAACCATGGCTCGCCTGAGGGAATCCATGGCCGCGTGCGGTAAAAGGCTCGACGTCCTCGTGTGCAATGCCGGGGCGTACACATATGCGCCATGGCAGGACCTCACGTGGGACGACGTGCGCTCGGCCCTGGACGTCAATCTCCTCGCGCATATCGCCTGCGCACGGGCCGCCACACCCCATCTGGTGGCGCGCGGGACGGGCCGGATCGTGGCCGTTTCCACGGTGCTCACGCGGGTAGGGCGCGTGGAACTCGCCCCGTACATCGCGGCGAAAGGCGGCCTGGAGGCATTCGTCCGTGCCCTGTCTCGCGAACTCGGCCCGCACGGCATTACAGTGAATTCCGTCAGACCGGGTTCGATCGAGCTGAGTACCGAGCAGAGGTCTCACCCGGATTATCCGTCCTGGCGGGAACGGGAATTCGCCCGGCAATGCATCAAGCGGCATGGGCGTCCCGAAGACGTGGCCGCGGCGGTGGCGTTCCTGGCTTCTCCCGAAGCGGGTTTCGTCACAGGTCAGAGTCTGACCGTCGACGGCGGCTGGGACTTCAACTGACCTGCACGCGCAGGCCGATCCGAGGACCGTCACGCGAATGACGTACGAACATGAACAGAACTCCGTCACCCGTGTGTGGCTGGTGCGGCATGCGCAATCGCATGCCAGCGTGAAAAGACTGATCGCGGGTTCTCGTACGTGTCCCGGACTCACGGAACTGGGCCGGGAACAGGCCGCGCGGCTCACGGCACGACTGGAAGCCGAACCACTGCGGCCGCAAGCACTGTTGACCAGCCCGGTCCCCAGGGCCCGCGAGACGGCTGAGGTCCTGGCGAACGGCCTGGGACTCCAGGCGCCGGTCGTCGAGACGCGGCTGCGCGAGCTCGACTTCGGGACGGCCGACGGCCTGACCATTGACGAGTACCAGCGCGTCCACGGGGCGTTCGACATGACGGTCCATCCCGACCGGCCCTTCGCGCCCGGCGGGGAGACGTGGAACCAGTTCCAGAGCCGGGCCGGCCGTGTCGTCGGCGACCTGACCTCCCGTCATCGTGGCGGCACCGTCCTCGTGGTGTGCCATGCCGGGCTCATCGTCGCGGCGATGTCAGCGCTGTTGGACGTCGTCCCACCGGTGTTGTTCACGGACGCGACACCGGCGGCGACCTCGATCAACGAATTCGTCCACGACGGCTCCCGGTGGCACCTGCTCCGGTTCGACGACGCGAAGCATGTCGACGGGACCGAGTGAGGAGGCCGAGCCGGACGGAGACCAAACGAGCATGGACACAGACCACTTGACGTGCGTTGGCTCCCTCGGCCGACCTGTGACGACCAGGCTCCCCGCACGGCCGCGGCGGGCCACCGTCCGGAGGACGACGCGCCCCGACGCCCTGACCCAAGGCGTCGGCTTCAGTGCTGCGGGCCGCGCTTGCGTTCCATCATGTGGCGGCCCAGCGCCTTCTTCCGCTTCCAGTTCCGCAGGATCTCCTCGTTCAGCCGCGCATCGCTCCGGGCGGCGATCCGCTCGTTCTCGCGGAGCAACTTGTGATAGTTCTCGAGCCGTCGCAGGGGCAGGGTCCCCTCCTCGGCCGCCGCGAGCACCGCGCACCCGGGCTCCGTCCGGTGCGAGCAGTCGTGGAAACGGCAGTCCCGGGCAAGGGCCTCGACATCGCTGAAGGCCCGGGCCACGCCGCTGTCGGCCTCCCACAGTCCCACTCCGCGCAGCCCCGGTGTGTCGATCAGGACACCGCCACCCGGCAACGGCAGGAGATCGCGGGTCGTCGTCGTGTGCCGCCCTTTGCCGTCGCTGTCGCGCGTGACGTCGACCCGTTGCACGTCCGCTCCCGTGAGCGCGTTGGCGAGAGTGGACTTGCCGGCACCGGACATACCGAGGAGAGCGGCCGTCCCGCCGCCCTCTCCGTCTCCTCCACCTCCGCCGCCGATGAGGCTCGCGAGGGTGTCCATGCCCTGCCCCGTGGCCGCGCTGACGGACAGCACACGCGCTCCGGGGGCCACCCTCCGGGTGTCCTCGGCGAGATAGGAGAGAGTCACCGGGTCGGGGACGAGGTCCGCCTTGGTGAGGATCACCACCGGCTGCCCGCCGCTCTCCCACGCCAGGGAGAGGAAACGCTCGACGCGCCCGAGATCCAACTCGTCGGCGAGTGAGACGGCGACGAGTACCTGGTCGATGTTGGCGGCCAGGACCTGGCCGTCGGACCGTCGCGAGGAGACGGCCCGTACGAACGTGGTGCGCCGTGGCAGCAGCGCCCGGACGACCCTCTGGTCCAGGTCGAGGGCCACCCAGTCGCCGGTGCAGGGATTCCGCACGGGATCGGGCGAGGCCACGGGCCCCGTGCCCGCCCGTACGGACGTCACCTGTCCGTCCTGGGCGACGACGGCCTCGCAGCTGCCGCGGTCGACCCGCACGACCCGGCCGGGCCGGAGGCCGTCGGCCTCGTAGGGGGCGAAGCCGGCCGCGAACGCGTCGTTCCAGCCGTAGCGGTGGAGGGGATGTGAGGCGGTGGGTGGGGTCACGCTCGCCCCCTCACGGGGTGCCGGGGCAACGGAACCGGCCACGCATGTTGGCGTACCGGCGGCTCAGGCCGGCAGTCTAGCCCCGAACAGCGCGCGGAGGGTGCGGGCCGGACTACCCGTCAGGCGTGGCCGCACGGCCCGAGTATGCGTGGCGGACGACGTGTGATCTTCGTATATGCAGTGCGTGCTAGCCTGCCCGCGGTCACGATCGGATGTGTACGGGGGAGGCACGGTGGGCTCGGACGGCTACCAGGTAAAGGCAGGCATGACCGGGCAGGCCCAGCAACTCGACGACGCCGGCACGGACATGGACGGCGTCAGCTCGGCCGTCAAGTCCCGCACGAGTTACTCCTACGACGATGCCGGCGGCGACGACGCCGCGTCGGCGCTGAACGCGTTCGTCAAGGCCTGGGAGGCGGAGGCCAGGACACTGGCGTCGGCGTTGCACGAGCTCGGTGGCAAGGTGCAGTTGGCCAAGAAGACCTACCACGGCACCGACGGTCTGGTGAAGACGCACGCGGACAGCGTCCACGTCGGCGGCACGAGCAGCCTCACCGACACATCGACGCAGGGCGGGCGCACCTCGGCCCTGTCCGGTTACTGAGGAACGGGCCGGTGTCGTTCTTCTCCTCTCCCCTCGACTCCCCTTCCTTCCGCCTCGCGTGGCTCGCCGGACTGTCCAAGAAAATGCTCGGTGCCGGGAGCAAGAACGAGCTCCTCGACCTGATCGACGACGCCCTCTCGGTGCCCGAGCCGGGCGGCGACCAGGCCGTGCTGGAGGGCCTGGCAGGGCTCTACCGCGGCCAGGTCGACCATGTCGGCAGCGTCTTCGACCAGGTCGACCGGGTGGGCCGCAAGGGTCTTCCGGAGGTGTGGGTCGGCGACACGAGCGTCCTCGCCTCCGACGTGGTGAACGCCGCCGGGCGGTCCGTGACCCAGATGAGCGAGGCGTTCCGGAGTGGTGCGACGGTGCTGCTGACGCTGGCCGACGCGATCGGCGCCGCGCAGCGCAAGGACGAGCAGGGCCGCGGGCAGCTGCTGGAGCAGAAGAAGACGCTCGGCGGCAAGGACGGTTTCTTCGACGACCTGCACGAGAACGACGAGGAGGAGTGGGACCGCAAGAACGCCGCCCACTTCGGCTCCTACGCGGTCGACCTGATGCACGCCGCCGTGGCCGACGCGCAGGAGGCCACCCGCGTCGCGGCCCGGGACCTGAACAAGTGGGCCGCCGAGGCACGGGCCGGGAAGATGGAGACCAGCGAACTCACCGCCGTCGACAAGCTGATGCTCGCCGACACCGGCGTCGCGGGCGCCGACACCGAGCTGAACGAGATCCTCACGGCCGGTGACCTGGCGCGCGCGTCGACGCGTATGGACCAGCTGAGTCTCGACGACGAGACGGCCATGGAACGGATGCTGGCGAAGTCGGACAGCCCGCAGGAGCGGGCCTACCTCATGAAGGCCCTGGCCGCCGGCCACAGCGTCGCCGAGATCGGCACGTTCCAGGGCAAGATCCACGGCAAGGACCCCGACTGGATGCGCCGGCACCTCACTCCGGTGGTCACCGCCGCGGACAGCATGAACGACGAGGGCCTGGCGCCGAACGGCTCGAACAACAACACGGACTACGTCAGCTTCGACGGCCAGCGGTGGATCCAGGGCGGCGACGGCCGCGAGGGCACCTGCGTGGCCTCGTCCACCGTCACGTCCCGCGCCATGGTCGACCCCCTCTACGCGCTCGACCTCACCGGCGGCCCCGACGGGCAGCAGGACGACCCCAACGCCTTCAAGGAGCGCCTGGTGGCCGAACAGCACCGGCTGCACACCGAAGGCGACGGCGGTAAGAACTGGGGCGGCATGGGGCCCGAGGGGCAGGAACGGATCAACGACGCCGTCGTAGGCAGTGCCACCGGCAGTGACTACCAGCGCCAGGACCTGAACAGCGACGCCGACCGCAGGGCGGTCCTCACCGAGGTCGAGAACTCGGTGGCGCAGGGGCGGCCGGTGCCGGTCGACGTCTCGGGCAAGGAGGGCGCCCACGCCATGACCATCATCGCCCAGGAGGGTGACATGCTTCAGGTGTACAACCCCTGGGGCTCGACCACCTGGGTCAGCGAGGACGACTTCATCAACGGCCACATGGGCAAGGCTTCCACCAGTGATCTCCCCAACGCGTACAGCGTCTATCTTCCGCGGTAGCAGGGGCGGTGCCGCGATCGCGGCGGCCGCGCTCCTCGCTCTCGCCACGGGGTGCGGCTCGGGCACCGGCGAACCGGCCGGTGGCTCCACGAGCACCACGAGCCGCACGACGAGCCACTCCGTGAAGGACACCAGCATCACCGCCGAGCCGGGCGAGCGCTTCACGCTCACCGTCGACCAGAACGCCTCCACCCGCGAGTACTGGTACCTGGTCGACCCCCGGCCCGACAGCTCGGTGCTGGTCAGCCGCGGCCGGCACTACGCCTCGCACTCCGGCGACGAGCCGGTGGACGGTGCCGGCGGCCGGCTCACCTTCACCTTCGAGGCCAAGGGCGAGGGGACCACCCGGTTCACGCTGCTGCACTGCACGTTCACCACCTGCCAGGGCAACACCTCCACCCTGCCCCCCGAGACGACCGGACCGTCCGCCACCCCGACCACCGGGGCGGCCACTCCCTCCCAGGCCCCCGAGCGCATCACCTACACCGTCACCGTCGGCTGAGCCGCAGCGGACCAGTCAGATGAGACGAGACACCCGAGGCCCCGCCATGAACGACGACGCCCCGTACCCGCCGGACCGCACGGACGACGAGCTGGCCCGGCTCGACATCACCGTCCTGCTGCGTTACGGCCTCGCCGCCGAGCCCGGCCCCCGGCGCACCGCCCTGTTCGGCGACGGCGCCGCGGCCGCGGCCGTCATCCTCGACCGCCTCGGCACCGAGCCGCGCTCGGTCGCCTTCCTCGCCGACATCGTGCGCGCCGGCGGACTGGCCCGCGCCGCGGAGCTGCCCGAGCCCCTGCCCCGCCGGGAGGCGGCCGTCCTCGTACGGGAGTGGCTGCGGGCCGGCACCGAACTCGCAGGGGGGATCGCCGCCGACGACACCGCGGCCACCTGGCTGCGCGCCGTCGCGACGATCATCGAACTGAAGCAGCTGACCCGGGCGCGGGGCGGGAGTACGTGATCTGAACAGCCGGTCCGAGTACGGCGGCGGGTGCGGGGCCACCGGGCGGCTGCCTGGGCAATGGGCAGCGGGGCTCAGGACGTTCCCCGGCCGTCCCAACGGTCCCGGAACCACGTCAGTGTCTCCGTGAGCAACTTGCGGTTGCGGTCCTTCTCCAGCAGGGCCAGCGGGATGTTGGGGCGCAGCTCCAGCTTGCCCTCCGGGATGTCGACGCCGTCCAGCGTGTTGAGACGGGCGAGGAACTCGGCGCGCAGTGTGCGTTCGATGAACGGCTCCCGAGCGGCGAGGTACTGGAACACCACCTCCGCCGTGCCTCCGCGTCCCGTGCCGGGGTAGAGCGTCAGCGGCCAGATGCCGCGGCCCGGGCCGCCTGCCTCGCCGAGCATGAGGTACGCGCTGGTGGTGACGTGCCCCGCGCCGTGGCCGATCCAGCCGCCGAGTCCCTCCCAGTGGGCGAGGACTGCGCGTACGGCTTCGACCGTTTCGGGGGAGTCGTCCGCGCTGAGCTGGCGGAAGAACCGTTCGGCGCGCGTCTCCTCGCCCGGTGCCGCCACGGTGTTGTTGTGAGCGGTGTTCTCGCCGTCCGTGTCGTCGTCGTCCGTACCCGCGAGCAGCGCGGCGAGGTCGTCGGCGGTGAGCCGCTGGGCGGGGTCGGCCGCTCCGGTGGCCGTGAAGCGGACGCCGTCGGCGGCCAGTCGGGCGCGGACGTCGTCGCTTTCCGCGTTCTGGGGAGTCGCCCAGCGGAAACCGTCGGAGACCTTGCCCTCGGAGGTGAGGACCCGGTACGCGTACGCCACGCCGGGGGTGTTGGCCAGGTGGTTGCCCACGGCCTGGGCGCCGGAGCCGAGGAACGCGGCGAGGTCGCCGTAGGAGGTCCAGGTGCCCTGGGGAAGTGCGGCGAGGACCTGGTGGGCGAGCTGCCAGTCGCGGCTGCGTTCCGCGCGGCCGACCCCCCGCAGTGGTGCCGGCCACAGAGCGATCGCGCGGTCGGCGAACTCATCGGCGCGGGCCAGGATCTCGCGCACGCCCCAGCGTTCGGTGGCGGCGATGCGGCGGTTCATCTCCAGGTGGCTGCCGTTCAGCAGATCCTGCTTGCGCTCGAAGGGGTGGTTGGACAGCTCCGAGTTGACCGCGGTGAGCGTCAGGTTGCCGAGGGTGTGCTGGAAGAGGGCGTGCAACTCCTCCGCGGTCTCGTCCTCGGCCGCCTCCTCACCCAGCTCGCGCAGCCACTCGTCACTGGGCGACTGCGGCATGACGTGTTCGATGGTGAGTTGCGCGACGGCGAAGTCGACCGGTTCGGGATGCTCGTAGCTCTCCTCCAGCCGTTGCAGCACCAACTTGCGCTGCTGCCACCGGCCGTACTGGTAGAACGGCGCCTTTCGGATCTTGTCGCGCAGTTCGGCGTCATCGGGCCAGAAGCGGTTCTCGGAGGAAAGGAGCTGGTGCAGCCCCTCGGCGACGGGCACGTCGCGCGGGAGTTGTCCGGGCACGGCCTGGAAGATTCGGTTGAGGTTGTTGGTCGGGACCCGGCAGATCATCCGGCGCACGAGGAAGCTCTCGATGTACGCCAGGGCGCGGACGGTCTCGGAGGAGTCCAGCTCGCCGCGCTCGCGCCGGTCGAGCAGCAGCATCAGGGCGGGGTAGGTGACGGCCGCCTGCCACGCGTCCAGGCGGCGGAGCGCGGCCCGGACCGGGGGACTGGGTTCCTCCTCGGGGTGCAGCAGTCGGCGGAAGAGGGCGCTTCGGCGGTGGAGTTCCCTGATGTACGCCTCGATCTCCCCCTCACCCGTCCTCGGGTTCTCGAAGCGCTTCTGCTGGGCGGCGTACAGGTCCTGACGGCGGACCCGGTCGTCCCCGTCGAGCACGAGCTGCAGCCACATGAGCTGTTCCAGCTCGTCATTGCTGAGACTGTCCTGCAGCGGCAGCCAGTAGGTCTCGTAGACGTGTTCGCCGCGCGTCCGAAGCCGCATGAAGAGGTAGTTGCGCAGCAGGTCGGCCTGGCTCAGCTTGAGGCCGGTGTTGTTGAGCGACTCGAAGATGCGGTGCACGTTGTCGCCGGGTTCGGCGGTCACCGCCACCAGGGTGAGCCGGGAGGTGATCGCCTGCTCGATGCGGAACACGTCCTGGGGGGCCGCCGGATCGTCCACCTCGACGAGCTTCTTGCGGAAGAAGGCGTAGGCGGTGGCGACACCGCTGCCGACGACCTGATCGGTGAGGGTGCCGCGGACGCGGGCGGCGAACTGGGGGCGGTCCGCCTGCGTCGGCAGCAGGCGGAGATGGTCGTTGCCGCTCTTCCGCTTGTTGATCAGGTATTCCTCGTTGATGCGCTCGGCCTCGTCCGGCTGGGTGTCCGCGACGTGGTCGCGGATGGCGGCCAGGGCGAGTGACAGGGTGGTCAGCCGCTGCTGGCCGTCGACGACGAGCCAGCGGGGGAACGTCGCCTCGTTCTGCGGTGAGGGCGCGAGCACGATTGAGCCGAGGAAGTGCGTGCTCGCTTTCTCCTCCTGCGACTCGAGCAGTCCGGCCTGCTCCAGGATGTCGCTCCACAGCTGCTTGAGGTGTTTCTCGGTCCAGGAGTACGTCCGCTGGTAGAGAGGCACCTGGAACTGCTGGGCCCGCCCCTGCACGAGATCGGCGAACAACGTTTCCTTGGCCTGCACAGGGCCCCCCTTGCTCCTCGGTCGTCCGCCGCCGATTACATCAGGCGCGACCGGCCTCCGTATCGGAAAAGCCCCATGATGTGTGGAACCACCGGAGATCCGGTCACACCACCGTCCGTGAGCGGAGTCGACACGTGTGCCCCGCGTCGACGTCGACGCGAGTGAGGCCGCGTGCTGTTTCAGGCCGACGATGCGGCCCGTGGACGGCCCGGAGCCCGGCAGTCGGTACCTGAGCGGCAGCGACCGCCGCCTCGGTGCTCCTGCGGTCGGTGACTCCTGCCGTGGGTAGGGTGACCGGCGTGGACATGCTGCACCTGCGCTACTTCGTCGCCGTGGCCGAGGAACTCAACTTCTCGCAGGCGGCGCGCAGACTGCACATGGCGGCTTCTCCGCTCAGCCAGCGGATCAAGGACCTCGAACGCGAACTCGGTCATGAGCTCTTCGAGCGCACCACCCATCATGTCGCTCTGACCCCGGCGGGCGCCGCGCTGCTCCCGATGGCGCGCGACGCGTTGGAGCGCGTCAACTCGATCCCGTGGCGGCTGAGCGAGGCTGTGCGCCCACGGCTGGAGAGGCTGTTCATCGGGATGCCCGCGGGAGTGCACCCGCTGCTGCGGGAGCGGGTCAGGCTGCTGGAGGAGGCGTGCTGCGAGGTGTGCGAGCTCAAGCGCTGGCCCGGCACGTCGGCGGACCTGGCGGACGCGGTTCGCGACGGCAGGCTGGCCATGGCGCTGGCCCGGCTGCCGGTCTCCGACCCTGCGTTGAAGATCATCGAGGTGATGCACGAGGTGCTGGGTGCCGCGGTGCCGGCCGACCGGTTCGGGGGGCGGTCGTCCGTCACTCTGGAGGAGCTGGCCGACCTGTCGTACGTGGCCACGCCGAACGACGCCACCCCGGCCTATTTCGAGGAGATCGACGCCCGTCTCAATTCGGTCGGCGTCAAAAAGAGAATCCGCATCAAAATGGCGGACTATTCCGGCAGCTCGGAACTGATCTCCTCCGGCCTCGCGTTCTCGATGACCATGCTCTCGCCGGAGAGCCCCATGCATCTGTACCGGTTGGACAACGTGGCTGTGCTGCCGGTGGAGGACTTCCGACCCACCCTGATCACGGGCCTGTTGATGCGCGCTGATCGGGCGGACGCCGACGGCGACCTGGGCGAGGTCGCTGTCCGGGCCCGCCGGATCTTCAACGAGGTCATCACCGTCTGACTGATTTCCGGATTCCCTTTCTGGGGAATTCCGTATTCGGTGTGACCGCTGTGGTCATACCCTTGTTCGGCACTTGATCATTCCCTTCCGGTCCGTTCACGCATAACGTCGTCGGTGGAAACATTCGACATGAAATTACTGCGTGAACAGGAGTGATGATGGACATCACGGCCGCCGGCACCACAGGTCCGCTGGACGGGGTGCGGGTGATCGATCTGTCAACGGTGGTGATGGGGCCCTACGCGGCGCAGATCCTGGGCGACCTCGGTGCCGACGTCATCAGGATCGAGTCCCCGTCCGACACGGTTCGGGTGGGTCCGTACCGCACCACGCCCGGAATGACCCCGCTCAACCTCAACGTCAACCGCAACAAGCGCAGCGTGACGTTGAACCTCAAGGAAGACGCCGACCGCGCACGGGCCCTGGAACTGATCGACAGCGCCGACGTGTTGGTCACCAACATGCGCCCGGGCGCGCTCGCCCGCCTCGGCCTCGGCCACACCGACGTCGCCGCCCGCAACCCCGGCCTGGTCTATGCCCACGCCCAGGGCTTCCGCAGCGACTCCGACCGGGCCGGCAACGCGGCCTACGACGAGACCGTGCAGGCCGCCTCCGGTCTGGTGGACGTGACGAACCGGGCGCTGGGCACCCCGGCGTACCTGCCGACGATCATCGGCGACAAGGTATGTGCGCTGACCATCGTGTACTCGGTGCTCGCCGCGCTGGTCCACCGTGACCGCACCGGCGCCGGCCAGTACGTCGAGATCCCGATGACCGACACGCTCATCGCGTTCAACCTCGTCGAGCACCTGGCGGGCCATGTCTTCGAACCGCCCGAGGGGCCGACCGGGTTCCCGCTGTCCATGAAGAGGGGGCACCGCGCGGTGCCCACCCAGGACGGCCTCGCCTGCGTCATCCCGTACAACCCGCAGAACTTCCGGGACTTCTTCCTCGCCGCCGACCGCGCCGATCTCGCCGCGGACCGGCGTGTCAACGGCGAGTCCATCGCCGATGACGACGTCGATGCCCTGATGGAGCTGGTGGCGGAGTGCTCGCCGAGCCTGACCACCGAGGAGTGGGAGCGGGTCTGCGCCGAGCACAGCATCCCGATGGCGCCCGTGCTCGAACTCGACCGGGCCGCCGAGGACCCGTACGTGAGCAGTGGCCGACTGCTCGACGTGGTGGAGCACCCCAGTGAGGGCGCCATCCGCTCGGTCGGCATCCCGGTGCGGTTCTCCGCCACTCCGGGTTCGGTCCGCCGGCTCGCCCCGCTGCCCGGCCAGCACACCGAAGAGGTCCTCCAGGAACTCGCCGCCGGCCGCCGACCGGCCGTCTAGCAAGGACGCACACCATGCACAGCACCACCGAGGTGCGGACCGAGACCATCGGTTCCGCACTGCTCATCACCATCGACCGGCCGAAGGCGCGCAACGCGGTCAACGCGGCCGTCGCCGCCGGACTGTCCACCGCCCTCGACCAGCTGGAGGGGGACCCCGGCCTGCGGGTCGGCGTGCTCACCGGCGCCGGCGGCACATTCAGCGCCGGAATGGACCTCAAGACCGCGCTGGCCGGTGAGTCGCCCGAGATCCCGGGGCGCGGCTTCGGCGGCCTGACCCAGGCCCGCACGACCAAGCCGCTGATCGCCGCGGTCGAGGGCTGGGCCATGGGAGGCGGCTTCGAACTGGCCCTGGGCTGCGATCTGATCGTCGCCGCGGTCGATGCCAGGTTCGGGCTCCCCGAGGTCAGCCGCGGGCTGATCGCGGCGGGCGGCGGAGTGATCCGGCTGCCCAAACGCATCCCCTACCACCTGGCCATGGAACTGCTGCTGACCGGCGAGCCGGTCACCGGCGAGCGGGCCGGGCGGCTCGGCATCGCCAACCGGGTGGTGCCGGCCGGGGAAACCGTCGCTGCCGCCCTTGAGTCGGCCGAGCGGATCGCGCGGAACGCCCCGCTGGCACTGGCCGCCGTCAAGGAACTCGTCCGCGCCGCCGACGGCGCGCCCGAGGAGGAGGCGTTCGCCGTACAGGCGCGGCAGATGGCCCGGCTTGCCGCCTCCGCCGACGTACGCGAGGGCATGACCGCCTTCACCGAGCGCCGTTCCCCGGTCTGGCAGGGCCTGTAGGCCCCGAGGGAGACACGATGCATCAGTTCGACGTACCCCGGCACATCGCGGCGCCGCTCACCAACCCGGCCTATCCGCCGGTCGTGCCGCGGTTCACCGACCGCGAGTACCTCAACATCGTCTACCGCACCGACCACGAGGCGCTGCGCGCCGTCGTGCCCGAACCGCTGGAGATCGACGAGCCACTGGTGCGCTTCGAGGTCATGCACATGGGTGACGTCAGCGGCTACGGGCCGTACACCGAGTCCGGCCAGGCGATCCCGGTCCGCCACGAGGGCGAGCGGGGCGAGTACCTGCACGCCATGTACCTGGACAACCTTCCGGCCATCACGTCCGGCCGCGAGGCCAGTGCCTATCCCAAGACCGCCGGATCGCCCGCCCTCTACGTCGACCACGGAGCGCTGGTCGGTGTCCTCGACGTGGGCACGCTGCGGGTGGCGACCGCCACGATGGGCTACAAGCACCACGAGCTGTCGGTCGAGGAGGCCGTGGACCAGGTCGGTGTGCCGACCTACATGCTGAAGCTGGTCCCCGGGTTCGACGGAGCGCCGCAGGTGGCGCAGTTGGTGCGCACCGAGATCACCGACATCACGGTGAAGGGCGCCTGGACCGGCCCCGCCCGGCTGCAGCTCTTCGAGCATGTGCTGGCACCGCTGGCCGATCTGCCCGTGCGCGAGATCGTCTCCGCCACCCACATCCTGACCGACCTGACCCTGGCGCCGGTCAAGCCCGTCCACGACTACCTGGCCCACCCCGCCCACCCCGTGCGGTGAGCACGGCCACGCGGTCAGAAGGAAGAGCAGAAGGAAGACATGTGATGACCGAGTCATTCACCACCGCCGCAGTGGTCGGCGCCGGGACGATCGGCCTGTCCTGGGCCGCGCTCTTCGCCGGCCACGGCATGCAGGTACGCGTCACCGACCCGCGGCCGGACCTGGCCGAGGCGGTCGCCGAGGCGCTCGACCGGGCGGCCGGGCAGCTGGCCGCGCAGGGCCTGGATGTGCGCGGCCTCGCCGAGCGGGTGCACATCGCCGACGATCTCACCGACGCGGTGCGCGACGCCGACATCGTCCAGGAGAACGGGCCGGAGAACGCCGGCTTCAAGCGGGAGTTGTTCACCACTCTGGTCGGCGCGGCCCCCGCACACGCGCTGCTGCTCAGCTCCTCCTCGGCGATCCCCGCCACGGTGTTCACCGACACCGTCGAGGAGGCCGACCGGATCCTGATCGGCCACCCCTTCAATCCGCCGCACCTGGTACCGCTGGTGGAGGTGGTGCCGGGGGAGCGCACCTCCGAGGAGAGCGTGGCGCGGGCCGTGGATTTCTACCGCTTCGTCGGCCGGGTCCCGGTCGTCGAACGCAAGGAGATGCCCGGCTTCGTCGGCAACCGCCTGCAGAACGCCCTCACCCGGGAGGCGATCTACCTGATCGAGCAGGGCGTCGTCAGCCCGGCGGAGCTGGACACCGTGATGGTGAACTCGCTCGGCCTGCGCTGGGCGACGGTCGGACCGTTCCTCGGGGCGCACCTCGGCGGCGGCCCCGGCGGCTACCGGCACATGGCCGAGCACATCGGCGTGTCGATGCAGAGGATGTGGGACTCGCTAGGCCGCCCGGAGCAGAGCCCCGAACAGACCGAACGGCTCGTCGCGGCCGTCGAGGAGGCCTACGGCTCTCGTTCCTACGCCGACCTCAGCCAGGAACGCGACACCAAGCAGATCGCCGTGCTGTCCGCCCGGGGACAGCGCCACCGGCCTGGAGAAGGAGACCCGGTCATGACCGTCCTGCTGCCCGAGGAGGCATCGGAGAAGGCGTCCGTCGACGAGCGGCCGGCCGCGGACTTCTACGACTTCGAGTCGCTGCTGCCGCCGCACGAGCACGAACTGCTGCTGCGCGCACGGTCGTTCATGCGCACCGAGGTCAAGCCGCTGGTCAACGAGTACTGGGCGAAGGGCGAGTTCCCCCGCGAGCTCATCCGCGGTTTCCGCGGGCTGGGACTCGCCGGCGTCCCCTACGAGGGCTACGGCGACCCCCTGCCCGCCGGAAGCAATCTGCTGGTCGGCATGCTCTCGATGGAGTACACCCGCACCGACGCCTCCAGCGCCACCTTCTTCGGCGTGCACAGCGGACTGGCGATGTACAGCATCTACCGCGGTGGCGACCAGGAACAGCGGGACCGCTGGCTGCCCTCGATGGCCGCGTTGGACACCATCGGCGCCTTCGCGATGACCGAGCCGCTCGGCGGCTCCGACGTGGCCGGGGGCATGCGCACCACGGCCCGCTGGGACGGCGAGCACTGGGTGCTCAACGGCGCCAAGCGGTGGATCGGCAACGCGACCTTCGCCGACCTGGTGGTGGTCTGGGCCCGCGACGAGGCGGACGACAAGGTCAAGGGCTTCGTGGTGGAGAAGGGCACCCCGGGGTTCTCCCCGGTGAAGATCGAGAACAAGATCGCCTTCAGGATCGTGGAGAACGCCGAGATCACCCTGACCGACGTCAAGGTGCCCGAGGCCAACCGGCTGCAGAAGATCAACTCCTTCCGTGACGTGGCGGAGATCCTGCGCGCCACCCGCAGCGGGGTCGCCTGGCAGGCCCTCGGCGTGATGATCGGCGCCTACGAGCTGGCGCTCCACCACGCCAAGGAACGCAGGCAGTTCGGCCGCCCGATCGCACGGTTCCAGATGGTGCAGGACCTGCTGGTCAAGAGCCTCGGCAACATCACCGCCTGCTGGGGCATGCTGGTCCGGCTCGCACGGCTGCAGGACGCCGGGGTCTTCCGCGACGAGCACTCGGCACTGGCGAAGGCGTACGTCACCTCGCGGATGCGCGAGGTGGTCGCGTGGTGCCGGGAGATCTTCGGTGGCAACGGCATCGTGCTCGACTACGACATCGCCCGGTTCTTCGCCGACGCCGAGGCGATCTACTCGTTCGAAGGCACCCGCGAGATGAACACCCTCATCGTCGGCAAGGCGGTAACCGGCGAGAGCGCCTTCGTCTGACCCGGACACCCCACGACCCCGCGCCGGCCCCGAGTGAAGCGTGCCTCGGCGCCGGCGCGGACCAGTGCGGGCGTGCCGCCCCGACTTCGTGCGCCGCGCACAAGTCCGGCCGCGAGCGTCGTCGTCCGCGCCCATGGGCCGCAGGCCCCGCCGATTCGTACCGTCTCTCCTCATGCACCGGACATCCGTCCCGCCCCGGGACGGGCACCCCCGGCCGCCCGACGTCCGTCGACGTACCACGAGGAGCCGACATGCACATCGCGGAACTGCCAGATCTGCGGGCCCGACGGGACGCGGAAGCTCCCTGCCTGACTGACGACACGTCAGTCGTGCACAACGCGGCGTTCGCCCGCCGGGTCCGCCGGGCCGCGGCGGCCCTGCGGGCGCGGGGGGCCGGGCGCGGGGACGTGGTGGCACTGCTGCTGCCCAACACGGTGGACTTCGTCGTCGCGCTCTTCGCCGCCTGGCGACTCGGCGCGGCGGTGACCCCGGTCAACCCGGCGCTCACCGAGGACGAGGTGCGGTACCAGCTCGGCGACGCGGGTGCCGCGATGGTCGTCACCGCGGAGCCGTCGCCACTCGGGACGCTCACGGTGGCCGAACTGGGCGCCGCGGCCGAGGACACGGCCGTACCGGAGACGGACGCGGACGCGCTTGCCCTGCTGATCTACACCAGCGGCAGCACCGGGCGCCCCAAGGGTGTCATGCTCGACCACGCCAACCTCGCCGCCATGACGGGCATGATGATCGAGGCCGCCCGGCTCTCCGAGGCCGACCACAGCCTGCTCGTCCTGCCGCTCTTCCACGTCAACGGGATCGTGGTCGGCGCGCTGTCCCCGCTGCTGGCCGGTGGGCGGGTCACGGTGGCCGGGCGGTTCCAGGCCGCAACCTTCTTCGACGTGGTCGCCGCCGCACGCCCGACCTTCTTCTCCGCGGTCCCGGCGATCTACTCGATGCTCGCCGAACTGCCGCAGCAGGTACGGCCGGACACCTCGTCGGTGCGGTTCGCCGCCTGCGGGGCGGCCCCGATGCCGCCCGCACTCGTCGAGCGCTTCGAGCGCCGCTACGGCATCCCGGTACTGGAGGGCTACGGCCTCTCCGAGGGCACCTGCGCCTCCACCACCAACCCGCTGGACGGCCCGCGCAGGCCCGGCACGGTCGGACGGCCGCTGCCCGGCCAGCAGGTCGCCGTGATGGACTCCCAGGGCCGGATCGTCCCGGCGGGGGAGACCGGTGAAGTGGTCGTCCGCGGACCCAACGTGATGCGTGGCTACGTGGGCCGTCCGGAGGAGACCGCCCGCGCCGTGGTCGACGGCTGGCTGCACACGGGTGATGTCGGCCGTTTCGACGAGCACGGCTATCTGGTGCTGGTCGACCGCATCAAGGACGTGATCATCCGAGGTGGCGAGAACATCTCTCCCAAGGAGGTCGAGACCGTCCTCGGCGATCACCCAGAAGTGCTCGAAGCCGCCGTGGTGGGCGCCGCCGACCGGCGGCTCGGCGAAGTACCGGTGGCGTTCGTGGCGTTGCGCCCGGGCGCGGCGACCGACGCGGGCGAACTGCTCGACCATTGCCGGGCCCGGCTGGCCAGGTTCAAGGTGCCCACCGGGATCACCTTCGTCGACCGGCTGCCCAGGAATCCCGTCGGCAAGACGGACAAGCCCGCGCTGCGGGCCAGGGCCACCGCCGTCACCGTGGCCGGCTGAGCAGGGGGGCGGGAGAGCAGTCATGGGATTTCTCGCACCGAACACGGCGGACGTCGACATACAGCAGTGGCGCAGCCGCCCCTACCAGCAACGCATCAGGCCGCTGGCCGAGCACTGGACCATGCACGGCTTCGGCACCCCCGGCATCGTGCACCTGCTGTACCTGGTGAAGATCACCGCGTACGCGCTCGGCGGCATCGCGGTCGTCTCCGCCACCCCCGGCGCGGGCGGCATCGCGCACTTCGACTCCTGGTGGGCGGAACCGGTCGTCTATCAGAAACTCGTCGTCTGGACACTGCTGTGGGAGGTGCTGGGCCTCGGCTGCGGCTCGGGCCCGCTCAGCTCACACTTCCTGCCGCCGGTAGGAGCCTTTCTGCACTGGCTGCGCCCCGGCACGATACGGCTCCCTCCCTGGCCCGGCCGCATCCCGTTCACCGCCGGGACCCGGCGCACGGTGGCCGATGTGGCCCTGTACGGGGCGCTGCTGGGGACGGCGGTGTGGCTGCTGTGCTCACCGGGCGAGGGAGGCGACCCGGGCGCGTCCGGCGTACTGGCTCCGTGGCGCGTCGCCGTCCTCGCCGCGCTGCTCGCGCTGCTCGGGCTGCGCGACAAGACCGTCTTCCTCGCCGCTCGCGCGGAGCACTACGGTCTGACGCTGGTGATCTTCCTCTTCCCGGTGAGCGACACGACCGCCGCGCTGAAACTGGTCATGCTCGCCCTGTGGTGGGGCGCCGCCTCCTCCAAGCTCAACCGCCACTTCCCGTTCGTGGTCGCGGTGATGATCAGCAACAGCCCGCTGCGCCCGGCCTGGTTCAAACGCCGGCTGTACCGCCACCACCCCGACGATCTCAGGCCGTCCCGATTCGCCGCCGCGGCCGCGCACGGCGGCACGGTCATCGAATACGTGGTGCCGCTGGTCCTGGTGCTCTCGCACGGCGGACCCGTCACCACGATCGCTCTGGCCGTGATGGTCGTCTTCCATCTGCACATCATGTCCACCTTCCCGATGGGCGTACCGCTGGAGTGGAACGTCTTCTTCATCTACTCGGCGCTCGTCCTCTTCGGCCACGACGCGGCGGTCGGCGCCTTCGCCCTGCACTCCCCGCTGCTGGCCGCGGTGCTGGTGCTGAGCCTGGCCGTGGTCCCGCTCCTCGGGCACGTCCGCCCCGACCTGGTGTCGTTCCTGCCCTCGATGCGCTACTACGCCGGCAACTGGGCCACCAGCCTGTGGTGCTTCCGCAAGGGCACCGAGCCCCGGCTGGGCGAGCACGTGGTGAAGGCGTCCGGTCTGCCCGTGGACCAGCTCACCCGCCTGTACGGAGCCGAGGCCGCCGAGCTGGTGCTGCACCAGGGGCTCGCCTGGCGGGCGATGCACAGCCACGGCCGTGCGCTGGCCGGTCTGCTGCCGCGGGCCGTGGACGACGTGGAGTCCTACGATGTGCGGGAGGGCGAGACCGTGGCGGGAGCAGTCCTCGGCTGGAACTTCGGCGACGGCCATCTGCACAACGAGCAGCTGGTGGCCGCCGTACAGCAGCGGTGCGGTTTCGCACCGGGCGACCTGCGCGTCGTCGTGCTGGAGTCCCAGCCGACCCACCGGCAGCGCCAGCACTACCGCATCGTGGACGCGGCGAGCGGCCTGATCGAGGAGGGACATGTGAACGTAGGGGAGATGGTGACCCGGCAGCCCTGGCTCGACGACGAGAGCCCCGCGATCCCCGTCGAGCCCGTCGCGCGCCCGCGACCGCCGATCGAGGCGGCGGCCGCACATGACTGACGCGATCGTGGTGGGGGCCGGCCCGAACGGCCTGGCCGCCGCCGTCGCCCTGGCCCAGCGGGGGCTGAAGGTGACCGTCCTGGAGGCCGCCGACGAGATCGGCGGCGGCACCCGAAGCAGCGAACTGACCCTCCCCGGCCTCCTGCACGACCACTGCTCCGCGGTCCACCCGCTGGGCGTCGGCTCGCCGTTCCTGCGTACCCTCGGCCTGGAGCGGTACGGCCTCGACTGGGCGTGGCCCGAGGTCGATCTGGCTCACCCGCTGGACGGCGGGCGGGCCGGGGTGCTGCTCCGTTCCATGGAGCGGACCGTGCGCGGGCTCGGCCCGGACGGCCCCGCATGGGAGCGGCTGTTCGCCCCACTGACCGACGACTTCGACGCGCTCACCGAGGATGTCCTGCGCCCGGTGCCTCATCTGCCCGCCCACCCGGTGGCGCTGGCCAGGTTCGGGCTCAGGGCACTCCAGCCCGCCACAGCGGTGGCCCGGCGCTGGCACACCGAGGAAGCCAGGGCGCTGTTCGCGGGAGCGGCGGCACATCTGATGTATTCACTGACCGGGCCGGCCGGTTCCGCGGTCGGGCTGATGCTCGTCGGCGCCGCACACCGCTTCGGCTGGCCGGTCGCCCGCGGCGGGTCGCGGACCGTCACAGATGCGCTGGCCGCACTGCTCGCCCAGCTCGGCGGGACCATCGAGACGGGGGTGCGGGTCGACTCGCTGGCCGGACTTGCCCCCGCCCGGATCGTCATGCTCGACACCGCACCCGGAGCCGCGGCACGCATCTGCGGCGACCGGCTGCCCAGCCGGGTGCGCCGGGCCTACCGCGGCTGGCGCCACGGCCCGGCGGCGTTCAAGGTCGACCTCGCCGTCCAGGACGGCATCCCATGGACCCACGAGGCATGCCGTCGCGCGGGCACCGTGCACCTGGGCGGCACCCTGGAGGAGGTCGTCCGTACGGAGGCGCAGACCGCCGCCGGGCGGATGCCCGAGCGTCCGTTCGTCCTGGTCGGCCAGCAGTACCTCGCCGACCCCGGCCGCTCCCGCGGCGACATCCACCCCGTCTGGGCGTACGCCCACGTCCCGCACGGCCACCCCGGTGACGCCACCGAGGCGGTGCTGCGCCAGATCGAGCGGTTCGCGCCGGGGGCCCGTGAGCGGATCGTGGGACTCTCGGCGCGCTCGGCCACCGAACTGGCGCGGTACAACGCGAACTTCGTCGGTGGCGACATCGTCGCCGGTGCCAACACCGCACGGCAGGTCGCGCTGCGCCCCCGGATGTCCCTCGACCCCTACAGCACCGGCATCCCCGGCGTGTACCTGTGCTCGGCGGCCACCCCACCCGGTGCGGGGGTCCACGGCATGTGCGGTGCGAACGCCGCCCGCTCCGCACTGCGGTACCTGGACCGGTGAACGGTCCCGCGCAGCGGCCGGAGGGGGCACCGGATCCGGTCGTTCTCGCGGCCCAGGTGATACAGGCCGACCGGGACGACGTCATCGCCAGGCTTGTCGCCACCACCGAGGCGGAGATCGCCCAACTCGAACACGACGAACTGCTGCACGGGCTCCTGGAAGCCAGCATCACCGAGAACATCGTCACGGCTCTGCACGTGATCATCAATCGCATAGACCCGCAGACCGTGGACGCGCCGGCCTCAGCCGTCTCCTACGCCCGCAGGCTCGCCCAGCGCGACGTTCCGCTCTCAGCCTTGCTGCGCGCCTACCGGCTCGGCCATGCGCAGAGTCTGGACCTCGTCCTCGGCGAGGCGGTCCGGCTGGGGCTGCCGGACCCGGCCGGCACCGTCATCACCCTGGTCGGCCTCAGCTCCGCCTATGTGGACCGGGTCTGCGACCAGATCGGCCGTGTCTACGAGGAGGAGCGCGAACGCTGGGTGGGCACCCGCGGCATGCTGCGCCAGTACTGGGTCAACCAGCTCCTCGACAACCCCCGCGTCGACCTGCGGCAGGCCGAGGCCGCCCTGTGCTACCGGTTGTCCGGCAACCACATGGCCGTCGAGGGTTGGTGCCACGGCGCCACGGCGACCACCGACCCCACCGCCGTCTTCGACCGGCTGTCGTCGCTGCTGCACACCGTCCTGCGTGCGCACGGGCGCCCCCTGCTGGTCCACACCGACGAGGCCGCCGCCCGTATCTGGCTGGCCGTCAGGCCCGGCTGCCCGGTGGACCCCGACACGGTCGCCGCCGAACTGGCCGAGGCAGCACTACCGGTGCGTGTCGCCCTCGGCATCGTCCGCCCGGGCCTCGACGGCTTCCGGCGCAGCACCCGCGCTGCCGCCCGCGCCAAGGCCCTCGCGCTCTCCGCGGGGGCCGGCACCCCCGAAGTGGTTGCCTTCACCCGCGTCGCCCCCGTCGCCCTCCTGGTCGAGGAGCCCCGCGAACTGGCCGACTTCGTCCACGACACCCTCGGCGACCTCGCCGTGGACGACCGCCGCCGCGAACTCCTCCGCGAGACGCTCCGCGTCTTCCTCGCCACCCATCGCAGCTACGCCGCCACCGCGGACCAGCTGATGGTGCACCGCAACACCGTCCACTACCGCGTCCAGCGCGCCGTCGACCACTACCACCTCGACCTCGACGCCAACGCCTTCGACCTCCAGTTCGCTCTCACGATCTGCCGCTGGCACGGGTCGAAGGTCCTGCGCAGCGAGTGAAGCTGAGGTGGGACGGCTCTGCGGGTGGGACAAGCAGGCTGACGTCCGCACCGAGCCCATGTCGTGCATCGGGAAGTCACCAGGGACATCGTGGAGGGGCAGTGCGGTCCGCGGAAGCGGCGAGGCTTCCTGACGGGGGATCGGGACGTACGACGTGATGCGGGCCCCGACGAACGCTGCTCACCGCACGGACGGCCGAGGCCGGTGCCGACAACCCGAACCGGGTGGTCTCGCTGTCGAACAACGCCGCACCCGGGTCGGCAGGGTGTCCTCGGCGAGGGGGTCGTCGCGGAGGGAAGTGCCTGCGGGGACCCGCGGAGCCTCGCGGGGCCGGTGAACGACCGTACGGGCTGCGTCTGTCGGAGCGACGCCGCCCGCGCATGGCCCAACACTGACGTCAGGCCCTCGTCCTGCTGATCCGGATCGGCATGGGCGCGGCGACCGTGCA
This sequence comes from Streptomyces sp. NPDC014991, assembly GCF_043080665.1. NCBI lineage: Bacteria > Bacillati > Actinomycetota > Actinomycetes > Kitasatosporales > Streptomycetaceae > Streptomyces > Streptomyces sp. NPDC014991. The sequence continues at coordinate 92,211 of NZ_JBIBVY010000003.1, forward strand.
CGGCACGCACGCGGCACCCATGGAGGGTTTCGTAACGCGGTTGCCTCGTGGGTCGTCCGTGCGATCCCGTGAGCCGTCCCAGGCGTCATGCTCACGCCATGACTGACACCCCCCGCCACAACACCGCGGAACCGCAGCGCGGCCCCCAGCCGTCGGCCGTTCCGGCAGATGCCACCCGCAGGTCCGTCATAGCCGCCCTGGGCGGCGCCACCCTAGGGGTTGCCGCGCTGGGTCTCGCCGCCACGCAGGCGACCGCCGGCACCGAGCACCGGGACGCGGCCCGGCCGGCTCCCGCCTGCGTCCTCACACCCGAGCAGACCGAGGGGCCGTACTACCTGGACCTGGAGACGGTCCGCAAGGACGTCACAGAAGGGAAGGCGGGTGTTCCGCTGACCCTCCGCGTGACCGTGGTCGACGCGGCGACCTGCGCACCGCTGCCCCGGACGGCGGTCGACATCTGGCACTGCGACGCCCTCGGGGTCTACTCCGGTTACGTCGCCGGCGGCTCCACCCCGGACACCACCTTCCTGCGCGGCGTGCAGCTGACCGACTCCGCCGGTGTCGCGGAGTTCACCACCGTCTACCCCGGCTGGTACGTCGGCCGGGCCCTCCACATCCACGTCAAGACGCATGTGGGAGGCACCGTGTCCAACGGGACGTACCACGGCGGCCACGTGTCCCATACGGGCCAGCTCTACTTCCCGGAGGCGTACAACACCAGGATCGCTGCCCTGTCCCCGTACCGGAACAACACGGCCGCCCGCACGCGGAACGCGCGGGACGGCATCTACCGCAACGGCGGGTCCTCGACCGTGCTGACCCTCACCCAGGCAGGCAGTGACCTCGGCAAGGGAGTCACCGGAACCGTCGTGCTCGGCATCGACCCCGCCGCCACACCCTGACGCACCTGGATGCCTGCAGTGGCCGGCCCCGCCACGGCGCCGGCCGCCGCACGCGTGACCGGGGCCGCACCGCTCCTGCCGGAGCCGACCGGCGCAGCCTTCGCAGAGACACATGGCTGAAGGCGATGGTTTCGTTCCGAGGCGGTGCGGCCAGGAGTCCGGGATGAGCCGGAGTCGAGCGTGTGATGTGTGCGGCGCGACGTTGATCGTGAGGCCGCACGGGGGCCGGCCGGCTCGATACTGCTCCAGCGCCTGCCGGCAGCGGGCGCTGCGGCGACGGGCGGCTCCGGGTGTCACGCCTGCGGTCTCGACGGCCGGTGGGAGCGTCCTGCCGTCGGCACTCGACTCCTTCGTCGGCCGCAGGCGCGAACTGTCGGGCCTGCGTACCCTCCTGAGGACCTCGCGCCTTCTCACGCTGACCGGTGCGGGCGGTGTGGGCAAGACCCGGCTGGCGCTGGAGTTCGCCAGGGGGTTACCGAGACGGTTCGCACGAGTCGACCTCGTGGAACTCGCCTCGCTCCAGGACGGCGCGCTGGCGACGCAGTCCCTGGCCGCCGCGCTGGGGGTGGGCGAACGAGCGGGCCGGACCGGCATCGACGTGCTGGTCCAGGCGATCGGTGACGCCTCCCGGGTGCTGATCCTGGACAACTGCGAACATCTGGCCGAACCGTGCGCCCGGCTGGCGGCGACCCTGTTGGGCCGCTGCCCGTGTCTGCGGATCCTGGCCACCAGCCGGGAGGCCCTGAGGGTGCCCGGAGAGACCGTGTTCCGCCTCGGCGAACTGTCCCTGCCGCCGGCCGACGCCCAAGACGATGTGACGGCCCTCATGCAGTCCGATGCCGTACGGCTCTTCGCCGACCGCGCCGCGAGCAACTCCCCAGGGTTCACGCTCCATCGCGGCAACGGCCATCTGGTGGCCGAGATCTGCCGGCGCCTGGACGGCCTGGCGCTCGCAGTCGAACTCGCGGCCCGCCACGTCGGTGCGCTCGCGCTGAGCGACATCCTGGCAGGGCTGGACGACCAGCTCTGCCAGGTGGACCTCCTGACCGGGGGAAGCAGAGCCGGACCCGCACGCCACAGCGGGTTCGCCGCAGCTGTCGACTGGAGCCATCGACTGCTGGATCCCGCCGAGCAGGCGGTCTTCCGGCGCCTTTCGGTGCTGGTCGGCGGGTTCGACGCGACCGCTGCGCAATCAGTCTGCGCCGGTGACGGCATAGGCCGGCGGCAGGTGTTCCGCATCCTGTGCGCCCTGGAGGCGAAGTCGCTCGTCGTACGTCTGCCGGGAGAGACGGCACCCACACGCTTCAGGCAGTTGAGTGCCATCCGTGCCTGCGCCCTGGACCGTCTGCGTGCGTCCGGCGAACTTCACGCCACCTTGCGCCGGGCGCTCGCGTGGCTGACCGAGCTGGCCGGGCGGGAGCGCGGGGAGGTGTTCGCCGACCAGGCCGGCAGCCCGCTCGCGGCGGAACGGGACAATCTCGCCTCGGTACTGGCCTGCAGCGCCGGCCACGGCGACGCCGTACCGGTGCGGCTGACACTGGAGCTGGCACGTGTGCACTACCAGCAGGAGCAGCCGTCGGCCGCCCGTGGGCTGCTCACCGGACTCCTGCGGGGAGTCGGGAGCCGGGCGCTGGGTGGGCAGGTGCCGGCGCTCGCCGCACGCGTGGCCTGCCAGCAGGCCCACCTGGACGAGGCGCTGCGCCTGGGTGAGCAGGCCGTGCAGAGCGAACGGATGCGCGGTGACGCCGCCGGACTGGCCAACGCCCTGGACGCCCGGGCGGCGGCGCGCCTGTGCCGCGGTGAGTTCGCCGAGGCCGTCGCGGATCTGAGGGAGTGCCTGGAGGTCGTCGCGTCCCCCGGCACGCCGCAGGACATTGCCTGGTGCACCCAGCACCTGGCCTGGGCGCTGCTTCAGTCCGGCGGGGCGCTGGAGGCCGACGAACTGATGACACGGTGCCTGCCCGTGCTGAGGCAACAAGCGCCGTGGCCCCGGATCGCGGCCGCGCTGCACACCGCGGGCGCCGTACGGCTGGCCTTGGGGCGTCTGCGCAGTGCGGAGATCCTGTTCGCCGAGGTGCTGCGGATCGCTCCCGGGGCCAGTTTCCATGCCCTGTACCCCGTGGAGGGCCTGGCCCTCGTGGCCGCGGAGAGCGGCGACATGCAGCGTGCGCTGAGGCTGTACGAGGCGAGTGTGCAGGCGCGGCGCCGCCTGGACACCGAGCCCGAGGCTCCCTGGCGGCACAGGATGGAACAGGCGGCGGCCCGTGCCCGGACACGGCTGTCGGCTGCGGCGCAGGAGGCTGCCGTCGCCGGTGCCCGTGGGCTGCGCGGAGAACGGCTGGTCGCCTACGCGCTCGGCGCGGGGAGCGGCGAGGACCGGTCGAGGCACGAGGGCCGCGCCACCGACGAGCGGCTCCGGCTCACCGTGAGGGAGTCCACGGTGGCCGAACTCGTCGCCGAAGGGCTGACCAACCGGCAGATCGCGGACCGGCTCGGCCTTTCGATCCACACGGTCGCCACGCACCTGGACAAGGTCCGCGACAAGCTGGGCCTGCGCTCGCGCACGCAGATCGCACTGTGGGCAGCCGCACGGACCGAGGGCGGGCGCGCAGCCCGGCGGTGAGCACCTGGAAGCAGGAGAAGCCCGGCCGACGGAAGGCCGGACCACTAGGACTTAGCGCCCGCCCTCGCGGGTAGCGAACCTCAGGCCGTCTCACAGAGACACGCTCTAGCTCGGTGCCGCGCCCCCGCCCCGGTGAGATCACCGGGTGCTGCCTGCAGCCGCGCGGTGAACCCGGATCGCATCCGAGGCCGAGATCGACTTCTTCATCAACGGCAACCGTCACGCGCCCACCGGCACGGACTGGTCAAGATCCCCCGCCCTCTCACCTCCGCTCCGCTCGCCCATGTTCCGCAACATGCCGCCCGCCCCCCCGGCGGCCAACCGCACCACCCAGACGTACGCGCAGACGGACGCGAGCCGGGCCAGACAGTTCCACTGCGAGCTGCAGCAGACCGCCGCACGGAAGCTCCTGGACCTGCTCGGAGGCCGCCGCCAGGGCCGACGTGAGGGCGTGAAAGCGCCTTTCCAGAGAGGCGCCCCTTCGGTTTCGTCTCTTCAGTGATGCCGTCGATCAATGGGGTGGGAATAAATATGTACGACTATGTCATCGTCGGCGCGGGATCCGCGGGCTGTGTGCTGGCGGCACGCCTCTCGGAGGACCCAGCGGCCCAGGTCGCGTTGATCGAGGCGGGCGGCCCGGACTCCGCGCAGGAGGTGCACATTCCGGCCGCGTTCCCCCAGCTCTTCAAGTCCGACCTCGACTGGGACCTCGACACCGAACCGGAACCCGGGATCGGCGGGCGGCGGGCCTACCTGCCCCGGGGCAGGATGTTCGGCGGCTGCAGCTCGATGAACGCGATGATCTACATCCGGGGCAGCCGCGCCGACTACGACGGCTGGGCAGCGGCCGGGGCCACGGGCTGGTCGTACGACGAGGTGCTGCCGTACTTCCGGCGTTCCGAGGACAACGAGCGCGGCGAAGACGCCTTCCACGGCGTGGGCGGACCGCTGACGGTCAGCGACGGCCGGTCCGAGCACCCGCTCGCCTCGGCCTTCGTGCAGGCCGCGGTGCAGGCCGGGCACAAGGCGAACGACGACTTCAACGGTCAGACGCAGTTCGGTGTCGGACGCTACCAGCTGACGCAGCGCGGCGGCATGCGCTGCAGCGCTGCGGTCGCCTATCTGCACCCCGTGCTCGAACGCCCGAACCTCAGCGTGCTCTCCTCGGCCCGCGCCCACCGTGTGGTGATCGAGGGCGGCCGCGCGAGAGGCGTGGAGGTGGAGCGGGCCGGCACCGTCGAGGTCGTCCGCGCCGAGCGCGAGGTCATCTTGTCCGCGGGTACCTACGAGTCCCCGAAGCTGTTGATGCTGTCCGGGATCGGACCCGCCGCCACCCTGTCCGCGTTCGGCATCGGCGTCGTGCGCGATCTGCCGGTCGGCGAGGGCCTGCAGGACCACTACATGACGCTGCTGAACTTCCGCACCGACGTCGAGTCGCTGATCAGCGCGGCGAGCCCGGAGAACGCCGCGCTGTTGCAGGACGACGGGCGCGGCCCGCTGACCTCCAACATCGGCGAGACCGGCGGCTTCTTCCGCAGCCGCGACGGCCTGGACGCCCCGGATCTGCAGTTCCACGCGGCCCCCGTGCTCTTCCACCAGGAGGGGCTCGGCCCGGTCACCGAGCACGGCTTCGCCTTCGGCCCGTGCGTGCTCGCCCCGACCAGCCGCGGCGCCGTGTCCCTGCGCTCCCCGCGCCCGGACGTCGCGCCCCGGATCGTGCACAACTACCTCACGACCGCTGCGGACCTGGACGTCATCGTCGCCGGTCTACGGATCGCCCTGGAGATCGCCGCGCAGCGGGCGGTGACCGATCTGGTCACGGGAGCGTACGGCGACGCGCCGGCCTCGCACTCGGACGCGGACCTGCTCGCCTGGGCGCGGCGTTCCGGGCAGACGCTGTACCACCCGACGTCGACCTGTGCCATCGGCGCGGTGGTCGACCCCGAGCTGCGGGTGCTCGACGTGGCGGGCCTGCGGGTCGTCGACGCCTCCGTCTTCCCGACGGTGACGCGCGGGAACACCAACGCGCCCACGATCATGGCTGCGGAGAAGGCGGCCGACCTCATCAAGGGAACCGGGCGATGACGAGCCCCCTGCGGGCCACCGACCATGCCCGGGCGGCCTCGCCGCGCGCTGGTGGAGCAGGGGCACCAGCCACTGCCGAGCACGGCGCGGGCGTGGGTGCGCGCGGCCGTCGCGTACAGGTAGCGCCGCGGCCCGAACCGAGGGATTGCTCTCTGTGCTCCAGGACTGCGGAAACGGTGGAACCGCGGACGCCCGGAGAACGTGGGATGAGTCGCCGGGCCACGGCCTCGGGGGCCACCGGCTCACGCCTCACAAGGAGTCCGCATGGCTCGCATGACGAATGGCGGACGATGAGATGCCGGGAAGGAAGACTGAGGCGATTGCGATGGCCATGCCCGTCCGGCGCCACCGCGGTGGCGGCCTGCAGAAAAGGCCCGTCTGGGCACCCACCCCTGTCAATCATCAGAAAAGTCGGCAACGGGTCGGTGTGAGTCCTCGAACACCTGGCGACAGCTGACCGAACGTGCGAAACGATGTAACCTCCGAAGACCGCCCTTGACCTGCAATAGCAGGCAGGGAGCAGACGAATCGGGAGTTTCTTCGTGCTTCGTACAGTATTCAAGTCCAAGATCCACCGCGCCACAGTCACCCAGGCCGACCTGCACTACGTGGGATCGGTGACCATCGACGCCGATCTCCTCGACGCCGCCGACCTGCTGCCCGGTGAGCTGGTGCACATCGTCGACATCACCAACGGCGCCCGGCTGGAGACGTACGTCATCGAGGGTGAACGCGGTTCCGGGGTCATCGGGATCAACGGGGCGGCGGCCCACCTCGTCCAGCCCGGCGACCTGGTGATCATCATCAGCTACGCTCAGGTCACCGACGCCGAAGCACGCGAGCTGCGGCCCCGGGTCGTGCACGTCGACGCCCGCAACCGGATCGTGTCCCTCGGCGCCGACCCGTCGGAGCCGGTGCCGGGATCCGACCAGCAGCGCAGCCCCCAGGCCGTCCCGGCCTGACCGGCGGCGAGGACCAGGACCAGGAGCGTGCTCATGAGCGACACCGAGATCCGCGACGACCGGGCGGCCGGCCGTCTGGAGGCCCTCGACGGCGGCGAAGTCGTCGGCCGCATCGAGTACTTCGTCCTGGAGTCGCCCGCGCGCGCCCTGGTCCCGGTCCACACCGTCGTCGAGCCCGCCCACGAGGGCAAGGGCATCGCCGGATCGCTCGCCCGTGAGCTGTACGCCCTCGCCGAGCGCGAGGGCGTCCCGGTGGCCCCGCTGTGCCCGTACGTCGTCAAGTGGGCCGAACGCCACCCCGATGTCGCCCCGCCGGCCGACCCGGAACTCCTGGCGGCCGCGAAGGACTGGCTGCGCGCGCACCCGGGACGGTTCTGAGCCGACGGAAGGGTCGCCTTCTCCCGGCCACCCGCCTGGACCCGTCCGGTGCTGCCGTCGGGTGAGTGCCGGGGCGGTCGTCGGGTAGGCGGGGGACAAGTCCAGAGGCGACGCTTCGTGACTGCCGGAGGACAGCACCCATGACGAACCCGTATCCCGACCCGGTTCCGCCCGGCCCGACACCCGGTCCGGGCCCGACCCCGCCGGATCCGTATCCCAGCCCGGTCCCGCCGCCGGAACCCGGCCCACAGCCCGCCCCACCGGGCCCTGGTCCCCAGCCGGCACCGCCGGCCCCGGGCCCCGACCCGACCCCGCCGCCGGTTCCGCCCCACCCGGGGCCGCCCGGACCGCCTGAGCCCTCCCCGTCCCCGATCCCGCCGGGTCCGGAACCGGTGCCGAACCCCGAACCCGGCCCACCCCTCACCTGACGACACCGGCATGCGTGGGCGCCCCGCAGGGGCGCGGGCAACCGAGCGGCCCGCCGCGAGGCGGGCCGCCGGGCTCCGCGCCGGAGAGCTGTCCGCCGTCGGCCTGCCGTGGAACAAGCCGCCGGCCCGCCGTGGGGCGTACCCCGAGACCGCGCCCCTCGCTGACGCGCCCCCGTGTCGCCCAGGGTCTTTCGTTCGGATCAGGCCCGCGAGCCCGGCATGATCCGAACGAGAGGGCCTAGGCCGACACCTCGGACCGGTCGCCGCCCCACAACGTGTGGAACGCGCCCTCCCGGTCCACCCGGCGGTACGTGTGTGCGCCGAAGAAGTCGCGCTGGCCCTGGGTCAGGGCGGCCGGCAGGCGCTCGGCGCGCAGGGCGTCGTAGTAGGCCAGCGCCGCCGCGAACCCCGGCGTCGGCACGCCCTGCCGTGTCGCCGCGACGAGCACCTCGCGCCAGTCGTCCTGCGCGGCGGCGATCTCCCGGGCGAACGTCTCGTCCGACAGCAGGCTCGGCAGGTCGGGCCGGGCGTCGTACGCGGCGCGGATGCGGTCCAGGAAGGCCGCACGGATGATGCAGCCGCCGCGCCAGATGGAGGCGACCTCGCCCAGGTCGATGTCCCAGCCGTACTCCTCGCTGCCCGCGGCGATCTCGTGGAAGCCCTGCGTGTACGACACGATCTTGGACGCGTACAGCGCCTGCTCGACCCGGTCGGCGAAGGCCGCGGCCTCCGACTCGTCGAGGGGCGACGGCTTCGGCCCGGCCAGACCCCGCGAGGCCTCCCGGAGCGCCGCGTGGCCCGACAGCGAGCGGGCGAACACCGCCTCCGCGATACCCGACACCGGCACGCCCAGGTCCAGGGCGATCTGCACGGTCCAGCGGCCGGTGCCCTTCTGCTCGGCCTGGTCGACGACGACGTCCACGAACGGCTTGCCGCCGGCGTCCACGTGGGACAGCACCTCGGCGGTGATCTCGATCAGGTAGGAGTCGAGCCGGCCGGTGTTCCAGGTGCGGAAGATGTCGGCGATCTGCGCGGGGGAGTACCCGGCGACGTCGCGCAGCAGCTGGTACGCCTCGCCGATCAGCTGCATGTCCGCGTACTCGATGCCGTTGTGCACCATCTTCACGAAGTGCCCGGCACCGTCCGGACCCACGTGGGTGACGCACGGCGCCCCGTCGGCGGCCTTCGCGGAGATCTTCTCCAGCATCGGGCCCAGCGAGCCGTACGACTCCACCGACCCGCCCGGCATGATGCTCGGCCCGTGCAGCGCGCCCTCCTCGCCGCCGGAGATGCCCGTGCCGACGAAGTGGATGCCGTGCTCGCGCAGTTCCCGCTCCCGGCGGCGGGTGTCCGCGAAGTGCGCGTTGCCACCGTCGATGATCATGTCGCCGGGCTCCAGCAGCGGAGCGAACTCCTCGATGACGGCGTCCGTCGGCTCGCCCGCCTTGACCATGACGACCAGGCGGCGCGGGCGCTCCAGGGCCGCCACGAAGTCCTTCGCGGTCTCGGCCGCGACGAAGTCGCCCTCGTGCCCGAACTCCTCCAACAGCGCCCGGGTGCGCGACACCGTACGGTTGTGCACGGCGACCGTGTAGCCGTTGCGCGCGAAGTTCCGGGCGAGGTTGCGGCCCATGACCGCCAGGCCCGTGACACCGATCTGCGCTGAAGTGCTCATACCGCCTGCTCCCTGGTTGCCTTGTGACTACGGCTCCGTCAGTACGGGCCCTCGCTCATCCTGACGTGCCGCCACGGCGAGCGCACTTGCGACCCGCCACGCATGTGTACGCGGCGACGGCGCCTTCCGCCTCACTCACCGGCCCGTCTGTCCGGGCAGGGGGCGTTACCGGCCACTCTCCGGAACCCGGCGGCCGAAATACCGTCTTGTCATGGCCAGTTCGCCGCGCTTACTTTTGCCCCTCCTGACGCATGCCGAGGGGAATTCGGACATGGCCGTACGCGGCCGGCACCGCCGGTACCAGCCGAACAGGATCAACCGCGCATCACTCACCGTCACGGCGGGCGGTGCCGGCCTCGCGCTCCCGCTGGTCGCCGCCGGCACCGCGAGCGCCGCCGACGTGGCCACCTGGAACAAGGTCGCCGCGTGCGAGTCCAGCGGCAACTGGAGCATCAACACCGGCAACGGCTTCTACGGCGGCCTGCAGTTCACCCGCTCCACCTGGGAGGCGTACGGCGGCGCCCGGTACGCGCCGCGCGCCGACCTCGCCACCCGGGATCAGCAGATCGCCGTCGCCGAGAAGGTCCTGGACGGACAGGGTCCGGGCGCCTGGCCGGTGTGTTCCGGTACCGCCGGGCTCACCCGCGGCGGCGGCAGTCCCGACGTGCACACGGAGCCCGCGTCCGCCCACCCCGCCCACACCCGCCCCGCCACGTCCGGCTCCGTGCGGGACGTACGGCCGCAGACCACTCCGCAGTCCCGCGCGGGCCGCGCCGAGATGTACACGGTGGTGCACGGCGACACGCTCTCCGGCATCGCCGGCGACCACCAGGTGCGGGGCGGCTGGCGCACGCTGTACGCGGGCAACCGCACGACGATCGGCACCGATCCCGACCTGATCGTGCCGGGCCAGCGGCTCAGCCTCAGCGGTACCCACACCATGACCGCGCCGCCCGAGGCCCCGGGGAAGAAGGCGCCTCCGCGGCACCGCACCACGCACCCCGGCACGCCCCCGGCCCGGCACGCGCTCGTCGCCCCGGTGACCGCGTCCGTCGGCACGGGCTACCACGTGGCCGGCTCCCACTGGTCGAAGGGCTACCACACCGGCGTCGACTTCCTGGTGCCGACCGGCACCTCCGTGAAGGCGGCGGCGGCCGGGCACGTGGTGTCCGCGGGCTGGGGCGGGTCGTACGGCTACCAGGTGGTGCTCCGGCACGCCGACGGCCGCTACACGCAGTACGCCCATCTGTCGGCGATCTCCGTGCGGGCCGGCCAGAGCGTCACCGCGGGCCAGCGCCTCGGCCGCTCCGGCGCCACCGGCAACGTCACGGGCCCGCACCTGCACTTCGAGGTGCGGACGGGGCCGGGCTTCGGCTCGGACATCGACCCGCTCGCCTACCTCCGGGCCGGAGGAGTGAGGATCTGACACACCGGGCGCGTGGCACCGCTCCGTCGATCCGCCGCACCGTCCGCGCGGCAACGGTGGTCCGACCTACCCACCGCGCGCACGTCAGGAACCGACGCGCGTGCGGTGCCGGTCCAGCACCGGCAGTGGCAGCGGCACATGTGCGCCCGCGGGCAGCGGGGCGTACGACGCGGGCAGCGCACCGCCGGTGTCCGCCCCGCTGTCGCCCGGGCCCGCCCCGAGCAGCTCACGCGGAGGCGGTCCGGCCGGTCCGGCGCCGGGTTCCGCCGTGCGCTGCCGCGGTACGACGAAAAGCCCTTCCGCCGTGTCCCGAACCGACGCGCCCGCAGTGTACGACGCCGCGGCAAACGCCCCCGCACCCGGAGCCGCCCCACCGGACGGCGCCACGGCCGGAGCCACCTCGGCAAGTGCCGCCCCGCCCCGCACCGGTGTGCCTCCCATCCGTTCCGTCGTCAGCATGACCAGGCCGCCCGCCGCCACCACCGCGCAGGCCAGCGCGAGCACCGTGCCCGTGCTGCCGTGGCGGAACGCCTCGCCGAACATGAGGACGCCCACCGCGGCGGCCAGCACCGGGTTGACGACCGTCAGCGTGGCCAGTGGGGCGGTGAGTCCACCGCCGCGGTAGGAGGCCTGGGACAGCAGGACGCCGGCGACCGCGAACAGGCAGATCGCCGTGAGCGAGGCCAGGTCGGCCAGGCCGACGCCCAGGGTCCAGTCCACGGCGACGGTCTTGGTGAACACCGACGACATGCCGAACGCGATGCCGGACGCCGTGGCGAGCAGGACGCTGCGTACCGCCGGATGCCGGTGCGCGGCCAGGCCCGCGCACATCAGCGCCACCACCGCCCCGCCGGTGACCAGGGCGGCCACCACCCGCTGGGCCGGGGTGAGGGAGTGCGCGCCGGAGGTGCCGACCAGGGACAGCAGTCCGGCGAGGCCCACCGTGGCCATGAGGGCGCCACGCCAGGCCGTCGCGCCGGCCCGGCGGCCGACGCACAGCGCCGCCAGGGGCAGCGCGAAGACGATGGTCAGCGCGCCCAGTGGCTGGACGAGGCTGAGCGGACCGCAGGCCAGCGCCACGACGTGGAGCACGCCGCCGAGACCGTTGAGCGCCAGCGCGCCCCACCAGCCCGGACGGCGCAGCGGCAGATACGCCTCGTGCTGGGCGGACACCGCGACCTGCTCCTGCACGATGGCCCCGCCCGCGTAGGCGACGGCGGAGACGAGGGACAGGAGCACGGACAGCGCCAGGGCGCTCATCGGCGTCTTTCCTGCGTACGGCGGGGGTTGCGCACCCGGCGTGACGGACGGTCGGCTTCCATGACGAACACTCTGCCGGGCGGCGCGGGCCCCGTCGTCGTACCTGAGGCCTCAATACGTCCTACTGCCGATGGAGTAGGCACCCGGCCGGTCGTCCTCTGGCAGGGTGAGGCAGGATCCGGCCCCGCGCGGCCGGCCCGGGAACGCGCCTGGTAGTAGTGCCTGTCGTGGACCTCGACCCCGACCTCGCCGCGCTCCGCTCCCTCGGCGGCTTCTTCGTCCTGCGCACCCTCCCGTCCCCGCCTCCGCCCCCGGCCGCGGCCGGGGGCGGCCCGCACCGGCTGCCGACCCTCGCCGAGGCCTACGAGGGGGTGGCGTGTGACGGCCGCCGTGACGCGCTGACCCTGCGTGTCGCCACCGTCGGGGCCCGGCTGCGGACCGCCGAGCCGCGGGTCGCCGCCTCCCTCGCCCAGCAGGGGCTGGCCGCCCGGCTGTGGTCGGCCGCGCTGGGCTGCGCCGTGCTGTACGGCCGGCTGCCCGGCCTGGACCCGCGGCTGCTGCGCTGGGACGCCCTCGCCGCCGCCCCCGACGACCTGTGGCTCACCGGGACGCGCGCGCTGCCCGGCGCCGCCGCCAACGCCGCCGCCGTCGCCGCCGCCGTCCTCGACGCCCACCTGGAGCCCCTGGGCGCCGTCCTGCGCGCCCGTTACGGCGTCGCCACGGGTCTGCTGTGGGGCAACGCCGGCTCCGCGCTCGCCGCGACGGCCCGCGAACTGGGGCGCTGGGCCCGCGTCCAGGACCGTACCGACGTCGCGGAACGGGCCCGCGCGCTGACGGACGAACTGTTCACCCACCCCCTGCTGCGCGCCACCGGTGCCCGCACCGGGACGGGCTTCCGCCGCCGCAGCTGCTGCCTGTACTACCGCGTCCCCGGCGGCGGACTGTGCGGTGACTGCTGCCTCACCCGCCTCCCGCGCCCTTCCCCGCGCGCCGCATCTGGGTGACCATGGGGGAGAACGTGCCACCGAGACCAGGGGGTTGTCGGGTGCGAGTGGGACTGCTGAGCCGGGAGTACCCCCCGGACGTGTACGGCGGCGCCGGTGTCCATGTGGAGTTCCTCGCCCGCGAGCTGGCCTCGCTGGTGGACCTGGAGGTGCACTGCTGGGGCGAGGGGCGCGGCGCCGGTGTCGTACGCCACCGTCCCTGGTCCGCCCTCGACGGCGCCAACGACGCGCTGCGCACCTTCTCCGTGGACCTCGCCATCGCCGCCGCCCTCGAAGGCCGCGAACTCGTCCACTCGCACACCTGGTACGCCAATCTGGCCGGCCATGTCGCCAAGCTGCTGTACGGCGTCCCGCACGTCGTCACCGCCCACTCGCTGGAGCCGTTGCGCCCCTGGAAGGCGGAGCAACTCGGCGGAGGATACGCCCTGTCGGGCTGGGCCGAGCGCACCGCGATCGAGGCCGCCGACGCGGTGATCGCCGTCTCGGGCGCCATGCGGCAGGACATCCTGGCCTGTTATCCGGCGCTGGACCCGGCCCGGGTCCATGTGGTGCACAACGGCATCGACACCCGGCTCTACCGCCCCGACCACGGCACCGACGCCCTCACCCGGCACGGCATCGACCCCGCGCGTCCCTACGTCCTGTTCGTCGGCCGGATCACCCGGCAGAAGGGCGTGCCCCATCTGCTGCGCGCCGTGCGGGACATCGACCCCGGCGTCCAGGTGGTGCTGTGCGCCGGCGCGCCCGACACCCCGGAGATCGACCGGGAGTTCCGCGAGCTGTTCGAGGAGGTGCGCCGGGTCCGGTCGGGCGTCTTCTGGATCCCGCAGATGCTGCCGCGCCCGGAGGTGATCCAACTCCTCACCCGGGCGGCCGTGTTCGCCTGCCCCTCGGTGTACGAGCCGCTCGGCATCGTCAACCTGGAGGCGATGGCCTGCGGCACGCCGGTCGTCGCGTCCCGGGTGGGCGGCATCCCCGAGGTCGTGGACGACGGCCGCACCGGCCTCCTGGTCGACGTGGACGACGCTTTCGAGTCCGGACTCGCCAGGGCGCTGGACACCGTGCTGGGTGATCCGGCGGCGGCCCGGCGGATGGGGGAGGCCGGACGGGCCCGCGCCGTGGGCGAGTTCGGCTGGGACGCGGTGGCCCGCCGCACGGCCGGACTGTACGAGGAGATCCTCAAGGAGGCTTAGTCCGGCCCGCTCGGGGCAACCATGGTTCAACCAGGGGTGAGGGGAGCGGGCATGCGTCGTGGAGGGCCTTCCGTGCTCGGGATCGTGCTGGCGGGCGGCGAGGGCAAGCGCCTGATGCCGCTCACCGCGGACCGCGCCAAACCGGCGGTCACCTTCGGCGGCACGTACCGCCTGGTCGACTTCGTCCTGTCCAATCTGGTCAACGCCGACGTGCTGCGCATCTGTGTGCTGACCCAGTACAAGTCGCACTCGCTGGACCGGCACATCACCACCACCTGGCGGATGTCCAGCCTGCTCGGCAACTACGTCACCCCGGTCCCGGCCCAGCAGCGGCTCGGCCCGCGCTGGTACCTGGGCAGCGCCGACGCGCTCCTGCAGTCGCTGAACCTGGTGCACGACGAACAGCCCGAGTACGTGGCCGTGTTCGGCGCCGACCACGTCTACCGCATGGACCCGCGGCAGATGCTCGCGCAGCACATCGAGGGCGGCGCGGGGGTGACGGTGGCCGGCATCCGGGTGCCGCGCGCCCAGTCCCCGTCGTTCGGGGTGATCACGACGGGCTCGGACGGCCTCACGGTGGAACGCTTCCTGGAGAAGCCCGCCGATCCGCCGGGACTGCCGGACGACCCGGAGTGCGTGTTCGCCTCGATGGGCAACTACATCTTCACCACCAAGGCGCTGATCGAGGCGCTGCACCGGGACGCCGAGGACACGCAGTCCGTGCACGACATGGGCGGTTCGATCCTTCCCCAGCTCACGGCGCGCGGCGAGGCCCAGCTGTACGACTTCGGTGACAACCACGTGCCCGGCGAGACCACCCGCGACCAGGGCTACTGGCGGGACGTGGGCACCCTGGACGCCTATTACGAGGCGCACATGGACCTGATCGCCGAGCGCCCCGCCTTCAACCTGTACAACCGCCAGTGGCCCATCTACACCCACTCGTACCAGCTCTCCCCGGCCCGGTTCAACGCGGGCGGCATCACGAGCGAGTCCATCATCAGCGCGGGCTGCCTGATCCGTGGCCAGGTCAGCCGTTCGGTGCTCTCACCCGGTGTACGGGTCGACCCGGGCGCGGTCGTCCAGGGCTCGGTGCTGCACGACAACGTGCGTGTCGGCCGGGGCGCGGTGGTCCGTGGCGCGGTCCTCGACAAGAACGTGGAGGTCCCGCCGGGCGCGACGATCGGCGTCAACCCGGAGCGGGACGCCGAGTTGTACACGGTCTCCAAGGGGGGCGTCATCGCGCTGGGCAAGGGGCAGCGGGTCCCCTGACGGACGCCCCGTCAGGCCGCGCGTCCGCGACGCGTTCCGCGCCGTCCTGACGGCAATGCCCGGGTTCACGCCGTTCGCCCTTCACGATGCAGGCAACGACGTCGAACCTTCGGAGGTCATCCGACATGAGAGGGACCCGGCGCACGCGGCTTTGTCTGGCCGGGGTGATGGCGGCGTCCGCGCTGGTCGCCACCCCCGCCGCACGGGCCGCCGAGCCGACCGACCGCCACCTCACCGGCCTGGTGAACCCCTTCATCGGGACCCAGAACGAGGGCAACACCTTCCCCGGCGCGGCCGTGCCCTTCGGCATGGTGCAGCTCTCGCCGGACACCGGGCACAGCACCGGCTACGACTACGCGCACCACCACGTCCGCGGCTTCTCCCTGGTCCACCTCTCCGGCGTCGGCTGCCGCATCGGCGGCGACCTGCCCGTGCTGCCCACCACAGGCGACGTCACCGAGACGGACTACGGCCGGTACGCGGCGGCCTTCTCCCACGACGACGAGGAGGCGACCCCCGGCTACTACCGGGTGGGGCTCGCCTCCGGCATCCGCGCCGAACTGACCGCGACCGCCCGCACCGGGGTGCAGCGCTACACCTTCCCGGCCACCCGCAAGGCCAACGTCCTGCTGAACGCCGCCCAGTCGCTGCACAGGGCCGTCGGCAGCGCGGTGGAGATCCTCGACGACCACACCGTGCGCACGGAGATCACCGGCCACGGCTTCTGCCGGGACACCGGCCCGTACACCGTCTACACGGTCACCCGGTTCAGCCGGCCCTTCACCGCCTACGGCACCTGGGACGGCCAGGCCGTCACCCCGGGCGCCCGCACCGGACACGGCGGCGCCTACGTCCGCTTCGACACCACCGGGGACCGTACCGTCGAGGCGACCACCGCGCTGTCGTACGTCGACGCGCGCGGAGCCGCCGGGAATCTGCGGGCGGAGGGCGGCCGGTCCTTCGACGCCGTACGCGAGCGAGCCCGCGAGGAGTGGGAGGAGCGGCTCGCGGCCGTCCGCGTGCGGGGCGGCACACCCACGCTCCGCCGGACCTTCTACTCCTCGCTGTACCGGGCGTACCTCGCGCCGAACGTCGGCGGCGACGCCGACGGCCGCTACTTCGGCTGGGACCGCCGCACCCACCGCGCCCGGGGCTTCACGTACTACCAGAACTGGTCGCTGTGGGACACCTACCGCACCCAGGCCCAGCTCCTCGCCCTGCTCGCCCCGCGCGAGGCCCGCGACATGGCCCGGTCGGTGGTCGCGGTCGACGAGGACGGCGGCTGGCTGCCCAAGTGGGGGTACGGCCCGGTCGAGACGAACATCATGACCGGTGACCCGGTCACCCCGTTCCTGACCACCGCCTACCACATGGGGCTGCTGAAGGGCTTCGAGGAGCGGGCCTACCGTGCCCTGCGGAAGAACGCCGACGGAGTGCCGCCCGCCGCGTACCCGGGCGTCGGCCGGGAGGCCAACGCCGAGTACCTCGCCCACGGGTTCGCGCCCTACGTCAAGGGCCGCCCGTACGCCAAGATGGGCGACTCCGACTACCACCACGGTGCCTCCGTCACCCTGGAGTACGCCCTCGCCGACGCCATGCTCGCCCAGATGGCCCGCGGTCTCGGCCACGACGACGACGCCGCCCGCTACGCGGCCCGCTCGCGGAACTACCGCGCCGTCTTCGACCCGGCCACCGGCTTCTTCCGCGCCCGCGACGCCGCCGGCGCCTTCACCGGCCCGCCCGACCCCGCCCGCGGCACCGGCTTCCACGAGGGCACCGCCTGGCAGTACCAGTGGCTCGTCCCGCAGGACCTGCCCGGCATGACCGGCCTGATCGGCGGCACCCGCGCGGCCAACGACCGCCTGGACGCCTTCTTCGCCTACGACCGGCTGCTCGCCGACCCGGAGCGGACCGCCCGCGAGGTCTGGGTGCACGGCGACCCGTACGCCTACTACAACGCGGCCACCTACAACCCGCAGAACGAACCGGACCTGATCGCTCCGTACACCTACCTCTCCACCGGGCAGCCCTGGAAGACCACGGACGTGGTGCACGCGGCGCTGACCCTGTTCACCGACAGCCCCACCGGCATCACCGGCAACGACGACCTCGGCACGATGTCCGCCTGGAACGTCCTGTCGTCCATCGGGCTCTTCCCGGTCCAGCCCGGCTACGACACCTGGGGCCTGACCACCCCGGTGTTCGACCGGGTCGACCTGACCCTGGACCGCCGCTACTGGCCGGGCGGCCGGCTGACCGTGCGCGCGCCCGGCACCTCGGCCACCGACCGCTACGTCCAGGCCGTCCGCACCGACGGCACACCCCACCGCCGGACCTATCTGACGACCGGAGCGCTGCGCTCGCTGCGCGCCCTCGCGTTCACGGTCGGCCCGCACCCGTCGGAGTGGGGTACGTCACCCGGTGCGGCGCCGCCCGTCCTGAGGTGACCCCGGTGTGTCCTGCGGCTCGTCCCTTCCGGGAGGGCGAGCCGGCACCCGACGGTCACGTTAAGTGATGTGATCGTGTTTGACCGTAATCGTCCGCCGGGGTTTGACTTCTGGTCACCCGTCGCCGACGCGTGAGGAAAGCCCGTGACGCCCGACCTGCTCGCCCCCCTCGATCTGGCTTTCTGGAACATGGAGTCCGACCGGCACCCCATGCACCTCGGCGCGCTCGGCCTCTTCGCCGCGCACTCGCCCACCGCCGGCGCCCACGCCGCCGACCTGCTCGCCGCCCGCGCCGCCGCCGTGCCGGGCCTGCGCCTGCGCATCCGCGACGTCTGGCAGCCGCTCGGCTTCGGCGGCGCCACCCGCGAGAGCGCCCCGGACTTCGACCCGCTCGACCACGTACGGCTGCACGCCCCGACCCCCGACTTCCACGCCGCCGCGGGCCGGCTGATGGAGCGCCCGCTGGAGCGCGGCCGGCCGCCCTGGGAAGCGCACGTGCTGCCCGGCGCGGACGGGGTGTCCTTCGCGGTGCTGTTCAAGTTCCACCACGCCCTCGCCGACGGACTGCGCGCGCTGAAGCTCGCCGCCGGCATCCTCGACCCCGTTGAGCCGCCCGAGCGCGCGCCCCGCGCCGTCGAGCCGCCGCACGACCTGCTGTCCGACGTGCGCAGGCTGCCCGCACTCGTCCCCGAGCTGGTCAAGGGCGCGCTGTCCGACGTGGGGCGGGCGCTGGACATCGGGGCCTCGCTGGCCCGCTCCACCTTCGGCATGCGGCCGACCTCCGCGCTGGCCTCCGCACCCAGCGGCACCCGCCGCACCGCCGGGGTCGTCCTCGACATCGACGACGTGCACCGGGTGCGCAAGAGCGCCGGCGGCACCGTGAACGACGTCCTCATCGCCGTCGTCGCCGGGGCCCTGCGCCGCTGGCTGGACGAGCGCGGCGACGACAGCAAGGGGGTGGCGCCCCGCGCGCTGATCCCCGTCTCCCGGCGCCGGCCGCGCGCCGCGCATCCGCAGGGCAACCGGCTCTCCGGGTACCTGATACCGCTTCCGGTCCACGACCCCGATCCGCTCGGCCGTCTCGACACCGTGCGCACCGCGATGGTCCGCAACAAGGACGCGGGCCCCAACCGGGGCGCCGGCGCGGTGGCGCTGCTCGCCGACCACGTTCCCGCGCTCGGGCACCGGCTCGGCGGGCCACTGCTCGGCCAGGCGGCCCGGCTGTGGTTCGACATCCTCGTCACCAGCGTGCCGCTGCCCGGGCTCGGGCTGCGGCTCGGCGGTCACGAGCTGACCGAGGTGTACCCGCTGGCTCCGCTGCCGCCCGGAC
Organism: Streptomyces sp. NPDC014991; assembly: GCF_043080665.1. Lineage (NCBI taxonomy): Bacteria > Bacillati > Actinomycetota > Actinomycetes > Kitasatosporales > Streptomycetaceae > Streptomyces > Streptomyces sp. NPDC014991. Next base: position 111,196 of record NZ_JBIBVY010000003.1, read on the forward strand.
AGGCGCTGGCGGTGGCGATCTCGACGTACCGGGGGCGCGTGCACTACGGGCTGGTCGCCGACGCCGAGGCCGTGCCGGATCTGACCCGGTTCGCCCACGCGGTGTCGGCCGAGCTGGAGACGTTGCTGAGGGTCTGCGGCCACTGAGGCCCGGGCCCGCGGCCGGCAGCCGGGGGCGGGCCATTTGGTGCTGGGGCCGTGCCTCCGTAACATTTCCCGTTCGAAAGCGGGCGCGAGTCGGAGCGCCGCGCGGGTGATCAGGGAAACGGCAGCGCGATGACGGTGACAGAGGACGGGTCCGCGTCCATGGAGGTCCCCCTGGACGTCCCCACGGACGCCTCCATGGACGAAGTGGTCTACGGCCCCGGTGTCGACCCCGAGCGGCTGGCCGTCTGCCTGAGCGTGCTCGAGGAGCTGGACCGGCTCGACGTCGACCACCCCGACGCCATCAGGGTGCGCCGGGCCACCTCGCACATCTACCGCACGGTCAAGCAGCGCCGCCGCCAGGAGCGCCGGGCCGCCAAGACCGCGCACGACCGTGCCGTCACCGAAGCCACCGCCACCGGCTCCGCCGAGCGCATCGACGACGAGACCGAGGGCGTCCTGCCCTCCTCCAAGGTCGACGAGGGCCGGATCGCGGGCATACTCCAGCGCCCGCGCTCCTGCTACATCTGCAAGCAGCGCTACGTCGAGGTCGACTACTTCTACCACCAGCTCTGCCAGCGGTGCGCCGACGAGAACCGCGCCAGGCGGGACGCCCGCGCCGACCTCACCGGCAAGCGCGCCCTGCTCACCGGCGGCCGGGCCAAGATCGGCATGTACATCGCGCTGCGCCTGCTGCGCGACGGCGCGCACACCACGATCACGACGCGCTTCCCGAAGGACGCCGTCCGCCGATTCAAGGCCCAGCCCGACAGCGACGAGTGGATCCACCGGCTGAAGATCGTCGGCATCGACCTGCGCGACCCCGCCCAGGTCGTCGCCCTCGCCGACTCCGTCACCGCCGAGGGCCCGCTCGACATCCTGATCAACAACGCGGCCCAGACGGTACGGCGTTCCCCGCAGGCGTACAGCGAGCTGCTCGCCGCCGAGTCCGCCCCGCTGCCCGCCGGTGAACTCCCGGCCGCCGAGGTGATCGGCACCTTCGGCTCCGGCGCGGTCGCCCAGCTGCCGGTCGCCGGCGGCGGCGCGCTGACCGCCGAGGACGTCACCGGTCTCGCGCTGGTCTCCGGCTCGGCGTCGCTGGATCGGATCGCGGCCGGTACGGCCATCGACGCCGGCGGCCTGGTGCCCGACCTGCACGACACGAACAGCTGGGTGCAGACCGTGGAGGAGGTGACCCCGGTCGAGCTGCTCGAGGTCCAGCTCTGCAACTCCACCGCCCCGTTCATCCTCATCAGCCGCCTGCGCCCGGCGATGGCGGCGTCGAAGTCGCCCCGGACCTACATCGTGAACGTCTCCGCCATGGAGGGTGTCTTCGACCGCGGTTACAAGGGCGCCGGCCACCCGCACACCAACATGGCCAAGGCCGCCCTGAACATGCTCACGCGCACCAGCGCCCAGGAGATGTTCGAGAAGGACGGCATCCTGATGACGGCCGTGGACACGGGCTGGATCACCGACGAGCGCCCGCACCCGGACAAGGTGCGCCTTGCCGAGGCCGGCTTCCACGCCCCCCTCGACCTGGTCGACGGCGCCGCCCGCGTCTACGACCCGATCGTGCGCGGAGAGGCGGGCGAGGACCTGTACGGCGTCTTCATGAAGGACTACGCGCCCGGTAAGTGGTGACCGGCGCGGGTGACGTGCCCGGCACCGGAACACGTCACCCGGACGGCGGTCACCGTGACGGCGGTCACCGCGACGGCCGTCGCCCGGACGGCGGCCGTCGGTCGACCGCGCCGGGCCGCGGGTGCCGGGCCGCCACGAGTTCCAGCACCGTGCGCCAGTCCTCCAGTACGCCGGCGTCGAAGCCCGCCGTCCGGGCCTCCTCGGCCGCCTGACGCAGCCGCGGCACGTCCTCGTCGGCGGGGGACGCGTCCCCGCGCACCAGCCGGCCGGTACACCCGTTCCCCGAGCAGGGAGCGCACCGCCCAGGCCGCCCCGCGGGCCCGCGCCGCCTCGTCGCCCGGGCCCAGCAACGGCCCGATGCCGTGCACCAGGGCCGCCACCTGAAGCTCCTTGTCGGCGGGACGGGCGCGCCGCAGCAGCGCCGCGGTCCGCAGCGCGTGCCGGTGCGGACCGGCGTACAGCAGATCCATCAGCTCCTCGACGCTGCGCAGCTCCATGCGTCAGTCCTCTCGCGAGCCGGCCCGTTGCCGCGCCAGCAGATCATGGGGAGCTTGCCACCCGGCCAACGGCGCCTGAACTGCGCCAGGTCCGGACGGGCGGTCGCCGGCCGCCTCGGCGACGCGTTCACCGATATAGGCCGAGTGAGTGATTGACCGCGTCGCACGAGTGATGCGCTTTGTTCCAAAAAGCCTCATATTGAGGGGCATTGGGAGCCGGACGAAGCGTATTGGTTACACCATGTTTCCACTCCCTATCGAGCGGATGGCTGCTCATTTGGTTAATCTGGGGTGGACGGACAGCATCAAGGGGTCCCACCCACACCCATCGTCCGTCCTGGGGCGAGCCGGCCGACAACGGCCTGCTCCGTCTTGGGATACCGGCGCCACCGCGTCCGAACTGGCCTTCCATCCAGACCCGAACGGGCGTCGAACGCCGGAGCGCAGACCGTCCGGTACGCCCCGAGGGTGACCGACACATAAGGAGTGCGCGGTGACACCGGAGAAGACGAATCGCGAACAGCGCCCCAAGGAACGCCCGGAGCGCGCGGGCCGGCGGCCCGGAGAACTCGGCAGCCTGGACGTGTGGGCCCGGTCCGCCCCGATCCGCCTCGCGGGTTACGAGGACGACCTCGCCGAGCCCCACATCCTGCCGAGCGTGGACTGACCCCCGGGCCGGACCCGTCGCGATCGCCGCACGCATGGGCGTGCCAGACTCACGCCCATGCCGATCAGAGAAGCCGTGGCCGCGGACTGGCCGCTCATCTGGCCTTTCTGGCACCGGATCGTCGCCGGCGCCGAAACCTACACCTGGGACCCGGACACCACCGAGGAAGCCGCCCGCGCCCTGTGGATGAACCCGGCCAAGCGGGTCTACGTCGCCGAGGACCCGGCCGGAACCGTGGTCGGCTCCGCCTACCTCACCCCCAACTACGGCGGTCCCGCCGCCCGCGTGGCCAACGCCGGGTTCATGGTCGACCCGGACCACGCCGGCCGGGGCACCGGCCGTGCCCTCGCCGAGCACGTCCTGGCCGAGGCCAGGATCCACGGCTACCGTGCGATGGTCTTCAACGCCGTGGTCGAGACGAACCCCGCCGTCGGGCTCTGGATCTCCCTCGGCTTCACCGTCCTCGGCACCGTCCCGGAGGCGTACGAACACCCCCGGTACGGCCGGGTCGGGCTGCACATCATGTACCGGGCGCTGGACTGAACCCGCCGCACCACCCCCTCACCGCCCCTCCTCGACGGCCGCGGCCCCCGGTGCCGCCCTCCGCTCCGGCCGGTCCGGCACGGGGGCCGTCCGCTGCCACGGGCTCAGTTCCTCCAGCTCCTGCGCCAGCTCCAGCAGGACGCCCTCCGTGCCCGGGCGGCCCACCAGCTGGACGGCGCACGGGGCACCGGACGGCAGGGTGCCGAACGGGACGGACATCGCGGGCCAGCCCGTCAGGTTCCACGGCGGAGTGAACGGTGAACAGGCGGTGTTGACGAGGACGTTGCGCAGCCAGCCGCGTTCGTGCCACGGCCCGGCCTGCGGGGAGCGGCGGGCCAGCGCCGGGGTGAGCAGGACGTCGTACGCGGTGAGGAAGGGGGTCATCCGGGCGCGCAGCCGCTCGCGGGCGTCGCCGGTGCGGACCGGGCCGACGAAGCGGCGGCCCACGGTCGCGTGCACCCGGGTCCGGCGGGCCAGCCGCCCCCGGTCCAGGCCCTCGGCGTCCACCGCCGTCCCGGCCGTCCAGTGCTGGAGTGCCGTCACCCCCAGGGACAGCGGGTACGGCGGTTCGGCCCGCCGCACCTGGTGCCCGGCCCGCGCCAGCACGCCGGCGGCCTCCCGCACCGCGGTCGTGTACGGCCGGCCGACCCTCACCCCGGCGAGCGGGCTGCGCACGGCGGCGGCGATCCTCCGGGGTGTCCGCTCCTCCCGGCGCTCGAAGACCGCGTCCGCGAGGACGGCCAGCATCAGCCGCAGATCCCCGACCGTCGTGGCCAGCGGGCCGTTCTCCGACATGCCGAACCAGTCACCGTTGCCGATCCCCGCAGGCACCACGCCGAGCCCCGGCTTCAGCGTGACCAGCCCGCAGTTCGCGGCCGGGATGCGCAGCGAGCCCATACCGTCGTTGCCGAGTGCCAGCGGCACCAGGCCCGCGGCGACCGCCGCCGCGCTGCCGCCGGAGGAGCCGCCCGCGGTCCGGGAGAGGTCCCACGGATTGCGGGCGGTGCCGAACGGGCCCTCCGTGGTGCCGAACACGCACAGCTCCGGCACGTTCGTCAGGCCCACCACCACCGCGCCGGCCGCCCGCAGCCGGGCCACCGTGACATGGTCCTCGGGGGCCGGGGTGTCCGGGGTGGCGACGGAGCCGTCGCGGTGGGACTCGCCGCGCACCGCCAGGTTGTCCTTGACCGCCAGGGGCACGCCCGCGAGTGGCAGTCGGTCCAGGTCGTCGCGGGAGGCCACGGCGTCGGCCTCGGCGAGCGCCGCCTGCGCCCGGACCTTCCGGAACGCGCCGACCCGGCCGTCGAGCCGGTCGATCCGGGCGAGGTGATCGGCCACCACCTCGCGGGGCGTGACCCGCTTCTCGCGGACGGCGGCGGCGATCTCGACAGCGGTCCGGCCGGCCCAGCTGCTCACGGGCGCTCCTCGTTACTGATCGGTACGGAAGTCGGGCAGGGAGAACTCTGCCCGCTCGGGGTGCCGTGCGTCGAGAGGGCGGGGCGACCGTCCGCCGCGCGGGACCGGCCGGCGGTCCCGTTCCGCTTCGGCGCGGCCCGGTCCTCCCTCCGGCCGGGCGGTACGGGAGAACGGGCGGCACGGTTCGAAGGGCGCGCCGTAGGGGAGCTGTAGACCTCGTCGGCCCCCGCGGCCGTCACGCACCCCCGGTAACCCGCGCAGCCCCGGTATCCGACGCAGCAACGGAGTATCCCGCCATGCATGACGACCGCACTCTGGTGGAGGCCCGCCTCGGGCGTGTCCTCGCCGAACGCATCCGCCCTGCCGTGTATCCCGAATCCGTGCCGCTCCAGGTCGCGGTGTGGCACGCGCCCGACGAGCCCGTGCCGGTCGCGGAAGGCCTCGCCGCCGAACCCGAGCCGATCGAGGTGGGCGCCCGCTGGGGTGCGCCGTGGGGCACCAGCTGGTTCCGGGTGACCGGGACCGTGCCCATGGCGTGGGCCGGGAGGACCGTCGAGGCGCTGCTGGACCTGGGCTTCGACGAGAACATGCCCGGATTCCAGTGCGAGGGCCTGGTCCACCGGCCCGACGGCACCCCGGTCAAGGGCCTCAACCCGCGCAACCAGTGGGTGCGCGTCGGCACACCCGTCGCGGGCGGCGAGGAGGTGCGCCTGCACATCGAGGCCGCCTCCAACCCGGTCATCCTGGACCACCACCCTTTCCGGCCCACCCCGCTCGGTGACAAGGAAACGGCCGGGCACGAGCCGCAGTACACGCTCACCCGCATGGATCTCGCCGTGTTCGACGAGGACGTCTGGCAGCTGGTGCAGGACCTGGAGGTGCTCGGTGAGCTGATGGCCGAGCTGCCCGTGGACGCCGCGCGCCGCTGGGACATCCTGCGCGCGGTCGAACAGGCCCTGGACGCCGTCGACCTCCAGGACGTGAACGGCACCGCCGGCCGGGCGCGGGCGCGACTGACCGGGGTGCTGTCCGCTCCCGCCGTGCCGTCCGCGCACCGGATCAGCGCCGTCGGGCACGCGCACATCGACTCGGCCTGGCTGTGGCCGCTGCGGGAAACCGTCCGCAAGGTGGCCCGTACGACGGCGAACATGACCGCGCTCGTCGAGGACGAGCCGGAGTTCGTGTTCGCCATGTCGCAGGCGCAGCAGTGGGCCTGGGTGAAGGAGCACCGGCCCGAGGTGTGGGCGCGGGTGAGGAAGGCGGTGGCTCAGGGGCGGTTCGTGCCGGCCGGCGGGATGTGGGTGGAGTCGGACACCAACATGCCCGGCTCGGAGGCGATGGCCCGGCAGTTCGTGCACGGCAAGCGGTTCTTCCTCGAGGAGTTCGGCATCGAGAACCAGGAGGCCTGGCTGCCGGACACGTTCGGCTTCGCCGCGGGCCTGCCGCAGATCATCAGGGCGGCCGGCTCCCGGTGGCTGCTGACGCAGAAGATCTCCTGGTCGCAGACGAACAGCTTCCCCCATCACACGTTCTGGTGGGAGGGCATCGACGGCACCCGGATCTTCACCCACTTCCCGCCCGTCGACACCTACACCTGCTCGATGAAGGGCGGCGAGATCGCCCACGCGGCCCGCAACTTCAAGGAGAAGGGCAGGGCCCGGCACTCCCTCGCGCCCACGGGCTGGGGCGACGGTGGGGGCGGCACGACCCGCGAGATGGTCGCCAGGGCGGCCCGGCTGCGCGACCTCGAAGGCTCCGCGACCGTCGCGTGGGAGACCCCGCGCGCCTTCTTCGAGAAGGCCGAGGCCGAGTACCCCGCACCACCCGTCTGGGTGGGCGAGCTGTACCTCGAACTGCACCGCGCCACCCTCACCAGCCAGGCCCGCACCAAGCAGGGCAACCGGCGCAGCGAACACCTGCTGCGCGAAGCCGAACTGTGGGCCGCGACCGCCGCGGTGCGCGTCGGATTCCCCTACCCGTACGAGGAACTGGACCGCATCTGGAAGACGGTCCTGCTGCACCAGTTCCACGACATCCTGCCCGGCTCGTCCATCGCCTGGGTGCACCGCGAGGCCCGGGCGACGTACGAACGTCTGGCCGCCGAGCTGACCGCGGTCATCGAGTCCGCCCAGCGTGCGCTGGCCGGTGACGGCACCCTCCCGCTGCTCTTCAACGCGGCCCCGCACACCCGCCACGGCGTCCCGGCGGGCGGCGGCGCCACCCCGGCCGTCACCGGCGGCACGACGGCGGCAGCCCGCGAGGGCGGCGGGTTCGTCCTGGACAACGGCCTGCTGCGGATCGCCGTCGACGCCCGGGGGCTGATCGTCTCCGCCCACGACCCCGGAGCCGACCGCGAGTCGATCGCCCCCGGAGCCGCCGCGAACCTCCTCCAGCTGCACCCGGACTTCCCGAACATGTGGGACGCCTGGGACGTCGACGCCTTCTACCGCAACACCGTCACCGACCTCACCGACGCCGAGTCGGTCACGGCCGGCCCGGACGGGACGTCGGTGCGGGTCGTGCGGACCTTCGGCGCGTCCCGCGTCACCCAGGTGCTGTCCCTGCCACCGGGGGAGCGGCGGCTGCTCATCGACACCGAGGTCGACTGGCACGAGACGGAGAAGTTCCTCAAGCTGGCCTTCCCGCTGGACGTGCGTGCCGAACGCTACGCCGCCGAGACGCAGTTCGGGCACGTCCACCGTCCCACGCACACCAACACCTCCTGGGAGGCGGCGAGGTTCGAGGCCTGCAACCACCGCTTCGTGCACCTGGAGGAGCCCGGCTGGGGCGTGGCGGTCGTCAACGACTCGACGTACGGCCATGACGTGACCCGCACGGTCCGCACCGACGGTGACCGCGGTACGACGACGACGGTCCGGGTGTCGCTGCTGCGCGCCCCGCACTTCCCCGACCCGGAGACCGACCAGGGCGTCCACCGGTTCCGGCACGCCCTGGTCCCCGGCGCCTCGATCGCCGACGCGGTCCGCGAGGGCTGGCGGATCAACCTGCCGGAACGGCGCGCGACGGGCGCCCGCGCGGTCGCCCCACTGGTCACGGTGGATGACGACGCGGTGGTCGTCACGGCCGTGAAACTCGCCGACGACGGCAGCGGGGACGTCGTCGTCCGCTTCCACGAGGCCCACGGCGGCAGGGCCCGCGCCACCCTCACCGCGGGCTTCGGGGTCGCGGACGTCACGGTGACGGACCTGCTGGAACGGCCGGGCGGTGACGGACGGCCCCCGGTGCGCGAGGGTGAGCGGATCACCGTACGGCTGCGGCCGTTCGAGCTGATGACGCTGCGGCTGCGCAGGAGCTGACGGGAGACCGTGCGACGCCGGCCGTGCGAGCCGGGTTGCGGCCCGTTCGCGTCGGGGACCCGTGCGGGGTCAGCCGTCGAGCTGGGAGCGCAGCCACTGCTCCACCCCGCCGACGTGGGCCGTGGCCGCCGCCCGTGCCGCCTCCGGGTCGCGGGCGGCGAGGGCGCGGTGGATGGCGGCGTGCTCGCGGCGGGTGCGGGCGAGGGCGCCGTCCTCCTGGTGACCGCGCCGGACGCGGGCGCGGAAGGTGCGTGAGGACAGGCCGTCCAGGAGGGCGGCCATGGTCTCGTTGCCCGCGGCCGAGGCGATCTCGCGGTGGAAGGCGAGATCGTGGGTGAGGACCTCCTCGGGGTCCTCGGTGGCGTTCATCGCCGTCAAGTGCTGCTCCACCGCGATCAGTTGCTCGTCGGTGATCCGTGCGGCGGCCAGCGCGGTCGCCGTCGCCTCCAGGCTCCGGCGCACCTCCAGCAGCTCCACCAGCCGCGGCCCCCGGGACAGGCCCGCGACCACCCCGAAGGTCTCCAGCAGGTCACCGGCCTCCAGCGCGGTGACGTAGATCCCCGAGCCGTGGCGGGCCTGAAGGACGCCGAGGACCGTCAGGGCGCGGATCGCCTCCCGTGTCGAGCTGCGCGACATGCCCAGCCGGACGGCGAGTTCACGCTCGGTCGGCAGCCGCTGGCCCGGCTCCAGCCGGCCCTCGGCGATCATCGCCTTGATCTCGTCGATGGCGCGCTGGGTCACCGTGCCCTTCTGCGGGGCCGCCTCGTCCACGCCAGTCCTCCAGTCACCGGGTGCGTCGCAGTCTAGCCAGCCCAGTGGTCCGACCACTGCACGCCGACGCCGCGCTCTTTCCCCCGCAAGATGCTGTTCTGCCACCCCGGTGGTCTGATAAATCCGCTCGCCGTCGCCCCTACGGAGAACCGCAAGCCGCCACCACCGTCACCGGAAAGGGCCTCCGTGCCCCACGCCCCTGCCCGCGTCACCGCGGTCGACACCCACGACATCCGTTTTCCCACCTCGCGCGAGCGGGACGGGCCGCTACACCCGGCTCGACCAGAGCGCGGCGGCCGAGCTGCTGCCCGAGGCCGCCCGGCGCGGGGTGTCCGTCGTCATCGGCGGCCCCTTCAACTCCGGTCTGCTGGACGATCCCACCCCGAGGTCGACGTACAACTACACGCCGGCGTCACAGGACCTGCTGGACCGCGCCCTGCGGCTGAAGGCGGTGGCGGAGCGGCACGGCATCACCCTGCGCGGCGCCGCCCTGGCCTTCTGCGCCGCGCACCCGGCCGTGGCGAGCGTTCTGGCTCAGGCCGGCTTCGAACCGTCCGACGTCCGGGAGCCGCCGTCACCGTCGACGCGCACCACCACGTCCGGGATCTGCCCGTCCGCGACCAGGACTGGCTCCACATCCCGGACTCCGGCCGCTGCGGCGGAACTTCGGCGCCGCCGGCCTCGAACGCGAGGCCCGGGCCGCGGGAGTCGACCGTACCGTTCTCGTCCGGACGGTCACCGCTGCGCCCGTACACCGACACGGCCCTGGACGCCTTCGGCCCCGGCCGGCTGATGTCCGGCTCGGACTGCCCGGTGTGCACGCCGGTGCGGCCGTACGGCGAAGTGCACCGCCTCACCCGGGAGCTCACCGCCGAGCTGGGGGAGGCGGAGCGCACGGCGCTCTTCGGGGGCACCGCACGGCGCGTCTACGGGCTCCGCACCGCCCCGGCCAGCCGCGTGGGCGGCAGATACTCCCGCACGTACGTCCGCTCCCAGCACGCCCCCGTCTCCCGCCACTCCCGAAGGCTCGTGTAGCGGTACCGGAACAGCCGGGCGCGGACGTAGCGGGGCGGGGTGTCCGGCGGGAACGGGGAGCGGCGGAGCAGCCTGAGCGTGTCACGGTCGTTCTCCAGCAGGCGTTCCACCAGGCCGCCGAACCACTCCCCGGCGTAGCCGGGGGACAGCGCCGCGAACCACATCAGCCAGTCCAGGCGCAGATGGTACGGGGCGAACTGGCGCGGCCAGTGCCGCGGATCGCCGGGCTTGCCGCGGAACGCGTACTCCCGCCAGTCCGCGTCCTCGCGCGGGCTGCCGTCCAGCGTGCCCTCGACCACCACCTCGTAACGGACCCGGCTGACGCTGCCGAACGCCCCGTACGTGTTCACCAGGTGCAGCGGGTCGAATGAGCGGTTCATGACCTGGCGGCGGGAGACCATGTTCACCACCGGGCGGTGGCTCAGGAACAGCAGCAGCACGGCGACCGCGAGCACCAGCACCTCGTACCACAGCGGTGCCGGACTCACGGACGGCGCGGACGCCGGCAGCCACAGCGCGGACAGGGCCAGCACGATCGTGATCCAGTTCAGCCAGGAGAAGTTTCCGGACAGCACCAGCCACAGCTGGGTGACGATCATCAGGGCCGCCGCGGCCGAGGCCACCGGCTGCGGAGTGAAGAGCAGGAACGGTACGACCAGTTGGGTGACGTGGTTGGCGGCGGCCTCCGCCCGGTGCAGGGGCCCCGGCAGATGGTGGAAGAACCAGCTCAGCGGCCCCGGCATCGGCTGCGTCTCGTGGTGGTAGTACAGACAGGTCAGCTGCCGCCAGCACGCGTCGCCGCGCAGCTTGATCAGCCCGGCGCCGAACTCCACCCGGAACAGGATCCAGCGCAGCAGGAACAGCACGACGACGGGCGGCGCCACCTCGTCGTTGCCGAGGAACGCGGCCAGGAAGCCCGTCTCCAGCAGCAGCGACTCCCAGCCGAACGCGTACCACGTCTGGCCCACGTTGACGATCGACAGATACAGCGCCCACGGCACCAGCCACAGCAGGATCCCCGCCCACAGCGGCACCGCGGAGTCCGCCCCGGCGAGCAGGGCCACCGACACCGCACAGCCCGTCCACGCGCAGGCCGCGAAGAACCGGTCGGAGTAGTGCAGCTGGAACAGGCTCGGGGCGCGCCGGAAGCGGACCCGGGCCGTGAAGCGGGGGATCGGCAGCATGCCGCGCTCACCCAGCAGGGCCCGGAACTGGAGGGCCGCCGAAAGGAACGCGACCAGGTACACGGCGGCCAGAGCCCGCTGGAAGACCAGCCGGCTCAGCCAGTAGCCGGATGCGCTGAACCAGTCCACGGCTGTGCGCGCCCTCCCGTGCGGCGACACCGGTGCCGCTCTCACGACGATGTTCCCCGAGTTGCCAGTCGAACGCGGGCAATGCCAACAATAGGAAGGAACTACCCGGAGTGATGCGGAGTGTACGGTGCGGATACCTCCCCGATCCATCGTCACGGCCTGCGTGCTTCCGGCCGCACTCCTCGCCGCGGGCTGCGCGGGCATCGGCGTCAAGCAGGACCGGGTGGGCGAGGCGGTCTACCTCCAGGCCGCCACCGACCGCGGTCCCGAGCCCTTCACCGAGTCCGCGTCGGAGCCCACGGCCACCACCGCTTCCAGCCCCGCTGCCCGCACCGGCGCCCCGGCCACCGCCGCCACCGGCCCGGCACCCGACCGGCCCGGCACCATGATGCGGCTCCCGTCGGCGCCGGCCCCGTCCGCGCCGCTCTCCTCCGCGCCGCCCCCGTCCGCCGTGCCGACGGGCGGGCGGCCCCTGGTCCCGCTGCCCGCGGCGCACACCCTGTCCGGGGCGACACCCGGCCTGTACCGGGGCACCCCCCACGTCGCCGGCTGCGACGTCGAGCGGCACATCGGCTCCCTCACCGCGGACCGGGGCAGAGCGGGCGCCTTCGCCCACGCGGTGGGCGTCCCGGCGTCCGCCCTGCCCGGCTATCTGCGCGGCCTGACCCCGGTCGCGCTGCGCCGGGACACCCGGGTCACCAGTCACGCCTACCGCGACCGGCGGGCGGCCGGGTACCAGGCCGTGCTCCAGGCGGGCACCGCCGTCCTGGTCGACGACCGCGGCATGCCCCGGGTGCGCTGCGCCTGCGGCAACCCGCTGAAGGCGCCCACGGCGGCCCACGACGGTGTGGACGCCCGTGGTGCCGCCTGGCCCGGTTACCGGCCGAGCCAGGTCATCGCGGTGGCCCCGGCACCCCGGACCGTCACCAGCATCACGATCGTCGACGTCGACGCCCGCGTCTGGATCGAACGCCGGACCGGCCAGGACGTCGGCCGCGACCGGGTCGTGTCCCCGCCCCCGTCGGCCACGGTGAGCCCGACCGGACCCGACCCCGACCGCACCGGCTCCGCGAACCCAGGCCCCGACCGCACCGGCTTCCCGCCCACCGGCCGACCCCCGGGCTCAGGCGCCGCCGCCCGGCGGCTCGGGGGCGGCGCCGGGACGGTCCGGTGACACGGGTGCGGCAGCGGCAGGCGGCGTACGCGTGACGCCCCGGGCGGCAGCAGACGGCGCACCGGTGGCACCGCGGGCGGCGTCGCCCGAGGTGCTCCGGGCGCCCGGTGGCCGGACCGGACCTGGGCCGCAGTCGAAGAATCAGGCAAATGCTGACAAAGTGGGCCCATGGCTGATCGGGGAGCGAGCGCCTTGTCACTCCCGCAGGACTGGCCCGCCCACCCGGACCCGATCCTGGCGCTCAACCGCATGGGCAGCTTCGACTGGGACCTGGACGCCGGTCTGTTCCACATGGACGCCCAGGCCTTCAAGGTGTTCGACCTGCTGCCCGAGGAGTACGACGACCGCCCGGAGACCCTGGCCCTGCGGGTGCCGCCGCCGGAGGCCGCCCGGCTCGACGCGGTGGTCTCCCGGGCCATCAAGGACGGCAGCGAGAACTACGGCGTCTACTTCCGCATCCGCTGCCGCGACGGCACCTCGCGCTGGACACACACCCAGGGCTACATCCGGCGTGACGACTCGGGCCGCCCCCGCCGGGTCGTCGGGATCGTCCGGGACGCCACCGAGGAACTCGCCGACAGCGAGGCATGCAGTCACCGGGCCGCCCAGCACGAGGCCTTCCGGCAGCAGACCGGCGTCGTCCAGGTCATTTCCGCCGCCCTCGCCCACGCCCGCAGCATCCAGGACGTCATCGACGTCCTCAAGGACACCCACGGCGTCCGTCACCTCGGCGCGGCCAGCCTCGTGATGGGCCTGGTGGAGGCCGGCCGCATCCGGCTGGTCGCCGAGGGCCCCGCGGGCAGCTTCGTCCCCGGCACCCGCGTCACCCGGATCGACGAGCCGTACCCGATGAGCGAGGTCGTCCGCACACTCAGCCCCCGGTTCATCGAGTCGCCGGAGGAGTTCGCCGAGAGCTACCCGATCCTCTGGCCGCACCTCCACGACCTGCACATCACCTCGGCCGTCTACCTGCCCCTGATCGCCCAGGCCCGGCCGATCGGTGCGATGGGTCTGCTCTACGACGACCGGCGGGGCTTCTCCGCCGAGGAGCGCGCCGTCCTCGTCGCGCTCGGCAGCAGCATCGCGCAGAGCCTCATGCGGGCCAGGCTCTACGAGCAGGAGAAGGACCTCGCCCAGGGCCTCCAGCAGGCCATGCTGCCCCGCACCATCCCCCGCGTCCGCGGCGCCGACATCGCGGTCCGCTACCGCTCGGCCGCGCTCGGCCGGGACATCGGCGGCGACTGGTACGACGTCATCCCGCTGCCCGGGGGAGGCCGGGTCGGCGCGGTCATCGGTGACGTCCAGGGCCACGACACGCACGCCGCGGCCGTCATGGGCCAGCTGCGGATCGTGCTGCGCGCCTACGCCGCCGAGGGCCACACCCCGGCCACCGTGATGGCCCGCGCCTCCGTCTTCCTCCACGAACTCGACACCGACCGCTTCGCCACCTGCCTGTACGCCCAGGCCGACCTGGCCACCGGCGTCATCCAGATGGTCCGCGCCGGACACATCGACCCGCTGGTCCGGCGCAACGACGGCACCTGCGACCGGGTCCCCGTCGAGGGCGGACTGCCGCTCGGCCTGTCCGCCGAGTTCGGGCGGCTGGAGTACCCCGTCTCCACCCTCGAACTGGACCCCGGGCACACCCTGCTGCTGTGCACCGACGGACTCGTCGAGCAACCCGGCACCGATCTCGACGACAGCATGCGCGGCCTCGCCACGCTCATCGGGAACGGCCCGGACGAGGTACGCGACCTCGCCGACCGGCTGATCCGGCTGGCCGAGGAGCAGGCCGGCGACGACGACGTGGCCCTGCTCCTGCTGCGCCGCCGCGTCCCCGATGCCGCGCGCGCCTGCGGCCGGCTCCGGCAGCATGTGGCGCCCGGCGACGCGGAGGCCCTCATCCAGGCCCGGCACATGATCCGGGCCGCGGTCCGCGCCTGGGGCGCCCGCGACCGCGCCGACGAGATCGAGCTGGTCGCCGACGAGCTGATCACCAACGCGCTGATCCACACCGAGGGCTCCGCGATCGTCACCCTGCGGGCCCTGGACGGCAGCGACCACAGGCTGCGCATCGAGGTGGAGGACTCCTCCAGCGCCCTGCCGCGCCGCCGGGAGGCGGGGGAGCAGGGCGTCTCCGGCCGCGGTCTGCTGCTGGTGGACCGGCTCGCCGACGTGTGGGGCGTGGAGGCTCGCGGCGGCGGCAAGGCGGTGTGGTGCGAGTTCCGGATACCGTAGTGGCCGGCCCGGCGCAGCGCAGGGCGTTGTCGGCACCGGATGGCACTCTGGACGTATGCCGGAACTGCCCGAGGTAGAAGCGCTGACGGACTTCCTCACCGAGCACCTGGTCGGCCTGCGGATGGTGCGTGTGCTGCCGGTCGCCGTCAGCGTCCTGAAGACGTACGACCCTCCGGTCACCGCCGTCGAGGGTGCCCAGGTGACGGCCGTGCGCCGGCACGGCAAGTTCCTGGACATCGGGACGGACACCGGACTGCACCTGGTCACCCATCTGGCCCGCGCCGGCTGGCTGCACTGGAGGGACCGGATGCCGGACGGCCCGCCGAGGCCCGGCAAGGGCCCGCTCGCGCTGCGCGTCGCGCTGGAGACGGGTGAGGGCTTCGACCTCACCGAGGCCGGTACCCAAAAACGCCTCGCCGTGTACGTCGTCCGCGACCCGCGCGAGGTGGAGGGCATCGCCCGCCTCGGCCCGGACCCGCTCGCCGACGACTTCGACGAGGACCGCTTCGCCGCGCTGCTGGCGGACGAACGGCGGCAGCTGAAGGGCGCCCTGCGCGACCAGTCGCTGATCGCGGGCGTCGGCAACGCCTACAGCGACGAGGTCCTGCACGCCGCGCGGATGTCCCCGTTCAAGCTCGCCGCGTCCCTCACCCCGGAGGAGACCCACCGGCTGTACGAGGCCCTGCGCGGCACGCTCGCCGAAGCGGTCGAGCGCTCCAGGGGTGTGGCCGCCGGGCGCCTGAAGTCGGAGAAGAGGAGCGGTCTGCGCGTGCACGGCCGGACCGGCGAACCCTGCCCGGTGTGCGGCGACACCATCCGCGAGGTGTCCTTCAGCGACTCCTCGCTCCAGTACTGCCCCACCTGCCAGACGGGCGGCAAGCCCCTCGCCGACCGCCGGCTGTCCCGACTGCTGAAGTGAGGCCGCCCCGCCCGCACCGGCCGCCGGGGCCCGGCGCCGTCATCGCGCGGCGACGGTGACCAGCCGCTTGCCGTCGTCCGTGCGGACCTCGTACCGGGCGATCTGGCCGGGGTGCAGCGCGGCGGCGCCCATCGCGCTCGTGGGCCGGCTGCCGTCACCGGGATTCGTCCAGCCGGCGACGACCTGCTCGGTGCCGTCGCGGCCGACCGCGACCAGCCGGCAGGTGTGCCGCCCGGAGCCGTCCCTGATCTCGAGCCGCAGATCGCTGCCCCAGTCCGCGTCCGCCGAGGTGACCCGCGCCCACACCCCGGTGTCCGGATCGGTCGCCGCCATGATGTGCGCGGCCGGTTCCCCGTGGCCGGCGAAGGCCACGATCCCCGGGCCCGCCACGGCCAGCGCCACCGAGGCGGCCAGGCCGTACAGCAGCCGGCGCCGCCGCGCCCGGTGCCGCTGCGCCAGCTCGCCCAGCAGCCGCTCCAGCAGCCGCGGGCCGGGCCGCGTCATGGGGTGCACGAAGCGCGGTGTGGCTCGCCGGTACAGCAGCAGCTGCCGGGCCGTGGGCCCGAACCCGGTCACGTGTGCCGCGCACTGGGGGCACTCCATGAGGTGATCCTCGAAGCGGAAGGCCTCCGCCTCGTCCAGCACGCCGAGCGCGTACGCGCCGACGTCGCGATGCCTTTCCAGGGACCTCATGCCGAATCCTCGTGCCTATGGGTGCGGGTGGGGTTACTCCTTGCTCCCACCCGTACGCAGCCCACCGCCGAATCACTCAAGCCGCGCACAGAATCGCGGACAGGGGATTCGGAGCGGTCCGGCCCGCGGATTGGTGTGAATTCCGGTCGGTTCAGAAGAGGTGGATCGCGAGGTGCCCGAGGGGCAGTCCGAGCCGCCAGGCCGGCGTCCACACCTTGGGCCCGTCGTCCTCGCCGGACACCGCACCACCGCCCGGCACGGCGTCCAGATCGGGCGCGAGCAGCTCGGTCTCCTCCAGCCAGCGCCAGGCGTCCGCCGCCAGCGCCAGATCGGGGCAGGAGGCGTCGGAACCGGCCGCCCGCTCGGCCAGCTCGGCCATGCGGGCCCGCACCCACTCCTGCCACGGCTGGTCGTAGGCGGTCAGCGACAGCCAGTTCTCCAGCTGCGAGATCACCCGGATGCCGGAGAGCTCGCCGTCGGTGTCGGACAGGAACACGGTCAGCGCCAGCGCGTCCCGGCCGGCCCGGAACTCGAAGGACGTCGGCGGCATCAGATCGCCGGTGCGCAGCAGCTCGTCGGCGATGTACTCGGCGTACAACCAGGCCATGGGGACGGTCAGTTCACCGTCGTCGGTACCGTCCCTGCTCTCGTGACCCCTGTGCTGCATCCCTTCCTGCCCTTCCTCCGGTGCGTGCGCGCCGCCCGACCTCCGGGGCCCGGAACCTCCCCGGCCCGGCCCCCGCTCGGAACGCGGATGAGGACAGCCCATGCCCGAAGGGGGTCCGGCAGCAAGGCGCTTTGCCGAGCCTTGACCGGACTTCCGGTTTCACCGCAGGTCGGCCGTGTAACCGGGAAGGACCCGGCGCAGGGCGCGCAGTGCGTAAAAGGCGCGGGACTTCACGGTACCGGGTGGGATCCCCAGGGTCTGCGCCGCTTCCGCCACGCTGGCCCCGTGGAAGTACACGAGTACCAGGACGTCACGGTGCTCCGGCGTGAGTGTCTTCACAGCCTCCCGGACGTCGAGCATCGCGGCGGCCCGCTCGGCGTGGTCGGCGGTCACCCGCGCGTCCTCGGGGACCGCGTCGCCGACCTCGGGCGGCCGGGCCCGCCGGGCCCGCCGCGCGTCGATGGCGAGCCGCCGCGCGACGGTCAGCAGCCAGGGCCGTACGGAGTCGAAGCCCTCGGCGTGCAGCGCCTCGGGATGCTGCCAGGCGCGTACCAGGGTCTCCTGGACGAGGTCCTCGGCGCGCTGCCGGTCCCCGTCGCAGAGTCTGAGCAGCAGGGCGAACAGGGGACCGCCGTGCTCGCGCTGGAGCGCGGCCAGCTCGTGCCCGGCGGTCGTCGTCCCGTGGGTGAGTGAGGTTCCGGCCGTCATGGCCGTATGGCAGCGCAGGGCCCGGCCGGCGGACAGGGGGTGGACCCGATTGTGCGACGGACGGTCGATCGCGTCGGCGAACGGTCGGACGAGTGGTCCATGCGGCACCGGACGGGCTAATCAGAGGCCCCGGACTGTTTATCCGGTACATCAGATTCATACCCATATGCCGTCACGGCCTTGTCTGCATATACGACAATCCTGGGGTGAGTTGATGATCGGACGCAGACAGCAGGTGGCCCTGGCCCTGACCGCCGTTCTCACGGCGGCGGCCGCCTGCCAGAACCACAACCGGCAGGACCCCGGCCCGCAGCAGGGGCGCCCGGCGCCCTCCGCGGCCCGCGGGTTCACCCTCGTCGCCTCCGGAGACGTCCTGCCGCACACCTCCGTCATCGAGCGGGCCTCCTACGACGCCGGCGGCAACGGCCACGACTTCCGCCCGATGCTCTCCGGCGTCGCACCACTGGTGTCGCACGCCGACCTGGCGCTGTGCCACATGGAGACCGTCTACGGCGTCAAGGGCGCCTACACCGGCTACCCGGCCTTCAGGTCCCCGCCGCAGATCGCCAAGGGTCTCGCCGCCACCGGCTACGACGGCTGCTCCACCGCCTCCAACCACGCCCTGGACGACGGCACCGCCGGCATCCGGCGCACCCTGGACGCCCTGGACGCGGCCGGCCTGCGGCACGCCGGAACCGCCCGCAGCGAGGCCGAGGCCCGCTCTGTGACGCTCCTGCGGGCGGGTCCGGCCAAGGTCGCCCACCTGTCGTACACCCTCGGCACCAACGGCAAGGCACTGCCGCACGGCGCGCCCTGGGCGGTCAACATGATCGACGCGGACCGGATCATCGCCGACGCCCGCGCCGCCCGGCGGGCCGGCGCCGACGTGGTCGTGCTCTCCGTGAACTGGGGCACCGAATGGCAGGACGAACCCGACCGGCTCCAGCTCACCCTCGCCCAGCGGCTCACCGCCTCCGCCACCGCCGGCCGCCCGGACATCGACCTGATCCTCGGCACCCATGCCCACGTCCCGCAGGCGTACGAGAAGGTCAACGGCACCTGGGTGATCTACGGCATGGGCGACCAGATCGCCGGCGAGATGTACAACCGCGAGGGTGCCCAGGACCCGCGGGGCAACGAGTCCACGCTCGGCCGCTTCACCTTCGCCCCGCCCGACCGGCCGGGCGAGGCCTGGCGGGTCACCAAGGCCGAGTTCGTCCCGCAGCTCTACGACCTCGACGCCGGCCGGGTCGTCGACCTCGACCGGGCCGTCGCCCAGGGCGCCGACCTCGAAGGGGTGCGCGACCGGATCCGGGACGTGGTGCTCAGCCGCGGAGCCGGCCAGGACGGCCTGGTCATGGCCGAGTGATCACTCGGCGGACCGCCGCGCGGCGAGCGCCGAATGCCGGTAGGAGTAGCCGAAGTAGATCACGCAGCCGATCACGAACCACACCACGAACCGGACCCAGGTCTGCCACTGGAGGCGCGTGACCAGCCACACGGAGAAGAGGATGCCCAGGGCGGGCAGGAACGGCATCCACGGGGTGCGGAAGGCGCGCGGCAGCTCCGGCCGCCGGTAGCGCAGCACGATCACCGCCGCGCACACCACCACGAAGGCCAGCAGGATGCCGATGTTGGTCAGTTCGGCCACCTCGCTGATCGGGAGGAACCCGGCGATGACGGCCGAGGCCACCCCGACGATCCAGGTGACCCGGGTCGGCACGTGCCGGGTGGGGTGCGTCTTGGCGAACCAGCGCGGCAGCAGCCCGTCCCGGGACATGGAGAACCAGACGCGGGTCACGCCCAGCATGAAGGTGAACATCACGGTGAGGATGCCGATGATCGCCCCGACCGCGATCACGTCCGCGAGCGCGCCGAGGCCGACCGACTTGAACGCCGTCGAGAAACCGCTCTCCTTGTCGATCTGCTGGTAGTTCTGCATGCCCGTCAGCACCAGACAGGCCGCCACGTACAGCACCATCGAGATCGCCAGCGAGTAGATGATCGCCCTCGGCATGTGCCGCTGCGCGTCCTTCGACTCCTCGGCCGCCGTGGACATCGCGTCGTAACCGAACACCGCGAAGAACACGAGCGCCGCGCCGTCGAACGCGCCGCTGACGCCGTACGGGAAGAACGGGTGGTAGTTCTCGGTGTTGATGTGGAACGCTCCCACGCCGATCACCAGCAGCACCACCAGCACCTTCAGGGCCACCACGAAGGTCTCGAAGCGGGCCGCGCTGCGCATGCCCAGGTTCAGCAGCCAGGCGATGAGCAGGCACAGCACCGCCGCGAACAGGTCGACGCGGTGCCCCTGCCCGGTGCCGGGCGCGCCCAGCATCCAGTCCGGCAGCTGCGCGCCCATGTCCGTCACCAGGAAGCCGAAGTAACCGGAGATGCCGATGGCGACCACCGCCACGATCGCGGTGTACTCCAGCAGCAGGTCCCAGCCGATGAACCAGCCCGCGAACTCGCCGAGCACCGCGTAGCCGTACGTGTACGCCGAACCGGCCTTCGGGATCATCCCGGCGAACTCGGCGTACGACAGGGCCGCGCAGGCGCTCGCGAGACCGGCGATCAGGAAGGAGATCACCACCGCGGGCCCGGCCGTGCCGTTGGCCACCGTACCGGCGAGGGTGAAGATGCCCGCGCCGATGATGCCGCCGACCCCGATCGCGGTGAGCTGCCACAGCCCGAGCGTCCTCTCCAGCCGGGGGCCCTCGGTGACCTCGGTGTCCTCGATGTGTTCGATGGGTTTGCGGCGGAGAATGCCTTCACCCGCGCGGAGCTTGTCCATGCGCCTCACCTCTTCGCCGACAGCAAACGGCTGACGGCGGATCATGATGGCGCAGGGCCGCCCCGCAGGGAAGACGCCACGCTCGGCCCGGGCCGGAGTCCACGCACGGCCCAGTACCCACCCCGCGCGCGAGCCACCCGGCGGCCGGCGGCGGCTCGCGCGGGTGCGGCGGGTACGCCCCCGCCGACGGCCGGCGCGGCCCCGCGCGCGCCCGCCCCGCCGGCCGTGCGCCCCGGAAGCCTGGTGGCGGCGCTCGAGCTGGGCCCGATCACCTGCGGGGGCGTGTTCGACCCGTCGGCCGGAGTGCGGGCAGGCGCTCGGCGGCGAGCACCGGGCGAGTGCGGCGGTGGTGGCCTCGCCGGTCACCGGCCAGGCGGCGGGGGCGCCACCCCGTCGCCGCTGCCCCGCTCCCGCGCGGCTACGGTACGACCGTCACCGGCCAGCGTCCCGCCTTCACCAGCCGGACCGCCACCGAACCGATGATCCGGTGCCCGGCCTGCTCCGAGGCGCCCACCACCACCGCGTCCGCCTTCAGCTCGTCGGCCGCCGTCACCAGACCGTTGTACGGGTCGCCGCGGAAGGTGTGGAACTCCCAGCGCAGGTCGAATATCCCCTTGACCCGCTCGGCGGCCGCCCGGATCTGCGCCACCAGCTCGTCGGCGATCTCGTCGGTGGTGTCCGCCACCGGTGCCCCGAGCGCCGCGCCGGCCGCGAGCACCGGCTGCACGTACACCACCGCGAGCAGCGCGTGCTGGCGCCGGGCAAGTCCACCCGCGTACGCGGCGGCACGCATCGAGGACTCCGAGCCGTCCACCCCGACCAGGACGACCTTGGGACCGTCCGTGCCCCGCTCGAACTGGTGCGAACGCCGTTCGTGCTGTTCCGTCACGGCCGTGAGGCTATCGGAACCGCCCCCTCCCCCCGGGACGCGGGGCCCCGTGCCCGGTCCGCCCGCCGGGCACCGCCGGCCGCTCGACGCGCGGGCCGTGCCGCCCCTTCCTACAGTCGGAACCATGACCGCCAGCGCCGAGCCCGTCGCACGGAGGGGCGCCACGGCCCCGCCCCGCCCGCCCGCCGGCGGGCACCTCGGCCGGGTCCCGGAGGCCTTCGGGGCCCTCTTCGCCGCCCTCGGCCTGCTGTGCGCCCTGCTCGCGTTCATCCCGCCCCTGCGCCGCCTGCTCCGCCCGGTCGTCCGCACCCTCGACCTGCTCCTCGTCCCCATCAGCGCCAACCTGGCCTACGCCGTCTTCCTGTTCCTGCTGGCCGGCGCCACCGCCGCCCGCAAGAAGGTCGCCTGGTGGCTGGTCGTCGTCTACCTCGGACTGCTCGTCCTCACCGACGCGCTCGCCGCGGCCGCCGGCCTGTACGCCGAGTCACTGCCGTCCCTCGTGCTGTGCGCGCTGCTGCTGCTCCTGCTGCTGACGGCCCGCCGGGAGTTCTACGCCGCCTCCCGCCGCGGTGCCGTGCGTCAGGCGCTCACCGTGCTGCTGGCCGGGCTGGCCGTGGCGATCCTGCTCGGCTGGGGACTGGTGCTGCTGTTCCCGGGCACCCTCCCGGCGGGCCAGCACCTCGCCTGGGCGGCCGACCGGGTGTGCGGCGGGCTGGTCTCCAACAGCTCCTTCGACGGCCGGCCGCCGCGCCGGGTCACCTTCGCGCTCGGCCTGCTCGGTGCCCTGGCCCTGCTCAACGCGGCGGCCACGCTGTTCCGCTCCCAGCGTCTGGAAGCCGCCCTGCACGGCGACGAGGAGGCCCGCATCCGCGCCCTGCTCACCGCGTACGGCGACCGGGACTCCCTCGGCTACTTCGCCACCCGGCGCGACAAGGCCGTCGTCTTCTCGCCCAGCGGCAAGGCCGCCGTCACCTACCGCGTCGAGGCCGGCGTCTGCCTGGCCAGCGGCGACCCCGTCGGCGACCCGGAGGCCTGGCCGCCGGCCATCGCCGCCTGGCTGGACATGGCCCGCCGGTACGCCTGGGCGCCCGCCGTGATGGGAGCCTCCGAGGACGGCGCCCGCGCCTACGCCCGCGCCGGACTCGGCGCCCTCCAGCTGGGCGACGAGGCGATCCTGCACGTCCCGGGCTTCGACCTCGACGGCCGCGACATGCGGGTCACCCGGCAGGCCGTGCACCGGGTCCGCCGCACCGGCGCCACCTGCCGGGTCCGCCGCCACGCCGCCCTCACCCCGGGGGAGATGGAGGAGATCGTCCGCAAGGCCGACGCCTGGCGCGACACCGAGACCGAACGCGGCTTCTCCATGGCCCTGGACCGGCTCGGCGACCCGGCCGACGGCGACTGCCTGCTCGTGGAGGCCCTGGGCGACGACGGCCGGCTCCTCGCCCTGCTCTCCTTCGTCCCCTGGGGCCGTGACGGCGTCTCGCTGGACCTGATGCGCCGTGACCGGAGCGCACCCAACGGGGTGATGGAGTTCATGGTCGCCGAACTCTGCGCGGCCGCCCCGAAACCGGGCGTGCGCCGGATCTCGCTGAACTTCGCCGTCTTCCGGTCCGTCTTCGAGGAGGGCGCCCGCATCGGCGCCGGCCCCGTCCTCAGGCTGTGGCGCCGCCTGCTGCTGTTCTTCTCCCGCTGGTGGCAGCTGGAGGCGCTGTACCGCTCCAACGCCAAGTACCACCCCGAGTGGTACCCGCGCTTCATCTGCTACGCCGACACCGCCTCCCTCGCCCGCATCGGTCTCGCCTCCGGCATCGCCGAGGGTTTCGTGTCCGTACCTTCCCTGCGCAAACTCTGGGGCAAGGGGCACGCGAAGTCCGGACAGCGGCCCGCCACCACCGAGGGGCTGCCCTCCCTGACGGCGCCCGGCCGGGACGGAGGGGACCAGGCGGGGCCCCCAGCCCCGGACGCCGGCCTGCCCGACCAGGTCCGCGTCCGGCACCACACGCTCGACCGGCTGCGCGCCACCGGCACCGACCCCTACCCGGTCGCCACCGGCGCCCCGACCCACGCCCTCGCCGACGTACGGCCCGGCACGGACGTCACCGTCGCCGGACGCGTCATGCTGGTCCGGGACTTCGGAGGCATCGTCTTCGCCGTGCTGCGCGACTGGTCCGGCGACCACCAGATCGCCCTCACCCGCGACGGCTCCGGCCCGGAACTCGACCGCTTCACCGCTGACACCGATCTCGGCGACCACATCACCGCCACCGGCCACGCCCGGCCCAGCGACCGCGGTGAACCCACCGTCTTCGTCACCACCTGGCAGCTCACCGGCAAATGCCTGCGCCCGCTGCCCGACAAACGGCGCGGCCTCACCGACCCCGAGGCCAAGGTCCGCCGCCGTTACCTCGACCTCCTCACCAGCCCCGACGCCCGCGAGGTCGTCCGCGCCCGCTCCGCCGCCGTCCAGGCCCTGCGCCAGGGCCTGCTGGAGCGCGGGTACCTGGAGGTCGAGACCCCGATGCTCCAGCAGATCCACGGCGGCGCCAACGCCCGCCCCTTCACCACCCACATCAACGCCTACGACCTCGACCTGTACCTGCGCATCGCCCCCGAGCTGTATCTGAAACGGCTGTGCGTCGGCGGCCTGGAGAGGGTCTTCGAGCTGGGCCGCACCTTCCGCAACGAGGGCGTCTCCCACAAGCACAACCCCGAGTTCACGATGCTGGAGGCCTACCAGGCCCACGCCGACTACGACGTCATGCTCGACCTCACCCGCGAGCTGGTCCAGGGTGCCGCGACCGCCGTCTTCGGGTCCCCGGTGGCCCGCAGGGACGGCAGGGAGTACGACATCTCCGGGGCGTGGCCGGTGAAGACGGTGTTCGGGGCGCTCTCCGAGGCGCTCGGTGAGGACATCGGCCCCGGCACCGAACTGCTGCGGCTCCACCGGCTGTGCGACCGTGCCGGGGTGCCGTACACCCCCGACGACGGACCCGGTGACATCGTCCTGGAGATGTACGAGCGGCTGGTCGAACACCGGACCGAGCAGCCCACCTTCTACAAGGACTTCCCGACCGACGTCTCCCCGCTGACCCGGCAGCACCGCGCCGACCCGCGGCTCGCCGAACGCTGGGACCTCGTCGCCTTCGGCACCGAACTCGGCACCGCCTACTCGGAGCTGACCGACCCCGTCGAACAGCGCCGCCGGCTCACCGAGCAGTCCCTGCTGGCCGCAGGCGGCGACCCGGAGGCCATGGAACTGGACGAGGACTTCCTGCAGGCCCTGGAGTACGCGATGCCCCCGACCGGCGGCCTCGGCCTCGGCGTCGACCGGCTCGTCATGTTCCTCACCGGCCTGACCATCCGCGAGACGCTGCCCTTCCCGCTCGTCCGGCACCGCTGAGCGCGCCGCCCGCTCGGCTGTTCGGGTGCAATCGGGCCGCCGCACCGGTGTCGTTGGAGTGCGCCGGAGCCCGGCCGGGCGACTGATGAGTCATGCAGAAGGATCAGTTGCCCACACGGCGCCGGATGCTGTTCGCAGGCGCCGCCGCTCTGGGCGCCGCGGGCGCCGCGGGCGCCGCCGGCGCCGTGCTGGCGGGAGGCGGCGGGGAGGCGGCCCCGGCCCCCGTCGCCGGCCCGCAGGCCCGCCAGGTGCTCAAGCCCTCCGCCTTCCGGCTCCAGCCGCTCACCGGATACGGTCCGCCACGCGCCGCGCCCCGCAAGCTCAAGGTGCGCAGGGAGCCCTTCCTGCGGATCTCCGGACGCGGCCGGCGCATGATGCTGACCTTCGACGACGGCCCCAACCCGAACTACACCCCGCACATCCTGGACACCCTCGCCAAGTACGACGTCCGGGCGATGTTCTTCGTGTGCGGCGAGTGCGTCGTCGAGAACAGGGAACTGCTGGCCCGGATGGCCGACGAGGGCCATGTCGTCGGCAACCACACCTGGACGCATCCGCTGCTGACCAGCCTCGGCCGCCGGGAGATCCGCTCCGAGATGGAACGCACCAGCGACGTCATCGAGGACACCTACGGTGAACGCCCCCAGTGGTTCCGCGCGCCCTACGGTGCCTGGAACCGGGCCGCCTTCCAGCTGGGCGCGGAGATGGGCATGGAGCCGATGGCCTGGACCCTGGACACCACCGACTGGACCGTGCCCGGCACGGACGCCATCGTCGACCAGGTGGTGGAGGGTGCCGCTCCCGGTGTCGTGGTGCTCTCCCACGACGCCGGCGGCGACCGATCGCAGAGTGTCCGCGCGATCCGCGAGTACCTGCCCTATCTGCTGGACTCCGGATACCACCTCACGGTGCCTCCCCGGCGCGTGTGACGGACGCCCGGCAACGCCGTGACGCCCGCCTTCCGCCCGCCGGCCGCGGTGGTTCAGCCGACCGAGGCCAGGCGGGCGAAGACGACCACGTTGCCGTCGTAACCGTTCTGCTTGGAGAAACCGCCGCCGCAGGTGATGACGCGCAGCTCCGGCGTCCCCTTGGATCCGTACACGCGGTCGCCGGGGAAGTTGTTCTTCTCGAAGACCTCGACCCCGTAGACCTCGAAGACCGCGGTCCGCCCGTCCTGCCGCACGACCTCCACCCGGTTCCCCTTCTTCAGTGCCCCCAGACCGTAGAACACTGCGGGGCCCTGCTTGTTGTCGACATGGCCGACGATGACGGCGGTGCCCTTCTCCCCGGGGGAGACCGCGCCGGTGAACCAGCCGGCCGTGCCGGGGTTCTCCGGCGGCGGCGCGGCGACCCAGCCGTCCGCGTCGAGACCGACCGGCGTGACCGGCGCGTCCACCTGGATGGCGGGGATCCGGACCCGGTCGACGGCGGAGAACGGCAGCGTGACGGGCGCGGCGGCGAAGGTGTCCGGGGCGGTGCTGCTGTCCGGGGCCGCCGCGGACGCGGGCTGCGGAGGGCCCACGTCGAACTCGCCGGAACCGTTGCGCATGAGCGCCAGGCCGGTCAGCAGAACGAGCGCTATCACCCCCCAGGGTGCGCGCTTCCTGCGCCGTTCCTCCTCCTCGGCCAGCTCGGACAGCCTGGACGCAGACATTCGCCAACCCCTCTCCACGTTGCCGGCACCACGTCCCTCGCGCATGGGAAAACGCTAAGTCCCGGGCGCGCGACGGGCGACGGGGCAGGAGGCGAACGGGTGACCCGCGGGCTTTCGGGTGCGCCATCCGAGTTGCCGTCCTGAGGATTTTTCTGACGGTCCGTGACCTGCAGCAATATCAGATTGTGTGGATATCCGTCGGCGTGTCGGCTCACCAGGACGGACCATTCTCGACATGCGGGCGTGTTCCGCACGTCGGAGGGTCGGTCCGGGAGGTGCTTTCTCGCCGATCCACCGGGAACGGGACCCGGGGCGCCTTCCGCGGAGGATCACATGCGAAACCAACGTGCCCTCGCGGCGGCGTGCGCCGCGGTCGCCGCGCTCGGGCTCGCCGCCCCCGTGGCCGTCGCGGACGGCATGGGCAACGGGGGCGGGCCGAGCAGCACCGACACCACCGTCATCGTCCCGGGAACCGGCACCGGCACCGGCATCTGGAACGGCAACGGCAACGGCAACGGGAACGGGAACGGCAACGGAAATGGCCGTGGGGACGGCGGCTTCGGGAACGGCAACGGCAACGGGAACGGTAACGGCAACGGGAACGGTAACGGCCGTGGGGACGGCGGCTTCGGGAACGGCAACGGAAACGGGAACGGGAACGGCAACGGAAATGGCCGTGGGGACGGCGGCTTCGGGAACGGCAACGGCAACGGCCGTGGAGGCGATGGGTTCGGCAACGGGAACGGCAACGGGAACGGTAACGGCCGTGGGGACGGCGGCTTCGGGAACGGCAACGGCAACGGAAATGGCCGTGGGGACGGCGGCTTTGGCAACGGGAACGGAAATGGCAACGGCAACGGGAACGGCCGTGGGGACGGAGGCTTCGGGAACGGTAACGGTGGCTTCGGCAACGGGAACGGGAACGGGAACGGCCGTGGGGACGACTTCGGCCGCGGCGACGACTTCGGTGGCCGCGGGGACGACGGCGGTCCGCGCAACATCGTCGCCACACCCGGCGTCATCGCCGCCGGGGGCCGTCTCACCGTCACCGTGAACGGCTGCCGG
Organism: Streptomyces sp. NPDC014991; assembly: GCF_043080665.1. Lineage (NCBI taxonomy): Bacteria > Bacillati > Actinomycetota > Actinomycetes > Kitasatosporales > Streptomycetaceae > Streptomyces > Streptomyces sp. NPDC014991. The sequence continues at coordinate 138,746 of NZ_JBIBVY010000003.1, forward strand.
GGCGGGACCATGACCTCCCGGGCCTTCGGCACCGCGCCGCTGACGTCGTTCCGCGACGACACCGCGCGCGGTGTCGCCACCATCGACCGCGACGCCCGTCCCGGCCGGTACGACGTCACCGTCCGCTGCGACGGCCGCACCCTGACCCGCCCGGCGGCCTTCAGCGTGCTCGGCGGCGTGCAGGGCGGTTTCGGCGGCAGCCGGTCCAGCGGCGCGACCCCTACCGACATGGCCATCGGCGGCGGTCTGGTGGCCACGGCACTGATCGGCGGCGGTGCCTTCTGGCTGCGCCGGCGGCACGAGAAGCGCGTCTGAGCCCCCGGTCCGCCGAGCCACGGGTCCGTCCCGGCGGCCGGGCACAGCGAACCTCGACATGCCCTCGCCCCGGTCCCTCGCGGGAGCGGGCGCGAAGGCCTGCCGTGCGGTGCCGGGGCCGTGACCGGCGACGGCGGCCGGAAGGCGGCCGTGCACGCGGCCGGCGGGCTATCCGGTGATGGTCGGGAAGAGGTTCAGGAACGGTTCCGCGGTCACCGCGATGCCCCGGCTGTACGGGGCGTCGAGGTCCCAGATGAGGAACAGCATGAAGGCGATGGTGGCCGAGAACAGTCCGGCCAGGACCAGCTCGCGCCCGGTCCGGCGGATCTGGAGCGCGAACACCATGCCGATGGTGATCAGACCCCCGGTGATCAGCCCCCACCACACGACCGACGGCATGGTGGCCCCGGTGGAGTCGGCACGCGCGTTGCGCGCCTGGTCGGCCGCGCCGAGCTGGTCCAGCAGCGGCTGGTAGGTCTGGGCCTCGAAGTCGTTCCCCGGCCGGTAGTCGGTGACATCCTCCCGGATCTTGTGCAGCAGGGCGGCGCCGCGGTCCGTCACCTGTTCGTCGTCGGCCATCGCCGTCCACTCGGTGTGCACGACGTAGCCGACGTAGGCGTCGATGTCACGGCGGACGCGGTCACGGACGTCCGGCGGGTAGACCCGGACCCGCTCCGAGATCTCGTGCAGTGCCTGGGCCTCGGACTGCACGTAGTCCTGGGCGGCGCTGCGGGCCTCCCAGACGCCCGCGATGGCCAGGCCCAGGACGATGGCGTAGATGACGCCGATCCACATCGTCATGTACTCGATGACGTCCGGGGTCTCGCTGGGGTCCTCGTCCTCGGCCGCGGCCCGGTGCCGTAGCAGCGTGATGACGACCACCACGGCGCAGGCCCCCAGGATCGCGAGGACGAGAACAAGCCAATCCGACAACTGGTGCCTCCACAGGGTGAGCGGGGCCGGCGCGTCAGCGCGGGCGCAGTGCCGCGACGGCGACGATCGCGGGAACGGTGATGAGCAGGACGTACGTGACGGGCGTGGTGCGGCCGCGCGCGTGGTGGCTGACGTGGTGCGGGTGGTACGCCGGGTAGGTCACCGGCTTCACCGGGGGCCGTGGCGTGGGCGTGGGCGCCGGCTTCGGTGCGGGCTTCGGTGCGGGCTTCGGCCGGGCCGGCGGTGGCGGAGCGGGCGCCGGTGCCGGTGGAGGCGCCGGGGGAGCGGGCCGGACGGGCGGTCGTGGCCTGGGCGGTGCCGGTGTCGGCGTGGGGCGCGGACGGGGCGTCGGCGGGGGTGGGGGCGTCGGCGTCGGCTCGGGCGGCGTCGGCTCGGGCGGCGTCGGCTCGGGCGGCGTCGGCTCGGGCGGAGGCGGAGGCGGCGGAGGTGGTGTGGGTGTGGGCGTCGGTGTGGGCGGGCACGGCGGCGGGGGCGGCTCGGGGCAGGGCGGGTCCGGCCAGTGCCGGCCGCCGGCGTGGGCGACCGCCACCGTGCCCCCCGGTCCGGTCGAGGCGGACGCGCAGGCATCGGCCGAGGCGCTGCCGGCCGGACAGCCCACCAGGGTCCAGGTCAGCGTCAACAGGGCCAACACCCTTGTGGTGGGTGCGCATCGGGTCGCTTCGAGTCCATGCACGACGAAGATCATGGAGGGTGAGAAGCCGTTGTGCGCCGTTGTGCGCCCACAATGCTCCGAAGGGGGGACATGGTGCGATCAATGGTTTGACGGCGGGATGGGCCCCACCGGGGCGATGCGCACGTCCGTACGACCCCGCTGAGGGCCGGACGCGTCGCAGGCCCGGAAAGAATTTCCGGCCGCCGTTGAACGCTGCGGCCCCCGTGCCGCGTACCCATGGCCGTGCGGCATCGCGGCAGGCGCTGCGATATCCAGGCGATATTGGGGAGTTACGGATGAAGACCTCCTGGCGGACCGCCTCACTGGTGGCCACGGCAGCCTCGGTGCTGGCCCTGACGACGGCGTGCGGTCAGGACAACAGCGCCGCTCCCGCGGCGGCGGCCCAGAACGTCGGGGCCACGGCCGCGGCCGGTGACTACGGCAGCCCGGGCGCCGGGACCGCGACCGCCGCGGGCAACGGGTACGGCGCCGACGGCAGCCAGAGTTCCAGCTCCCCGACCGCGGCGGCGCCCGCGGGGAAGCTGACCGTGGCCAGCAATCCCGATCTGGGCAGCGTGCTGACCGACGGCTCCGGTCTCACCCTCTACCGGTTCGACAAGGACACCGCCAACCCGCCCAGCTCGAACTGTGCCGGGGACTGCGCCACCACCTGGCCGCCGGTCCCCGCCGACGACGCCAGTGCCGGCGCCGGCATCGACAAGGCGCTGCTCGGCGAGGTCACCCGCGCCGACGGCACCAAGCAGCTCACCGTCGGCGGCTGGCCCGCCTACCGGTATGCCAAGGACGTCAACTCCGGTGACGTCAACGGCCAGGGCGTGGGTGGCAAGTGGTTCGCGCTGGCCCCCACGGGCAAGAAGGCCAAGGTGTCCGATCTGCCGGGCCTGTCCGTCCGCAAGGACCCCAAGCTCGGTGAGGTCGTCGTGGACAAGAACGGCATGACGGTCTACCGCTTCCTGAAGGACCAGGCCTGGCCGAAGTCCGTCTCCAACTGCACGGGCGCCTGCCTGGAGAAGTGGCCGGCCGTCGGTCCGGTGAACGCGGACGACACGGAGGGCGTCAAGAAGAAGGGCCTGATGCCTTTCACCCGCCCCGACGGCGTCCGGCAGATGTCGGTCAACTGCTGGCCGATCTACACCTTTTCCGGGGACAAGGCCCCCGGTGACACCAACGGTCAGGGCGTCGGCGGCACCTGGTACGCCGTCTCGCCCGACGGCAAGCCGGTCGGCGCGCCGGGCAAGTAGATCACCTCCCCAGGGTCGATCGTCCCGCCCGGCCCGGCGCTACGACCGAAGGTCCGCCCCCTCCGCACCGCACGGAGGGGGCGGACCCTTGTGCGTTGCGCCGCAGGCGCCGGTCGTGGCGACGGCCGTGCCGGCGGCTGCCGTGGGGCCGTCACACAGCGGGGCCGTACGGGCATTTGCCGCAGGCAGTGACCGGGAACGGATGGTCAATTTCCGTTTCAGGTCGCTCCTTTGGCGGGCGATCAGTAGCCTCAGCTCGAACACCGGATCGCCTACACCTGTCCACGCCTTGGAGACATACATGGAGCGTCCCGCCTGGGCCCCACGGAGCATCGACATCTCGGTGCCGAGCGTCTCACGGATCTACGACTACTACCTGGGCGGTTCGCACAACTTCGAGGTCGACCGGGAAGCGGCCCGCAAGGCCATGGAGTTCATGCCGGGCCTGCCGAAGATCATGCAGGCCAACCGGGCGTTCATGCGCCGGGCCGTGCGGTTCGCGGCCGGGGAGGGCATCACCCAGTTCCTCGACATCGGCTCCGGTATCCCCACGTTCGGCAGCGTCCACGAGGTGGCCGGGGCCGCCGTGCCGGGCGCCCGCGTGGTCTACGTCGACCACGACCCGGTCGCCGTCGCCCACAGCGAGGCGGTCCTCGCGGGTCACGAAGACGCCGGCGTCATCGCCGCCGACCTGCGCAAGCCGCAGGAGATCCTCTCGGCGCCCCGGCTGGAGCAGCTGATCGACCTGAATCGGCCAGTGGCCCTCCTCCTCGTTGCCATACTGCACTTCGTGGAAGACGCGGACGACCCGTACGGTGCGGCGGCCGAGTTGCGCGAGGCACTCGCGCCCGGCAGCCTGCTGATCCTCACGCACGCCTCGTACGAGGGGATCCCGGTGCCCGCCGAGCGGGCCGAGGGTGCCGTGGACGTGTACAAGGACATCCGCAACCCGCTGATCATGCGCTCGCGCGAGGAGATCGCGCGGTTCTTCGAGGGGTACGACATGGTGGAACCCGGACTGGTGCCGATGCCGCACTGGCGCCCGGACTCGGCTCCCGAGGACGAGGATCCGTATGCCTTCTCCGGCTTCGCCGGCGTGGGGCGTACGGCGTGACCGCGGAGCCGGACGGGCCGGAGGACAGACTGCGCCGGCTGACGACGATCTGGAGCCGGGCGGTCTTCCCCGTCACCTCCACCTCGCTGACCCGCCCCGAGTTCGAGGAGCGACTTCTGCCGCTGGCCCGCCGGTTGAGCCGACTGCTGCGGGCCCGCAGCTTCGACGCGGACGCGGCGAAGGCCGTCGGCGCCGCCCTGGTCGGGGCGCACTGCACCGACCCGGAGGCGCTCACCCGCACCCTGGACTGCGTCGACGCGTACCTGGTCCTGTACTGCGGCGAGGACGGCCCCCAGGACGAACTGCGCATGCGTTCCTCACGGTTGCAGCATGCGATGGCCGCCGGCTACGCCCAGGCACTGCGGGAACGCACCCTCGCCGAGCAGCAGGCCATCGCCCAGGCCGCGTTGCAGGCCCAGGGCCTGGTCGCGCAGGCGCTGCACGCCAGTGAGGCCCGTTTCCGCGCGGTCTTCGAGGGCGCCGCCATAGGGATCGGCATCGCCGCCCTCGACGGCACCGTCCTCCAGGTCAACGAGGCGCTGCTGCGGATGTTCGGGGCCTCTCCGCAGTCCCTGCGCGGCCGGCGCGTCCAGGACTGGGTGCACCCCGAGGACGCCCCGCAGACCTGGCGTCTCTACGACGAACTCGTGCGCGGCGAGCGCGAGCACTACCACATGGAGAAGGCGTTCAACCGCCCCGACGGCACCGTCCTGTGGACCAACCTGACGGTCTCGCTGCTGCGCGACGCCGACGGCAACCCGCAGTACCAGCTCGCCCTGATGGAGGACACCACCGAGCGCCGGCTGCTCAACCTCCGGCTGCGTTACGAGGCCACGCACGACGCCCTCACCGGCCTGCCCAACCGCACCCTGTTCTTCGAGCGGCTGGAGAAGGCCCTGAACGCGGGCGAGGGCCAGCGCTTCGGGCTGTGCTACCTCGACCTGGACGGCTTCAAGACCATCAACGACAGCCTCGGTCACGCGGCCGGCGACCGGCTGCTGGTGGAGGTCGCCGACCGGTTGCAGTCGTGCGCCACCGCGCCCGGCGAGATGGTCGCCCGGCTCGGCGGCGACGAGTTCGTGGCCCTGACCACCGGTCCCGGCACCGACCACGAGGTCGACGAACTCGCCGAGCGCATCATGAACGCGCTGGTCACACCGGTCAGCATCGACGGCCGTGACCTGCTGGTCCGCGGCAGCCTCGGCATCGTCGAGGGCCCGGCGGGCGAACGCACCGCGGCGGAGGTCCTGCGCAGCGCCGACATCACCATGTACCGGGCCAAGTCGGCGGGCGGCAACCGCTCGGAACTCGCCGACCCCGAGGCCGACGCCCGCGCCATCACCCGGCACGGACTGACCACGGCCCTGCCGACCGCCCTGGAACGCGGTGAGTTCTTCATCGAGTACCAGCCCCTGGTCCACCTCGGTGACGGCAGCGTGCGCGGCGCCGAGGCGCTGGTGCGCTGGCTGCATCCGCAGCACGGCGTCCTCGGCCCCGACCGGTTCATCCCGCTGGCCGAGCACACGGGCCTGATCGTGCCGCTGGGCCGCTGGGTGCTGGAGGAGTCGATCTGCCAGGCCCGCGCCTGGCGCGAGCGCCACGCCGGACAGGCCGCCGGCCCGCTGCGCATCAACGTCAACCTCTCGCCCTGCCAGCTCACCCATCCCGGGCTGGTCCAGGACACGGTCGACATCCTGGAACGCGCGGGCGTCACCCCGGACGCGCTGTGCCTGGAGGTCACCGAGTCCGCCCTGATCGGCGCCGACGACGACCTGCTCAAACCGCTGCGCCGGCTCGCGGAGATGGGCGTCGACATCGCCCTGGACGACTTCGGCACCGGCTATTCCAACCTGGCCAACCTGCGCCGTCTGCCGGTGAGCATCCTCAAACTGGACCGCTCCTTCACCCAGGGCATGCAGCAGTTCCCCGCCGACCCCGTCGACCTGAAGATCGTGGAGGGCATCGTCTCCCTCGCCCACAGCCTGGACCTCGCGGTCACGGTCGAGGGCGTGGAGACCGGCGCGCAGGCCGAGCAGCTGCGGATCCTGGGCTGCGACACGGCCCAGGGCTGGTACTACGCCCGCCCGGGCCCGCCCGAGCGTCTGCACGACCTGACCCTGGTGGACGCGACCGGCTGACCGTGCGGCGGGGACGCGCCGTGCCCTCCTACCAGCGTGAACCGCGCGGCGTGTCACGGCGGGGGAGGTCCCGGCGCGCCGGGCACCGGGCCGACGTGCCCCGGCCCGCGCCCCTTGCCGCCCGGGTCAGCGTTCGAGCAGCATCCGCTGAAGCTCCCGGGCGGCCCGGGGCGGCGCCACGTCGCTGCGGTGAGCCAGGGCGATGGTCCGGTGCAGTCCCGGCCGGGTCAGCGGGGTGACCCGTAGCCCCTGCCCCGCCCGGGCGGCCACCATCCGCGGTACCACGGCGATCCCCAGCCCCGCCCGCACGAAGCCCAGCACCGCGTCCATCTCGCCGCCCTCCACGGCGAAGTCCGGCTCGAACCCGGCGGAGCGGCACGCGGCGACGGTCAGCTCCCGCAGGTCGTACCCGTGCCGGAACATGACCAGCCGTTCCCCCTCCAGCTCGGCGATCTCCAGGACCCGACCGCCCCGGCCGGGCACCGGCGCCTCCGGTGAGGACACCACCACCAGGTCCTCCCGCAGCAGTTCCACGGTGGTCAGCGCGGGCGCCGGCGTCGGCAGCGGCAGGACCACGAGCGCCAGGTCGAGGGCGCCCCGCGCCAGCTCCCGCACCAGGTCGTGCGAGCCGCCCTCCTCGATCAGCAGGCGGATTCCCGGATACAGGTCGTGGAACGCGCGCAGCACGTCCGGCAGCAGGCCCGTGCACAGGCTCGGTGTCGCCCCGAGCCGCACCCGCCCGCGCCGCAGCTGCGCCAGCTCCTGCACCTCCTGCCGGGCGGTGTCCGCGTCGGCCAGGATGCGCCGGGCCAGCGGCAGCAGTGCCGCACCGGCGTCGGTGAGCGTGATGTTGCCCCGGGCGCGCAGGAACAGATCCGCGCCCAGCTCCCGCTCCAGCGCCTTGATCTGCTGGGACAGCGAGGGCTGGGCCACATGGACCAACTCGGCGGCCCGGGTGAAGTGCCGGGTCTCGGCGACGGCCACGAAGTACTGGAGCTGCTGGAACTGCATCCCACCAGCATAGCCACCGCCTATCGAAACGAGCCGGACCATGTCTTGGACCGATCGCGTGCGCCGGGCCTAGCGTCTGTCTCATGGCTCTGGCAACGCGGACGGACCGGCGACCGTCCATGGCACGCACGCTGTGGGACTCCACGGTCGGCAAGAAGACGGTGATGGCCGTCAGCGGCGTGATCATGCTGCTGTACCTGGTCGCCCACGTCATCGGCAACCTCAAGATCTTCTTCGGTCCGGCGGAGTTCAACCACTACGCCCACTGGCTGCGCACGGCCGGCGAACCCTTCATGCACTACGAGTGGACGCTCTGGCTCGTCCGGACCGTCCTCCTCGCCGCCGTGGCCGCCCACGCCACGTCCGCCTACCAGCTCAGCCGCCGCGACCTCAGGGCACGGCCCAGCGCGTACGTGCACAAGAAACCGAGGGCGAGCTACGCCACCCGCACCATGCGCTGGGGCGGTGTGATCCTCGGCCTGTTCATCGTCTGGCACGTGCTGGACCTGACCACCGGCACCGTGCACCCGGGAGGCTTCCAGCAGGGCCACCCGTACCAGAACGTCGTGGACACCTTCTCCACCTGGTACGGCAACGTCGTCTACATCGTCGCGATGCTCGCGCTCGGCCTGCACGTCCGGCACGGCTTCTGGAGCGCCGCCCAGACCCTCGGCGTCGGCAGCCGCACCCGCGACCGCGCCCTGAGGGCCGTCGCCGACATTCTCGCAGCCGCGCTCACGGCCGGCTTCATCGCCGTACCCGTGGGCGTCATGACCGGAGTGGTGAGCTGACATGACCGTTTCCCCGGAGTACACCGACTACGCGACCGGCGCGCCGGTGACCGACACCAAGGCCCCCTCCGGGCCCGTCCACGAGCGCTGGGACAGGCGCCGCTTCGAGGCGAAGCTGGTCAACCCCGCCAACCGGCGCAAGCACACGGTCATCGTCGTCGGCACCGGCCTCGCCGGCGGCTCCGCGGGCGCCACCCTCGCCGAACAGGGCTACCACGTCGTCCAGTTCTGCTACCAGGACTCCCCGCGCCGCGCCCACTCCATCGCCGCGCAGGGCGGCATCAACGCGGCGAAGAACTACCGCAACGACGGCGACTCGGTCCACCGGCTGTTCTACGACACCGTCAAGGGCGGCGACTTCCGCGCCCGGGAGTCCAACGTCCACCGGCTCGCGCAGATCTCCGTCGAGATCATCGACCAGTGCGTCGCGCAGGGCGTGCCCTTCGCCCGCGAGTACGGCGGCCTGCTCGACACCCGCTCCTTCGGCGGCGTCCAGGTCTCCCGCACGTTCTACGCCCGCGGCCAGACGGGCCAGCAGCTCCTGCTGGGCGCCTACCAGGCGCTCTCCAGGCAGATCGCCGCCGGGAACGTGGAGATGCACCCCCGCACCGAGATGCTGGACCTGATCGTCGTCGACGGCCGGGCCCGCGGGATCGTGGCGCGCGACCTCGTCACCGGCAGGATCGACACGTACTTCGCCGACGCCGTCGTGCTGGCCAGCGGCGGCTACGGCAACGTCTTCCACCTGTCGACCAACGCCATGAACTCCAACGCGACCGCCGTCTGGCGGGCGCACCGGCGCGGCGCGTACTTCGCCAACCCCTGTTTCACCCAGATCCATCCCACCTGCATCCCGCGCACCGGCGACCACCAGTCCAAGCTGACCCTGATGAGCGAGTCGCTGCGCAACGACGGCCGGATCTGGGTGCCCAGGGCGAAGGGCGACGACCGCCCGCCGCACCAGATCCCCGAGGACGAGCGCGACTACTACCTGGAGCGCATCTATCCCTCCTTCGGCAACCTCGTGCCCCGGGACATCGCCTCCCGCGCCGCGAAGAACGTCTGCGACGAGGGCAGGGGAGTGGGCCCCGGCGGCCAGGGCGTGTACCTGGACTTCGCCGACGCCGTCCGGCGGATGGGCCGGCAGGCCGTGAAGGACAGGTACGGCAACCTCTTCGACATGTACCAGCGGATCACCGACGAGGATCCGTACCAGGTGCCGATGCGGATCTACCCGGCCGTGCACTACACGATGGGCGGACTGTGGGTCGACTACGACCTCCAGACCACCGTCCCCGGCCTGTTCGCCGTCGGCGAGGCCAACTTCTCCGACCACGGCGCCAACCGGCTCGGCGCCTCCGCGCTGATGCAGGGCCTGGCCGACGGCTACTTCGTGCTCCCGGCCACCATCAACGACTACCTGGCCCGCACCCCGCACCAGGAGCCGGTCACCGGCGCACACCCCGTCGTCCAGGAGGTGCTCGCCGAGACCGAGGACCGGCTGAACCTGCTGCTGGCGGTGGACGGCGACCGAACCCCGGACTCCTTCCACCGTGAACTCGGCGAACTGCTCTGGGAGTTCTGCGGCATGGCCCGTACGGACAGTGGGCTGCGCAAGGCCCTGGAGCGCATCCCCCAGATCCGCGAGGAGTTCTGGCGGCGCATCAGGGTGCCCGGCACCGGCGCGGAGTTCAACCAGTCGTTGGAGAAGGCCAACCGCGTCGTCGACTACCTGGAACTCGCCGAGCTGATGTGCCTCGACGCGCTGCACCGCACCGAGTCCTGCGGCGGCCACTTCCGCGAGGAGTCCCAGACCCCGGACGGCGAGGCGGCCCGCAAGGACGACGTGTTCTCGTACGCCGCCGCCTGGGAGTTCACCGGCACCGGCCAGGCACCCGTCCTGCACCGGGAGGACCTGGTCTTCGAGTACGTCCACCCCACCCAGCGGAGCTACGCATGAAGCTCACCCTGCGCGTCTGGCGGCAGAAGAACGCCGACGCCGAAGGCGCCATGTCCACCTACGAGGTGGACGGCATCTCGCCCGACATGTCCTTCCTGGAGATGCTGGACGTCCTCAACGAACGGCTCATCCTCTCCGGCGAGGAGCCGGTCGCCTTCGACCACGACTGCCGCGAGGGCATCTGCGGCGCGTGCTCGCTCGTCATCAACGGCGACGCGCACGGGCCCCAACGCACCACCACCTGCCAACTGCACATGCGGTCCTTCCAGGACGGCGACACGATCGACGTCGAGCCCTGGCGGGCGTCCGCCTTCCCGGTGATCAAGGACCTGGTCGTGGACCGGTCGGCGTTCGACCGGATCATCCAGGCCGGCGGTTACGTCACCGTGCCCACCGGTTCCGCGCCGGAAGCGCACGCCACCCCGGTGCCGAAGGCCGATGCCGACCTCGCGTTCGAACACGCGGAGTGCATCGGCTGCGGCGCGTGCGTGGCCGCGTGCCCCAACGGGGCGGCGATGCTGTTCACCTCGGCGAAGGTCAACCACCTCAACGTCCTGCCGCAGGGCGCGCCCGAGCGGGAGACACGGGTGCTGGACATGGTGGCGCAGATGGACGCGGAGGGCTTCGGCGGGTGCACGCTGGCGGGGGAGTGCGCGACCGCCTGCCCGAAGGGCATCCCGCTCGTCTCCATCACGCGCATGAACAAGGAGTGGCTGCGGGCCACCCGGAAGGTCGGACGGTAGCGCCGTCAGGGGGAAGGGGAGGACCGGGGCCCGGCGGACGCCGGCCGCCCACGGCTCCCCGCGCCCCCGGGACGCTTGGTGAACGTTCGCCCACATACGGGCGGACGGGCGGGGCCGGGTAGGTGCTCACCCGGCCCCGTCTGATTACCCCGGCGGCACACCCGGCCCGCCGGACGGGCCCCCGAGGACGGCTGACCCTGCCGTTCAGCATCCCCACATGCGCTCTCCCGGCACCCGTCACACGTCCGCCAACCGGCATCGGAAGAACAGGGGACGGCGGGCCGCACGCACCAGGACCCGCCTCCGCTGTCGCCGACCCGGCCCGTGACCAGGAGAGTGCCATGACCGGCGTGTCCACCCTCGACCGTCCCCCGCAGCCCGCGGCACCCGCCCGCTACACCGTCACCCTCGCCCGCGACGAGGCCGGCGTGCGCGCCGCGCAGCGCCTGCGGCACGACGTCTTCGCCGGCGAGCTGGGCGCCCTGCTGACCAGCCCGGAGCCCGGCCTCGACGTCGACGCCTTCGACGCGTACTGCGACCACCTGCTCGTCCACGACATCGCCACCGGGCAGGTGGTCGGCACCTACCGGCTGCTGCCGCCGGAGCGGGCCGCGGTCGCCGGCCGCCTCTGCTCCGAGAGCGAGTTCGAGCTCGGCGCGCTCGACCCGATCCGGCCCGGCCTGGTCGAGGTCGGCCGCTCCTGCGTCCACCCCGACCACCGCGACGGCGCGGTCATCGGCCTGATCTGGGCCGGCATAGCCCGCTACATGACCGACCGGGGGCACGAGTGGCTGGCGGGCTGCTGCTCCGTGCCGCTCGCCGACGGCGGCGCCCTCGCCTCCGCCACCTGGGACCGGGTCCGTTCCCGGCACCTCGCCCCCGACGCGTTCCGGGTCCGGCCCCTGCTGCCGTGGGTCCCCGACGCCGGCCTCCCGGCCACCCGCGCCGAACTCCCCGCCCTGCTGCGCGGCTATCTCCGCCTCGGCGCCTGGGTCTGCGGCGAGCCCGCGCACGACCCCGGTTTCGGCGTCGCCGACCTGTACGTCCTGTTGTCGATGCGCCGGATCGACCCGCGCTACCTGCGGCACTTCCTCTCCCTCGTGCCGGCCTGATGGGCGGCTGGCTGCCCGGCGCGCCCTGCACCCCGGGCGCCTGCGTGGACCGGGCCGGGACCGTCGTGGCCGTGCCCCGCGCCCTGCTGCGGCTCGCCGCGCTCACGGCGCTCGTACTGGCCGGGGTGGTGCTGTCCCCGCTCGGCCGGCGGTGCCCAGGCCTGCGGGGCGGAATCCCCGCCGACTGGACCAGACGGTGGTGCCGGGCGATCGTGCGGGCCGCCGGAGTGCGCGTCGGCATCACCGGCACCGCCCCGCCGGCCGGCGGGCTGCTGCTGGTCGCCAACCACGTCTCCTGGCTGGACATCCCGCTGCTCACCGCCGTACGCCCCGCCCGGCTGCTGGCCAAGAGCGAGATCCGGCGGTGGCCCGTGGCCGGCGCCCTGGCCGGGCGCGGCGGGACCCTGTTCATCGAACGGGACCGGCTGCGCGCCCTGCCGGAGACCGTGGAACGGATCTCCGGCGCCCTCCGGACGGGCGCGGCCGTCACCGCCTTCCCCGAGGGCAGCACCTGGTGCGGGCGCGCCCACGGCCGCTTCCACCGCGCCGTCTTCCAGGCCGCGCTCGACGCGGGCGTGCCCGTCCAGCCGGTCCGCCTGCGCTACCGGCAGTGGGACGGCCGGTCCGGCACCGCGGCGGCCTTCGTCGGCGAGGACACCTTCCTCGCCTCGCTGTGGCGGGTGGCCCGCACCCGGGGCCTGGTCGCCGAGGTGGACGTCCGGCCGGTGATCCCGCCGGGCGCCCACCCCGACCGGCGGGCCCTCGCCCACGCCGCCCAGCCGGCCGGCCCCGAGCCCGCCTGGACCCACGCGACCCTGGTCGCCGGCGTCCGGCACGGGCCGTACACCGGCGCCGGCCCGCTCACCACACCGATGCCCCGGGTCCCGGCGGACCGCGCCCGGCGCGGGGCGTGACGTGTGCCGGGTACGGCGCTGCCGGGTCGACCACCGGTGCCCCAAGTTCCCGGGGGGCCGCTGGTGGCTCAGGGCATGACGCGCGCCAGGTACGGCGCCGTCGCACTGGTCCGGGTCCTGGCCACCCGCTCCGGCGGGCCGGCCGCCACGATCCGGCCGCCCCGGTCGCCGCCACCCGGACCGAGGTCGATCACCCAGTCGGCGCCGGCGACCACCGTCATGTCGTGCTCGACGACCACCACCGTGTGCCCGGCGTCGACCAGCCCGTGCAGCCGGTCGGTGAGCACCTCCACATCGGCCGGGTGCAGTCCGGTCGTCGGTTCGTCCAGCAGATACAGGGTGTGGCCGCGGCGCCCGCGCTGCAGTTCGCTCGCCAGCTTGATCCGCTGCGCCTCCCCGCCGGACAGTTCGGTCGCGGGCTGGCCCAGCCGCAGATAGCCGAGGCCCACGTCGAGCAGCGTGCCCAGACTGCGCGCGGCGGCCGGGATGTCCGCGAAGAACTCCGCCGCCGACTCCACCGTCAGATCGAGCACCTCGGCGATGGTCCGGCCCCGGTACGGCACCCGCAGGGTCTCGGGGTTGTAGCGGGCCCCGCCGCAGTCGGGGCACGGCGCGTACGTGCTCGGCAGGAACAGCAGCTCGACGCTGACGAACCCCTCGCCCTGACAGGTCTCGCAGCGCCCTCCCGCCACGTTGAAGGAGAACCGCCCGGCCCCGTAGCCGCGCGCCCGCGCCTCGTCCGTGCCGGCGAACACCTTGCGTACGACGTCGAACAGGCCCGTGTAGGTGGCCAGGTTGGAGCGCGGGGTGCGCCCGATGGGCTTCTGGTCGACCCGGACCAGCCGCTCGACGCCCGCCGGCCGCTCCGCCAGCTCGCCGACGAGCGTGGACTTCCCCGATCCGGAGACACCCGTCACAGCGGTGAACGCGCCGAGCGGGAACTCGGCCGTCACACCGCGCAGGTTGTGCCGGGTCACCGGGCCCACGGTGAGCCAGCCGCGCGGCCGGCGCACCTCGCGCACGGGTCCGGGGGACTCGTCGAAGAGGTACGCGGCGGTCGCCGACTCCTCGACCGAGGCCAGTTCGGCCACCGGCCCGCTGTACAGCACCCGCCCGCCGTGCTCGCCCGCGCCCGGACCCACGTCCACCAGCCAGTCGGCGCCGCGCACCACCTCAAGGTGGTGTTCCACCACGAACACCGAGTTGCCCGCGGCCTTCAGCCGCTCCAGTACGGTGATCAGCGCCTCGGTGTCAGCCGGGTGCAGTCCGGCGGACGGCTCGTCCAGCACGTACACCACGCCGAACAGTCCGGAGCGCAACTGGGTGGCGAGCCTGAGTCGTTGCAGCTCGCCGGCCGAGAGCGTGGGGGTGGCCCGGTCCAGGCTGAGATAGCCGAGGCCCAGTTCGGTCACCGGCTCGATCCTGGACGTCAGATCCGCGGTGAGGACCCGGGCCGTCTCCGTGTCGCCTTGGAGGAACCGGGCGAGGTCGGTCAACGGCAGCGCGGCCAGGTCGGCGATGGTCCGGCCGGCGAAGGTGACCGCGAGCGCCTCGGGCCGCAGCCGGCTGCCTCCGCAGTCGGGGCAGGGGGCGCTGGTGAGGAACCGCTCCGCCTTGGCCCGCAGGGTGGGTGAGCGGGTGTCCGAGAACGTCTTCAGCACATACCGGCGGGCGCTCATGTACGTGCCCTGGTAGGGCCGTTGGATGCGGTCGGCGTCCCGGACGGGGTGGACGGTGACGACCGGCTGTTCGTCCGTGAACAGGATCCACTCGCGCTGTGCGGCGGGCAGGTCGCGCCAGGGCCGGTCCACGTCGTACCCGAGCGTGTCGAGGATGTCCCGCAGGTTCTTGCCCTGCCAGGCGCCCGGCCAGGCCGCGACGGCGCCCTCTCGGACGGACAGCGACGGATCCGGGACCAGCAGCCCCTCCGTCGTCTCGTGCACCCGGCCGAGACCGTGGCACCCGGGGCAGGCGCCGGCCGCGGTGTTCGGCGAGAACGCGTCCGAGTCGAGCCGTTCGGCCCCGGGCGGGTACGTCCCGGCGCGGGAGAAGAGCATGCGCAGCGAGTTGGAGAGGTTGGTGACCGTGCCCACCGAGGAGCGCGAGGTGGGGGCCGAGCGGCGTTGTTGCAGCGAGACCGCGGGCGGCAGCCCGCTGATCTCTCCGACCGCCGGAGCCCCCACCTGGTGGATCAGCCTGCGCGCGTAGGGTGCGACCGACTCGAAGTACCGCCGCTGGGCCTCGGCGTAGATGGTGCCGAACGCCAGGGACGACTTCCCCGAGCCGGAGACGCCGGTGAACACGGCCAGCACGTCCCGGGGGATGTCCACGTCGACGCCCTTGAGGTTGTGCTCGCGGGCGCCGCGGACGCGGACGTACGGGTCATGGGGGCTGTGCATCGGGAGGAGACTCTAGCCGCCCCCGCGGGTCACCCCCGCGGCGGGTCGCCCTGGTCGCGTGGGGTGCCGAACTCGTCCCTCAGCTTGTCCTGCCCGGTGTCGACCTGCGACTGGTACTTGTTCCCGGTCCGCTGGTCGATCTGGTCGCCGCCCTTGTCGATGCCCTTGCCGGCCATGTCCTCGTGGCCCTTGAGCATGCCCTTGATCTTGTCCATGAAGGACATTGACAAGCCTCCTCGTCGTTCGGAATGTGCCCTCCCAGGGTCACCGGCCCCAGCCCGGTCCGCATCTCGGGCACCTCACCGCCGCGGCGCGAGGAGTGCGGCGAGCCGCCGGTGGGAGTCCAGCAGGGCCGTACGTTCGTAGGTGCTGGTGGTGACCAGCACCTCCTGCGCGTCCGTCTCCTTCAGGACCGCCTCCAGTTCGTGGGCGACCTGTTCCGCGGTGCCGGCGATGTGCCCGGCGAGAGCGGACTCGTAGAGGTTCCGTTCCCTCGCGGACATCGGCCGGGCCTCGACGGCCTCGGCTGGGGCGAGTGGCGGGAAGGTGCCGTGCGTGCGGGAGTACGCCATCGACCACGCCTCGGGGATCAGCAGCCGGCGTGCCTCCGCCTCGGTACCGGCGACCGCGACCGTGCCGGAGATCACCACGTACGGCTCGGCCGCCCAGGGGGAGGGGCGGAACAGGGAGCGGTACCGGTCGATGCCGCGGAGCATCCGCTCGCGGTCGCGCAGGTCCCCGATCACCATCGGCAGGCCCGCGCCGGCCGCGGTCCGGGCCCCCTCGCCCGTCGCCAGCACGAACGGCGGCACCGACAGTCCCTCCGCCGGGCGGGCATGCACCCCGGTGGGTGAACCGCCCGTGAACCAGTCCAGCAGCTCGCCGAGCTGCGCCCCGAAGTCCTCGGCGTCCCCCTTGTCCCGGCCGAGGGCCCGGCGCACCCCGTTCGTGAAGCCCACGGAACGGCCCAGCCCCATGTCGATCCGCCCGGGGAACAGTGACTCCAGCACGCCGAACTGTTCGGCGACGACCAGCGGCCGGTGGTTGGGCAGCATGACGCCACCGGTGCCGACCCGGATCGTGCGGGTGGCCGCGGCGACCGCGGCGGCGAGCACGGTGGGCGCGGAACCGGCGACGCCCGGCACGCCGTGGTGCTCGGACACCCAGAACCGGTGGAAGCCGAGCACCTCCGCCTCCCGGGCCAGCGCGACGGTGTCCCGCAGCGCCTCGGCGGGCGGGCGCCCCTCGCGGGTGCGGGAGCGGTCGAGGAGGGAGAAACGGGTCCGGGCGATCACTGAGCTGCTCACGCAGGGTTCAACGCCCCGGGGGGCCCAGGATTCCCGCGGTCACCGCGATCAGCGCGTACTCCGGCGAGCTGGGGTGGACGGTCGCCGGGTCGCCGGGGTTGCCGGGGCCCGGCGGCTGGCTAGGGTGTCCGGTGTGACCGACAGCAGCCGTCGCCCGCTCGCCGTGTTCGACCTCGACAACACGCTCGCCGACACCGCTCACCGGCAGCACTTCCTGGCCGGCCGGCCGCGCGACTGGGACGCGTTCTTCGCCGCCGCGCCCCAGGACCCGCCGCTCGCCGAGGGCGTGGCGCTGGCCGTGGAGAGCGCCCGCGAGTACGAGGTCGTCTACCTCACGGGCCGTCCCGAGCGGTGCCGCCGGGACACCCTGGAGTGGCTCGCGGACCACAATCTGCCCGAGGGGCGCGTGCACATGCGGAGCGACGCCGACCGCAGGCCCGCCCGGTTCACCAAGCTGCGGATCCTGCGGCGGCTCGCCCGGGACCGCGAGGTGCGCTTCCTGGTGGACGACGACGAGCTGGTGTGCGACGACGCCGAGCGTGCCGGGTTCACCGTCGTGCGGGCCCGCTGGGCCGCGAAGTCGGCCGCGCTGGAGGAGGCGCAGGAGCGGGACGGCCGCACCTGACACCGGGACGGCCGCACCTGACACCGGCCGGCTCCACCTGCCGCCGGCCGGATCGCGTCCGCCGCCGGGACGGCCGTGGCGCGTGCCGGCGGCGGCTCAGGAGCCGCCCTCGTCCTCGAGGCGGAAGCCGACCTTCATGCCCACCTGATAGTGCTCGATGCGGCCGTTCTCGATCTGGCCGCGGACCTGGGTCACCTCGAACCAGTCCAGGTTGCGCAGCGTCTGGTCGGCCCGGGCGATGCCGTTGCGGATGGCCTGGTCGACGCCCTCGTGCGAGGTGCCGACGATCTCGGTGACCCGGTAGGTGTGGTTCGACATGCGGTGCTCCTCTCGTCTCACGCGTACTCCACCGTGCCGTATCCGCGCCCCGGCCGCACGCGCGTCGCGGGCGTACCGCCGGGTAGCCCTTGACCTCCGTATTGGTCCATACCAAAATCCAGCACACCCGTACGAGCATCCGCGCTCGTCCCCCCACGCCGGGCCCCCACCCCTGTCCGCAGTACCGTGCCAGACAGAACAGGACCCTCCGTGAGACGTCGTCTGATCGCCCTACTCTGTGCCACCGGATCCCTCGTCAGCGGCTGCGGGATGCTGCCCGGCGGACACGACCGGAAGACCGTCACGGTGTGGCTGATGAAGGACAGCGCGTCCAGGGATTTCCTGCACCGGTTCACCGAGGACTTCGAACGCACCCACGAGGACCTGCGGTTGGACATCCGCATCCAGGAGTGGACCGGCATCGTGGCGAAGGTCCGCGCCGCGTCGAGACCGGGCGCGGACGACGGACCGGACGTCATCGAGGTGGGCAACACGCAGGTGCCGCTGTACGCGGACGACGGCCGGCTCGTGGACCTCACGCTGGAGTCGATGCGGGACTGGGGCAAGGAGAAGTGGCTGCCCGGCCTCGCCCAGCCCGGCAGGGACGGCAACAAGCAGTACGGCATCCCCTGGTACGCGGCCAACCGGGTCGTCATCTACCGCAAGGACACGTTCGAGCGAGCCGGCATCACCCGCCCGCCGAAGACCCGCGACGAGTGGCTCACCGACACGGAAAAGCTCAACTCCGGTGACACACAGGGCATCTACCTGGCCGGACAGGACTGGTACACGCTCTCCGGCTTCATCTGGGACGAGGGCGGTGAACTCGCCCGGGAGAAGGACTACGAGTGGCGGGGCACCCTGGACACGCCCGCCGCCCTGCGCGGCATGAACTTCTACCGGCGCCTGCAGGCACTGGGCGAGGGCCCCGCGGACGCCGACGAGGAACACCCGCCCCAGGCCGGTGTGTTCGCCGGTGGCAAGGTCGCGCAGATCATCGCCGTACCCGGTCTCGCCCAGTCCATCGTGCGGCAGAACCCGGACCTGAAGGACGAGCTCGGCTTCTTCCCGGTGCCCGGCCCGACCGCCGGCCGGCCCGGCACCGTCTTCACCGGCGGCTCCGACCTCGTCGTCCCGCAGAACACCGACGACCAGTTCGCCGCCACCACCGTCGTCGGGGCGCTCACCGGCGCCAAGTGGGACACCGAACTCGCCCGCACCATGAACTACGTTCCCAACAAGACCTCGCTGGCCGGTGCGGTCGCCGGTGAGGAGGGGGTCGCCGCCATGGCCGCGGGCGCGGCGCACGGCAGGGCGACCCCGAACACCCCTCAGTGGGCCGACGTCGAGGCCGACAACCCGATCAAGGAGTACATGACCCGGGTGCTGAACGGGGCCGACCCCGCGGCGGAGGCCCGCAGGGCCTCCCGCGCGATCAGCGGCAAACTCGCCCCGGACCTCGGCTGACTCACCGCGCCACGCTCAGCGACAGCGCGAACCGGCCCGGTTCGTCCGTCCACCAGTGAGTCAGCTCCAGTCCGGCGCCGGCCAGTTCGGCCGCCACCCCGTCCTTGCGGAACTTCGCCGACACCTCGGTGCGCAGGTCCTCGCCCGCCGCGAACTCCACGGCGAGGCCCAGCGCGGGCACCTTCACCGTCTGCGCGGTACGGGAGCGCAGCCGCATCTCGATCCACTCCCGCTCGGCGTCCCACAGGGCCACATGGTCGAAGGCGTCCGGATCGAAGTCGGCGCCCAGCTCCCGGTCGATGACGGCCAGCACGTTCTTGTTGAACGCGGCCGTCACCCCGGCCGCGTCGTCGTACGCCCGGACCAGCACCGCCTCGTCCTTGACCAGGTCGGTGCCGAGCAACAATCCGTCGCCCGGGGCGAGCAGGGCCCGCACGGAGGCCAGGAAGGCGGCGCGTTCGGCCGGCAGCAGGTTGCCGACCGTGCCGCCGAGAAAGGCCACCAGCCGGGGCCCGGGCGTGGCCGGCAGGGCCAGCGGGGCGGTGAAGTCGGCGATCAGCGCGTGGACCTGGAGGTCCGGACGCTCCTCGACGAGGGCCCGCCCCGCCTGGCTGAGGGCGCTCTCGCTGACGTCCACCGGGACGTACGCCGACAGGGGGAGCGCCTCGATCAGATAGCGGGTCTTCTCCGAGGAGCCCGAACCCAGCTCGACCAGCGTACGGGCACCGCTCGCGGCGGCGATCTCGCCCGACCGGGCCGCGAGGATCTCCCGCTCGGCGCGGGTCGGGTAGTACTCGGGCAGTTCGGTGATCTGCTCGAACAGCTCGCTGCCACGGGCGTCGTAGAACCACTTGGGCGGCAGCCGCTTGGGGGTGGAGGTGAGACCGAGCAGGACGTCGGCGCGCAGCGCGGCGCCCGTCGTGTCCTCGGGGAGGGTGCGGGTGATGTGCAGGGGACTCAACGGCAGGGCTCCTTCGGTGATTCGGATGCCGGATCCTCCAGCAGGGCGAGCAGAACACCGGCGCGGCTCCCGGTGAGCACGGTCCGGTCGGGAACCTCCTGCCAGAGCGGGTCGTCGTCGTACGGCTCCGACGCGACGACCGTGTTCCGGCCGGGCTCCGTGCGGTACCAGAGCGAGTCGCCCCAGGTGGTGGCGGCGATCGTGGCACCGTCCGTGAGCAGCAGGTTCAGCCGGGAGGCGGGGGCCGCCTCGGCGAGGGCGCGGACGGTTTCGCCGAGGGCCCGGGCGGGCTCGTCGCCGGTCCGCAGCCGGTGCAGCACCAGCGCCCAGACGAACGCCGAGTCGGTACGGGCCTGGAGGGACAGCAGGTCGACCGGGGGCAGTGCGGACGCCAGCGGCGCCGCCGCGTCGGGCCAGCCGGCGATCGCGCCGTTGTGGCTGAACAGCCACCGCCCGGCCGCGAAGGGCGCCGCCGCGGCCTCGGCGTCCGCGCCCGCGAGGGTCGCGTCCCGTACGGCCGCGAGCACGGCACCGGAGCGCACGACCCGCGCCAGGTCGGCGAAGGACAGGTCCGCCCAGACCGGTCCGGCCCGCCGGTAGCGCGCCGGCACGGGGTCTCCTGGGGCGTACCAGCCCACTCCGAACCCGTCGGCGTTGACCGTCCCGTACCGCTGCCGTCGCGGCGCCCAGGACTGACGCAGCAGGCTGTGCGGGGGCTCGACCAGGACCCGGCCCAGCGGTTCCGCCGCTCCCAGGTAGGCGAGGTGACGGCACATCAGACGGTTTCCGAGCGTGCGGTGCGGAACCCGGAGAAGATCTGCCGCCGGACGGGGTGGTCCCAGTTGCGGAACGTGCCCCGGCAGGCCACGGGGTCCACGGCGAACGAACCACCGCGCAGCACCTTGTAGTCGGAGCCGAAGAACACCAGTGAGTACTCGTCGTACGGGAAGGCCCTGAAGCCCGGGTAGGGCAGGAAGTCGCTGGCCGTCCACTCCCACACGTCACCGATCAGCTGTCGTACGCCGAGCGGCGACTCACCGGCCGGGTAGCTGCCGGCGGGGGCGGGCCCGAGATGCCGCTGGCCGAGGTTGGCGTGTTCGGGCGCGGGGTCGGCGTCGCCCCAGGGGTAGCGCATCGAGCGGCCCGTGTCCGGGTCGAAGCGGGCCGCCTTCTCCCACTCCGTCTCGCTGGGCAGCCGCCGTCCGGCCCAGCGGGCGTAGGCGTCGGCCTCGTACCAGCACACGTGCAGCACCGGCTCGTCCGGCGGCACCACCTCCGTGACCCCGAACCGGCGCCGCAGCCACTGGCCGCCGTCCCGCCGCCAGAACAGCGGGGCGGTGATGCCGTGCCCCTTGATGTGCGCCCAGCCCTCCGGCGACCACCAGCGTTCCGTGTCGTAACCGCCGTCCTCGACGAACGCCAGGTACGCCGCGTTGGTCACCGGTGTCGTGTCGATCCAGAACGGCGCCACCTGACGCGGATGCGCCGGACGTTCGTTGTCCAGGGCCCAGGGCTCGTCGGAGGTGCCCATGGTGAACGGGCCTCCGGGCACCAGGACTTCGGCCGGACCGGTGAACGGGGGCACCGGGTCCGGGTCCGGGGCGGTCAGGGCCCGGGGCCCCCGCCGGAGCTGATGGGTGATCAACATGGTCTCGTCGTGCTGCTGTTCGTGCTGCGCGACCATCCCGAAGGCGAAACCGGCCTCGGTCAGCCGGGAGCCGTGGAAGTCCGCCCCCGCCAGCAGGTCCAGGGCCCGGCCGCGCACGTCGGCCGCGTACCGGCGGGCCTCGGCGGGCGGCAGCAGCGGCAGCGAGGGCCGCTCGGCGCGCGGATGCTCGAAGGCGTCGTAGAGGGGGTCGATGTCGGGGCGTATCGCCTCCCGGCCGCCGACCGCCCGCAGCAGCCACAGCTCCTCCTGGTTGCCGATGTGCGCCAGATCCCACATCAGGGGCGACATCAGCGGGGAGTGCTGGGCGGTGAGGTCCGGTTCGTCGACGCACGTCGTCAGCAGGGTCGTGCGGTCACGGGCGGCGGTGAGGGAGGCCAGCGCCCGCTGACGCAGGGCCTCGCTGTCCGTCTCGGTGGTCGTGATGTCGGTCTCCGGGGCGGTCATGCGCGGATGTCCTTCCTCCCGTGCGCGGCGGGTGTGTCTCCGGCCGGGCCGGGCCCGGAGCGCGGCGGGCCGGCGGGCAGCCGGTCCAGCAGGTCGTCGGCCGGACAGCGGCCGCGGGCGACATAGCGGTCCCGGTACGCGGCCACGGCCTCGGTGACCCGGGCGGTGGCCCCGAGCCGGGGCAGCGCCTCCAGCGCCGCCTCGAAACAGACGGCGGCGGCGTCCCGCAGCTCCGGGTCGGCGAGCCCCCGCCGCGCCGCGTCGACCCACAGCGGGTTGTGCGGGGCCGGCCGGTTCAGGGTCCGTTCGGTGAGCGGCTTCACGGTGCGGTAGGCGGTCTCGGCGGCCTGCGGGTCGTCGAACAGCGCCGCCGTCACCGCGAGCGGCACAATCCAGCCGTGCTCGCCGGGCTGCGCGTCGATCATCCGCAGTTCCAGGTGGCCACGCGGCCGGACCGGTGGGAACAGTGTCGTCAGGTGGTAGTCGAGGTCCGCCCGGGTGGGCGGCCGGGGCGACCGGGAGCGGGTCCACTCCCGGAAGGTGAGATTTTCGGGCACCTCCCAGGGCCCCCTGTCCCGGCGGACGCACATCACCGGGGAGTCCAGTACATGCCGGGCCCAGGCGGCCCGGGGCTCGGCGTCCAGCGGGGGAGCGCCGGCCCGGCCGGCACCGATCTCCGTCCACACCAGCTGCCGGGTGGACATCCAGCCCGTGGGCCGTTGCCCGGCCAGGGGGGAGTTGGCGAACGCGGCGACCAGGACCGGGCCCAGCTGGTGCGCCAGCCACCAGCGCCGGATGTACCCCAGCGGGCCGGGCTCCTCGTGGCCGGCGTCCACGCAGACCTGGACGGAGGCCGAGGCGCACATCATGTGCCGGCCGGCCGGACCGGTACGATCCAGGCACGCCTCCATGGCGTCGTAGCGCGGCTCGCGCAGGAACCTGCGGGGTGGGTGCCACGGGTCGTGGCCGATGCCGACGAGACCGAGACCGTCCTCGTCCAGCACGGCCCGGACGGCGTCCAGGTCGGCGGCGACGGTGTCGATGCACTCCATCAGGGAGGCGGCGGGCGGCGAACTCAGTTCGAGCTGGCCGCCGGGTTCGACGGTGAGCGCCGATCCCAGGGGTACGGCACGCAGGGCGGCGTAGGCCGCTTCGAGCCGTTCGGGTGTGACGGGGAGCTGTGGCCGCTCCCGCTCGTGGACGAGCCACTCCAGCTCGACCCCGAGCACGCGGGGCGGTCCGGTCTTGAAGCAGATACCCCGGACCAGGGCCTCCACCTCGGCTTCGGTGACGGCGGTGCGGTGCTCGGTACAGTCACCACCGTCGTTCTTCGGTTCGGACATGTCGGGATCCTCCTGAGATTCCACCATGTCACCGGCCGTGGTCTGCCGTGGGGCGGGGCCGGTACTCGTTCCACCCAAGACCCTTGAGCCCGTTCGCACAAGGGCGCCCGGCAGGACGTTCCGGATCGGTCACTTCCGTTTCCTTCCTGGGTCCCGGGCCGTTTCCCGGGCGGGAAACTCCGTTGCACCGCTCACCAGCATCACCCAGGATGCGTGCGTGAGCACGACGGGGGAGACCCCGCAGGCGGCGGTCGCGGCACCCACGGGGGTGGCGCCGGGAGCGCGCGCCTGCGCGGGCTCGCCCCGCGGACGTGCGCGACGCATCGTGACGGTGGGGCGGTACGGCACACCGGACGGGCCTGCAGGCACCGGCCGCGGACGCGCTGCCCGCGGCGCGAGCGAGTGCGCGCAGCTCCGCGCCGGCGCCGGTGCCGAGCGCCGCGCAGGCCGGCCGTCTCCCGACGGCCCACAGGCACCGGGGGAGGCGCTTGTGCCCGCCGGTGGTCCCGTGACTTCCGCGACCACCGTCGCACGGGCGCGCTGACGACCGTCGCCGCCCTCGCGCGGGCTGCCGGCGGCCGTGGCCCACGGTTACCGGTGTGCGCCGTCCGGTGGCCGCGGCTGTGGCACCTCCCGGGCCTCGCCGGTGCCCGGCGGCCGGGTCGTGACGCTCCCCGGCGTACGGGGTGTCCGCGGGCTGAGCGGGACACCCGGACCGGCGGCACGGG
Source organism: Streptomyces sp. NPDC014991 (assembly GCF_043080665.1). Lineage (NCBI taxonomy): Bacteria > Bacillati > Actinomycetota > Actinomycetes > Kitasatosporales > Streptomycetaceae > Streptomyces > Streptomyces sp. NPDC014991. The sequence continues at coordinate 162,973 of NZ_JBIBVY010000003.1, forward strand.
AGGCGTCCGTGCGGGTGCCCCCCGAAGCCCGGGTGCGTCAGCCGCCTCCCCGCCTCGGGGGAGCGGAGCGGTCAGGTCCAGCCGTAGCGCTCGTGCAGCCGTCGCCGGACCAGGTCGAACCGCAACCGGTCCAGCGCGCACGCCTCCCGGCGCATGCCCTCCTCGTGCAGCCGCAGCACACGGTCCACGGCCACCCACGAGTCCCGGCCCGACCGGTCCCACGGGCCGCCGCCGATCGGAACCCACTCCCGGTCGCCGTCGTGCCGCTTGCTGGAGAGCCGTACGGCGAGGAGGGTGCCCGCCGCCTCCCGGGCCACGACCAGCACCGGCCGGTCCTTGCCCCGGCCGTCGTTCTCCTCGTACGGCACCCACGTCCACACGATCTCCCCGGGGTCCGGGTCGCCGTCGTGGGCCGGGGAGTACTCGGTGCGCACCCGGCCGACCTCGCGCGGGTCCGCCTCGGTGGTGGCGTGGGGGCCGTACCGGCCCGGGACGTTCTCTTCGGTGGACGTACTCACGCGGGCACCCTAGTGGTCCGCTCCCGGGACGCGACAAGCGCCCGTCACCGCGATGTCACTCCGGTGCCGCGTCCGTGCCCGGAGCCGGTGCGCCGCCGATCCACATGCCGGGGCGCCGGCGGTGCACGGTCAGATACGTCAGGCCGCCCGCACCTGCGGACAGGCCGCGAGGGGCACCGTGCGGCAACCAGACGAGGGAGCCCTCGGTGAGCGGCTCCTCCTCGTCGGACGGGCCCTTGCCGAGCACGCCGTCGCCGGCGACGACCAGGAGCAGGACGTCCAGCTGTGCCTCGGTGTGGACGGTGATCCGCTCGCCCGGAGCGAGCCGGACCACGTTGGCGTCGAGCTGGCGTCCGCTCTCGGCCAGCTTCCACAGCACGCCGGCCGGCACCAGCGGTGCCTCGGCCAGCGCACCCGTGTCGCACAGGACACGTGGGTCCGCCGCCGTGCGGCCGGCCGGCGCGGCGTCCATCGCGGACGGCGACGTCATGGAGTTCCCCTCGGCTCTTGCGTTCTCCTGTGCCCCCTGGGGCCCCGTCCAGCCTACATTTAATACAGGTAGGGTTCGTGAAAAAGAGGCCGGCAGGCAGGAAGAGGTGTCCGGGCGTGACCACGCGGGAGAGCCCACGGCGCCGGGAGGTACTGGACGTGCTGCGCGCCGCTCCCTCGCCGCTCGGTGTCGCCGGGACGGCCGAGCGGATGGGCCTCCATCCCAACACCGTCCGCTTCCACCTGGACGGTCTGGTGGCCGACGGCCTGGTCGAACGCCGTACGGAGGCACCCGTGGGGCGCGGCCGGCCCCGCACCGTCTACACCGCACGCCCCGGCATGGACCGCGGCGGCCCCCGCGACTACCGCCTCCTCGCCCGCATGCTGCTCAGCCGTTGGGCCACCGCCGACCCGGCCGAGGCGCGGGCGGAGGCGATGGAGACGGGCCGCGTCTGGGGCCGCTCGCTGGTGGATCCGCCGCCCCCGCACGAGTCGCCGGCGCCCGAGCGTTCGGTGACCCGGCTGCTCGCCCTGCTGGACGGCCTGGGCTTCGCGCCGCGGCCGGAAGGGGACGGCGAGCCCGGCCGGCCGGCCCGTCGGATCCGCCTGCGGCACTGCCCCTTCCTCGAACTCGCCGAGGAACGGAGCGACTTGGTGTGTCCGCTGCATCTCGGTCTGATGCAGGGCGCGTTGGCGACGCTGGGCGCGCCGCTGACGGCCACCGCACTGGAGCCGTTCGCCGAACCGGAGTCCTGCCTCGCCCACCTGACCCCGACAGCCCCGCTCTGAACCGACCGCCCCCGTCGAGCCACCGGAACCGGCCGGCCCCCGAGAGAGCCGTCCGGTCACCCGTCGTCCGAACCCGTCGGCCCCGGCGGAGAAAGGCCCCGCACAGATGAACGCCACGTCCGCCGCCACCGCGAGCGCGGTCACCTTCGTATGGCTCGGGATGGTGCTGGCGATCTCCTTCCTGGAGGCGCCGCTGAAGTTCCGTGCCCCGGGGGTGACGATCCCCGTCGGCCTGGGCATAGGGCGGCTGGTGTTCCGTGCGCTGAACGCCGTCGAGGCGGTCCTCGCGGTCGTCGTCCTCGCCCCGGTCGCCGTGGGGGACGCTCCCACCGAGGTCGTCGTGCCGGCCGTTGCGGTGGCGGCGCTGCTCCTCGGCCAGGTGGCCGTCGTCCGGCCCCGCCTGAACCGCAGGTCCGACCGGGTCCTCGCCGGGGAGGAACTGCCCCGCTCGCGCAGCCACCTGTGGTACGTGGCCCTGGAGGTCCTGAAGGCCGCGACCCTGGTGGTCCTGGGCGTCACCCTGCTCACCGTGTGATCCCGCGGCCGGGACACCGGGCGGACCCCGCCGCACGGATCACCGCCGTCCCAGCCCTCCCGCTCCACGGGCACCTTCTGCGAGGCCGGCGTCACCACGCCGTCGTGCGCGGGTGGAAGCCCGTCCACCTGCTGCCCGTTGACGCCTGTCCGAGGCCGGCAGTCCACGGGCGAGGCGCAGGCCCGCGCCGCCCAAGGCGAGGGCCTCGGCGAACAACTCGCGCATGCCGTCGGCGCGGTCGAGCAGCACCATGTTGTCCGCGTTGCCGAACGCGGACACGCCCGCCTGGACGATCTCCGGTCATCTCCCGGCGAGTTGCCGGGCGACGACGCCGGTCGCGCCGGCCGGGGGCCGAGCGGGCTCGACCGCCGTACGCGGCCGTGACGCAGACCGTTCCCGGCGGCAGGTACTCCACCGCCGTCACCACCGTGCCCGGGGTGAGCCGGCCCCGTGCCACCGGCCGGGTGGGCGAGGAAGTGCTCCGCGCCGCCGCGCACGACCACCTCGCCGACCGGACCGGGTCCGACCGCCCCCGTCACCCGGCCCATCGGCCCGGCCGTCGACGCGTCGCCCATGGCCGCAGCGTACGGGCGGGAACGCCGTCACACGGCCGGCCGGTCCGCGTCCGCCCGCTGCGGCGGCCACCGCTCGTGCCAGCGCAGCTCCGCCTCCAACTGGGCGGCCAGCGACACCAGAAGCGGCTCACTGTGCGCCGGGCCGAGCAGCTGTGCACCCACCGGTAGGCCGGGTCCCGCGAACCCGGCGGGCACGTTGACGCCCGGCCAGCCCAGCACGTTCCACGGCCACGCGTAGGGGCAGGCGGCGATGATCGCGCGGTCGGTGGCCAGCCCGCCGAGCCCGGCCAGCGCGCCGATCCGCGGCGGCGGAGCGGCCGTCGTGGGCGCGAGAATCACGTCGTACGACCGGAAGAACGCGCCGATCCGCCGGTGCAGCACCGCCTCGGCGCGCCGGGCCACCCGGAGCGGCGCCCCGGCCAGCAGCCGCCCGAGCCGGGCCGTGTCCCGGGTGCGCGGGTCGAGCAGCGCGGGGTCGGGGGCCTCGCTGACCCGCTCGGCGATCCCGGCGGTGGCCCGCGGCAGAAAGGTCAGCCCGATCTGCCCGTACGGCGGATCGGCCTCCTCGACCTCATGTCCCAGGTCGGCGAGTTTCCCGGCCAGTTCCACGACCCGGGCGCGGATCTGCGGGTGCAGACGGGCCGGTACGGCGGTGAACGGCGGCTTCAGGGAGAGGGCGACGCGCAGCCGGCCGGGGTCCCGGCCGACCGCGTCCGCCACGGTCAGCGGGGGCGGCCGGTGCGGGTCCCGGTCGTGGTTGCCGCTCGCCGCGTCCAGCAGCAGGGCAGCGTCGGCGACCGTCCGGGCGAGGGTGCCGTGGACCGTGATGCCGTGGAAGGACTCGCCGCGCGGCCAGGTCGAGATACGGCCGCGCTGCGGTTTGATGCCGATCAGGTGGGTCCAGGAGGCCGGGATCCGCACCGATCCCGCGCCGTCGGAGCCGAGCGCGGCCGGGACGAGCCCCGCGGCCACCGCGGCGGCGGAACCGCCGGAGGACCCGCCGGGAGTGTGCCCGGTGTGCCACGGGTTGCGGGTGTCGCCGAACGCCGGGCCCTCGGTGAACGGCCACTGCCCCAGCTCACACGTGTTGGTCTTGCCGACGATCACCGCGCCGGCCGCGCGCAGCCGCCGTACCGCCTCTCCGTCCGCCGCCGCCGGCGGGAAGTCGCCCCGGCAGCCGAACGCGGTCGGCTCGCCGGCCACGTCCATGTCGTCCTTCACCGCCACCGGCACGCCGAGCAGCGGGCGCCGCGCTCCGGCCGCCAGCTCCCGGTCGGCGGCGTCCGCCTCGGCGAGGGCGGCCTCGGCGCGCACGATCCGGAAGGCGTTCAGCGACGGCTGCGTGGCCTCGATCCGGGCCAGGGTCCGCTCCACCAGCGCGCGGGAGGACACCTCCCCGTCGGCGAGGGCGCGTCGGGTGTCCGCGAGACCCGCGGCGCGATCGGGCGTCATGGGGGAGCACCTCCGGGAGGCTCCGGGCACGATGTCTACCGCACGGTAACGTCGAAACGGTGGCCGGGGTGCGGATTTCGCGCGGGAGTCGCGCCACGCAAGCCCCGTGGCCCACGACCGCCACCCGGCCGCCCCATGATTCCGGTTCCGGGGCCGTCCCGGTGATGCTTGCACGCTACAGTTTCCGCTGTGGGCCACGTCACAGCGGCGGCGGGCGGGCTGGTGGTGACCCACGTCCACGCGTAACCGCAGCAGTCTGGGGGGATTGATCGTGCGTGAGATGGTGAAGGGTTCGAACGCGACACTGTCGGATCTGAGTGATCATGTCGCGTCGGTGATCGTCAGCCTCCGCTGGGCGAGCCCGAGCGGCGAGGGCGACGCGGACGTGTCGGTCCTGCTCCTGGGCCCGGACGGCAGGGTCCGCAGCGACGCCGACTTCTACTTCTACAACAACCCGGTCGCCGCCGACGGAAGCGTGCAACTGCTGGGCAAGGTCTCCGCGGAGCAGGGCGACGAGGACCGGATCGGGTTCGACCTGACGGCGGTGCCGGACGACGTCCACCGGATGCTGGTGGCCGCCAGCCGCTACGAGGGTGCCTCCTTCGGTGAACTGGAGGACCTGACGCTGACGTTGTCCGACGGGACCGGTGAGGGACTGCTCCGGTTCGCGGTCGACGACGTGGCGTCGGTGAGCGCGGTGATCTTCGGCGAACTGTACCGGCGCGACGGCGCGTGGAAGTTCCGCGCCGTCGGGCAGGGGTACGCCGACGGGCTGGCCGCCCTGGCGACGGACTTCGGGGTGGACATCGACGACGACGCGGCGCTGGAGTACGCCCCGGAGGAGGGCCCGGCCGGCACGGAGGGCCCGACGGTGGACAGGGGCGTCGGCACACCGGACGGCACGACGGCGCCGGCCGCCGTTCCCTCCCCGCGTCGGTCCGAGGAGGCGACCCGGGCGCCCAGGGCGACGACGCGGCCCCGCACGGCCAAGCGGAAGATCACGCTGCCCCGGGTGGCCGGGCCGTCGCTCGCCGAGAACGAGTCCTGGCGCGAGGCCAGGCTGTTCCCCGTCTCGGCGCTCAAGAGCGACCGGGACCGGGAGACGCGGGCCACCTCCGTCCTGCTGTCGGTGATGGCACAGGTGCCCGAGTTCGGCAGAAGGCTCATGGCGGCGTTCGGTGCGCCGGCGGGCCGCATGGAGACGTTCGCGGAGGTTTCCCTGCCGCACGGGGACACACCGCGGCGCCCGGACGGCGTCGTCCGCGTGGAGCGGGCGGGCAAGCTGTGGACCGCTCTGGTCGAGACGAAGACCAACGGCAACGCGCTCAGGAGCGACCAGGTGCAGGCGTACATGGACATCGCCGCGCGCCGGGGCTACGAGGCCGTGATCACGCTGTCGAACGACGTGGCCCTGGAGGGAAGTCCGCTGGTCGACGTCAAGGTCGACGGACGGCGCAAGCACAAGGTGGCCCTGTGGCACCTGTCCTGGGCGGAGGTCGCGTACCAGGCACAGGTGCTGATCCGCCATGAAGGCGTCGGCAACGCCGCGCACGCCTGGCTGCTCCAGGAACTGCTGCACTACCTCCAGCACGAGAACTCCGGCTGCCACGGATTCCAGAACATGGGCCCCGCCTGGGTCCCGGTCCGCAACGGAATCGACGACGAGACCCTGTGTCAGGGCGACGCGAGGGCGCTGGAGGTCGTGGAGAGCTGGGAGCGGCTCATCCGTCAGGTCTCCCTGGGGCTCGGAGGCGAACTCGGCCGCAAGGTGCTCCCGGTGCAGCGGGGCAGGCGCGGCGGCGATCCCCGCGAACGACGACAGGCGCAGGCCGACCGGCTCTGCCTGGAGGGGCGGCTCCAGGCAGAACTCCGCATCGACGGAGCGCCCGGTGTGCTCTCGGTGGGCGCCGACCTGCGCACCGGGAAACTCCGTGTGTCCACGGACCTCCCCGCGCCTGAGCAGGGCTACCCCCTCACCTGGGTGAAACGGCTCGTCCGGCGGCTGGCGGAGGCGCCGGCCGACCTGCACGTGGAGACCCTGGTCGACGGTGACACCGCAGGCCCGCGGGGCACGCTGGAGCGGCTGCGCCCCGAGCCGGCGGACCTCCTGCCCCGGGCCGACGGCGCCCGGATCACCGGCTTCCGCCTCTCGCTGTTCAAGGGCATGGGCAGTGGCCGGGGCAGTGCCGAGACCGGGTTCATCCGCAGCGTCGACCACGCCGTACAGCATTTCCTCGGCACCGTGGTGGTGCACCTCGACCGCACCCCGACGCGCCGGGCGGCCGGCAGGGAGGCCGTGGCATCCGGCTGAGCACCGGCCCCGCGAGCCGCGCCCCGGGGGCATCGGACGGGCGGTCGTCGGGCTGTCCGGGGGCGCGGTCGGCGGCTCAGTCCGCCAGCAGGCGCCGCAGCCATCCGATCCTGGCCGCGCGGGCCGCCCGGGACAGGGCCGCCTCGGGGGCCAGGGCGTCGAAGCCGTGGCAGCCGCCCGGCCAGACGTGCAGTTCGGCCACCCCGCCGGCCTGCCAGATCCGGGACGCGTAGGCGACCACCTCGTCCCGGAAGGTCTCCGCCGAGCCCACGTCGAGGAAGGCGGGGGGGAGCCCGGAGAGGTCGGTGGCGCGGGCCGGGGCGGCGTACGGGGAGACGTCCGGGCCGCCGCGCCGGTCGCCCAGCAGTGCCGTCCAGGCGGTGTCGTTGGCGGTGCGGTCCCAGACGCCCAGGCCGGCCATCTGGCGGCTGGACCCGCTGTCGTTGCGGTCGTCCAGCATCGGGCCCATCAGCAGCTGGCCGAGCGGGCGCGGGCCCTGCCGGTCCCGGGTGAGCAGGGCGAGCGCCGCGGTCAAACCGCCGCCCGCGCTGGCGCCCGCGACGACGATCCGGTCCGGGTCGCCGCCGATCTCCTTCGCGTGCCCCGCGGTCCACAGCAGCCCGGCGTACACGTCCTCGACCGGCGCGGGGTGCGGGTGTTCGGGCGCGAGCCGGTACTCCACCGACACGACCACCGCGCCCAGTTCGTCCGCCCACGCCAGGGCTTCGGTCACACCGGCCCGGTTGGAGCCGGCCACCAGGCCGCCGCCGTGCACGTGATAGACCACCGGCAGGGCCGCCGTGGTGGGGGCGGACGCGGGGCGGCACACGAGGAGGGAGACGTCGGGGGCGCCCGCGGGGCCGGGCACCGTACGGTCCTCCGTCTCGAAGGCGCCGTCCAGGGTGGGGTCGACCAGCTCGACGGCCGCGCTCTGCCGGGCGCCGTCGAGGTCGTCCAGCGTGAAACCGGGCGACAGCACCTCCCCGTACCCCTCCAGCACGGCGGCGAGTTCCGGGTCGAACGGCGGCGGAACCAGGGGCATGCCTTTTCCTCCCGTGAGACGTCCGGCGGCCGGAGGTCCGGTGCGGCGCCGGGTGATCGGTCGTACGCCGGCCCCCGGCACCCCCTGGAGCGGCGGTGCCGGAACCCGGCCGGCGTACGCGGTCACGACCCGCCTACCCCGCCGTGGCCGGGTCACCTGCGCCACAGGCCGCCCACCGCGCCGCCTCGCCCCGAGGACGGCGAAGGGCCGGAGCCGTGGCAGGCTCCGGCCCTTTCGCGGGTCGTACGGTCAGGCCGCGGCGGCCTCGCCCACGTTGCTGTGCAGACGGGCCACGACCTCGGTCAGCTGGGCGGCGACCTCGGCGTCGTCGGCCGGGTGGGTCGCGGCGAAGCGGGTCACGGAGCCGGGGATGGAGAGCTTGATGTCCTCGATCACCTTGCCGCCGGCGATGCCCACGGCCTTGCGGGTGTCGTCCTGCGCCCACACGCCGCCGTACTGGCCGAAGGCGGTGCCGATCACGGCGACGGGCTTGCCGCCGAAGGCGCCGGCGCCGTAGGGGCGGGACAGCCAGTCGATGGCGTTCTTCAGGACGGCCGGGATGGTGCCGTTGTACTCGGGGGAGAAGAAGAGGAAGGCGTCGGCGGCCTGGGCGGCCTCGCGGAGCTTCGCGGCGGCGGCCGGCACGCTGCCCTCGACGTCGATGTCCTCGTTGTAGAAGGGGACGTCGGCCAGGCCCTCGAACAGCTCGACCTCCGCGCCCTCGGGCGCGAGCTTGGCGGCCGCCTCGGCGAGCTGGCGGTTGTGCGAACCGGCGCGCAGGCTGCCGACGAGCGCGAGGATGCGAACGGACATGAGAACTCCAAGAGGCTGAAACGTCGCTGGCACGATCCGGACCGAAGTCCGTTTATGGTTCTATCACCTCAAACGGACCGCGGTCCAGTTTTCTTCCCGATGCTTTACGCTGTCGTCATGTCCCGCGCGCTGCCGCCTTTCCCGAACCCCGAGGAGCCCCTCGGCGAACCCAGGTTGCTGGACGTCGGCACCGCCCCCGACGAGCCGTGTCTGCGCGCCGACGCCGCCCGCAACCGGGCCCGGCTGCTGGAGGCCGCCGCCCGGCTGATCGCGGAGCACGGGGTCGCCGGGGTCACCATGGAGGCGGTCGCCGCCGCGGCCCAGGTCGGCAAGGGCACCGTCTTCCGGCGTTTCGGCGACCGCACCGGACTGCTCATGGCCCTCCTCGACCACTCCGCCCGGCAGCTGCAGGCCGACTTCGTGGGCGGCCCCCCGCCGCTCGGGCCCGGCGCGCCGCCCCTGGAGCGGCTGCGGGCGTTCGGTGTGGCGGTGCTGTACCGCTCGGCCGAGCAGCTGGACCTGCAACTGGCCGCGCAGGCCGAGCCGGCCCGCCGGTTCGCCCATCCCGCGGTCGAGGCGCTGCGCGTCCACGTCGCGATGCTGCTCCGGCAGATCGTGCCGGACGGCGACTGCGACCTGCTCGCCCAGACACTGATGGCCTCGCTGGACCCGGCACTGATCCACCACCTGACCCGGCAGTGCGGCATGCCCATGGAACGCCTGGAGGCCGGCTGGACCGACCTGGTCGCCCGGGTGACCCGCACGGGGCCGTATCGCTAGGGTTTTCGTTCGCATCAGGGCGAGCCCGCCTGATCCCGACGACAGGCCCTGAGCCGTGCCGCCGAAGGGGAGCGTCCGAGCGGGGCGGCGAGTGCCGGGGAGAGGTCCTGGCGTCGGGGCGGACGTCAGTTCGCGCCCGGTGTGTGGCGCGCCGCGGCGAGTGCGGCCATCCTCCGCAGTCTCGTGAAGCAGACCGTGCAGTAGTCGTCGTCGATCAGGGGCAGGACCCGGTCGAGCCCCGCGATGCACGCCCAGAGGTTCGCGACGACCTCATGGCCGAGCCCGCCGTCCAGCTCGAGCCGGGTGAGGCCGGCGACGTCCGCGTCGAGCAGGACCAGATCCACCCCGTCGAAGTCCACACCGCGGAAGCCCCCCGGGAACGGCGCGCGCATGTGCTCCTCCCACAGCAGGGAGAGCCGGCCGTGAGGGTGTTGTCCGCTCATACCCCTGATCATCCTCTCCGGCGCTACCCGGCGCGGAGGAGGACGTGCGCAACCGTGTCCGTCGGCGCACCGGTGCCGGTTCTGTGGAACGGTGAACCACCCTGCCCCGGCGGCCTCCCGCACCCTGGGCTCTGCCAGGATGCGGTCTGTCATGGTGCAGATACCGAACACGCCCACGAGTGCCGACGTGGCCCGCCTGGCAGGCGTCTCCCGGGCGACCGTCTCCTACGTCCTCAACAACACCGGCGCGGTCCGCATCAGCGAGCCGACGAGGAATCGCGTGCGCGAGGCCGCCCGCGAACTGGGGTACGTGCCGCACGCCGCCGCCCGCAGCCTGCGCGCCGGCCACAGCCGCATGGTCCTCATGCCCGCCCCGGCCGTCCCGGCCGGGCCCCTCTACAGCGCGTTCCTCAACGAGCTCCAGTGGGCGCTCGGCCACCTGGACTACACGGTCGTGCAGTACGGCAGCGTCGGCCTGGAGGGCGACGAGGCGGCCCGCGCCTGGGCGGAGCTGCGGCCGGTCGCCGTCCTGGTGCCCGGCACGGGCCTCGGCCCGCAGGGCGTCGCGGTGCTCAAGCGGTCCGGAGCCCGGGCCGTCGTCACCCTCGGCCCCGCGCGCGTCGACGGCGCGCACGCCCTGCTCATGGACCACGACGCCGTCGGCCGCTGCGCCGCGACCCACCTGTACGCCCGCGGCCGGCGCCGGATCGGTGTGGTCGTGCCCGCCGAGTCCGGGCTGGAGGCGTACGCGCGGCCCCGGCTCGCGGGCGTCCGCGAGGCACTGCGCGGCACGGACGCGACCGTGACCGAGCTGCCGCTCGCCCACACCGAGGAGGCCGCCGCCCGACTCGCCGCCCGCTGGCCGGGGTCGGGTCTGGACGCGGTGTTCGCCTACAACGACGAGTACGCCATGCTCCTGATGCGCGCGTTGCAGGACGAGGGCGTACGCATCCCCGAGGACGTCGCCGTGATCGGCGCCGACGATCTGATGCTGGGCCGGCTGCTGCGACCGCGGCTCAGCACGGTCCACATCGAGCTGCCCTCGGGCCGCGACCTCGCCGGACTGGTCGACCGCGCCGTGCGCGATCCCGGCGGCGAGCCCGAGGTGCACACCGTACTGGGGGCCTCGGTGGTGCGGCGCGAGTCGAGCTGACCCGGTACCGAGGCCCCGCAGAATTACTTCTGCGTCTCGCCCTGCTGGGCGGCGATGCTCTTGCGGACCTCGTCCATGTCCAGGCCGCGGGCCTGTCCGATGAGGTCCGCGAGGACCGGTGCGGGCAGGGCACCCGGCTGGGAGAAGACCGCCACCTGGTCGCGGACGATCATCAGCGTCGGGATCGACTGGATGTCGAAGGCCGCGGCCAGCTCCGGCTGGGCCTCCGTGTCCACCTTGCCGAACACCAGATCGGGATTCTCCGCCGCCGCCTTCTCGTACACGGGCGCGAACTGCCGGCACGGGGGGCACCAGGTGGCCCAGAAGTCGATGAGCACGAACGAGTTCTCGCTCATCGTCTGGTCGAAGTTCTCCTTGGTCAGCTCCACGGTGCTGCTCATGGCGTGATTCCCTCTTCCTGGTGTAGGGGTGTGCCGACGGCGGAAACACGGTCGCCGGTCCGCCTATTCCAGGCGCGCACGCCTGTGTTCCGCGCGCGTACCCCTGTGGCCACGGCGCACACCACCCACCAGACTGGCCCCATGACGGAAACGGAATCCATCGCGTACGACGTCGTGGTGCTCGGCGGCGGCCCCGTCGGCGAGAACGTCGCCGACCGCACCCGCGCGGCCGGCCTCACCACCGCGGTCGTGGAGAGCGAACTGCTCGGCGGCGAGTGCTCGTACTGGGCCTGCATGCCCAGCAAGGCCCTGCTCAGGCCGGTCATCGCCCAGGCCGACGCCCGCCGCCTGCCCGGGCTCGGCCAGGCCGTGCGGGGCCCCCTCGACACACCGGCCGTGCTGGCCCACCGGGACGAGTACGCCTCCCACTGGAAGGACGACGGCCAGGTCGCCTGGCTGGAGGGTACGGGCGCCGACCTGTACCGCGGCGACGGCCGCCTGGCCGGCCCCCGTACCGTCACCGTCACCGGACCCGACGGTACGGTCACCACCCTCACCGCCCGGCACGCCGTCGCCGTCTGCACCGGCACCCGCGCCCAGCTGCCCGACCTGCCGGGACTCGCCGGGGTCGGGCCGTGGACCAGCCGCGAGGCCACCAGCGCCAAGGCGGCACCCGGCCGGCTGATCGTCGTCGGCGGTGGTGTCGTCGCCGCCGAGATGGCCACGGCCTGGCGAGCCCTCGGCTCCCGGGTCACCCTGCTGGTCCGGGGCAAGGGCCTGCTGAACCGGATGGAGCCGTTCGCCGGCGAGCTGGTCGCCGACGCGCTCGCCGAGGCGGGCGTCGACATCCGCACCGGCACGTCCGTGGAGTCGGTCACCCGCGAGAACGGCACCGTCGTGGCCGTCACCTCCGCCGGCGACCGCGTCGAGGCCGACGAGATCCTCTTCGCCACCGGCCGCGTCCCGCGGACCGAGGACCTCGGCCTGGACAGCGTCGGCCTGGAACCCGGCTCCTGGCTGGACGTCGACGACAGCCTGCGGGTCACCGGCACCGACTGGCTGTACGCGGTCGGTGACGTCAACCACCGCGCCCTCCTCACCCACCAGGGCAAGTACCAGGCCCGCGTCGCCGGTGCCGCCATCGCCGCCCGCGCCGCCGGCGGCCCCCTGACGGACGAGCCCTGGGGTGCGCACGCGGCCACCGCCGACCACGGCGCCGTACCCCAGGTCGTCTTCACCGACCCCGAGGCCGCCGCGGTCGGCCTCTCCCTCGCCGAGGCGGAACAGGCCGGCCACCGTGTCCGCGCCGTCGACGTCGAGTTCTCCTCCGTCGCCGGGGCGGGCCTGTACGGCGACGGCTACAAGGGCCGCGCCCGCATGGTCGTGGACCTGGAGGACGAGACCCTGCGCGGAGTCACCTTCGTCGGCCCCGGCGTCGGCGAACTCATCCACTCGGCCACCGTCGCGGTCGTCGGCCGCGTACCGCTCAGCCGGCTGTGGCACGCGGTCCCGTCCTACCCGACGCTGAGCGAGGTGTGGCTGCGGCTGCTGGAGGCGTACCGGGACAACTGAGCCGCGGGCTACGGGAGTCGGAAGCCGAGGGCGTCGGCGGCGGCCTCCGGCGACGGCTGCGCCCACAGGGCCGCCACCGCCTCGTCGGTCGACAGGGACCGCGGTTCGGCGCGGTCCAGGTACAGCGTGCCGTCGAGATGGTCCGTCTCGTGCTGGACGATCCGGGCGGGCCAGCCGGTGAACACCTCGTCCAGGGGGCGGCCCCGCTCGTCCTCGCCGCGCAGCCGTACCTCGGCGTGCCGGGCCACCACCGCCTGCCAGCCCGGTACGCTCAGGCAGCCCTCGAAGAACGCGGCCCGGGCGCTGCCGGCCGGCTCGTACACCGGGTTGACCAGGACCCGGAACGGCTGCGGGACCCGGCCCCTGACCGCGGCGACCTCCTCCGGCACCGGCGCCGGATCCTCGATCACCGCGATCCGCAGCGGTACGCCGACCTGTGGCGCGGCCAGGCCCACGCCGGGCGCCGCGTGCATGGTCACGCGCAGGGCCTCGATGAACCGGGCCAGGAGGGCGGGGCCGAGCTGGCCGTCGTAGGGCTCGGTGCCGCGCCGCAGCACGGGCCGTCCGGCCGCGACGAGGGGCAGGGGACCGCCGGCGGCGAGGAGTTCCTCGACCCGCTCGGCGAGCGGTGCGTGTTCACGGTGAGGTGCCATCGCGTCAGGATGTCATGCCCGTGCACGGCTCCCCGTGGCGCGACCGGCCGCCCGGGGGACCCGGCCCGGGGCCGGACCCGGCAGCCGGGTCCGGCGTCCGGCCGGCCGGGTCCGGTCGTCTCACCGCCCCGGGAAGTCGCCCGCGAACGCCGAGGCGATCCGCAGGTGCCGGTCCGCCTCCTCGTGCCGGCCCTGCCGCTGGAGGGTGCGGCCGAGCATCAGCCGGGCGTAGTGCTCCACCGGGTCCCGCTCCACGACGGTACGCAGCTCCGCCTCCGCGCGGCGCAGCTGGGCCGAGTGGTAGTAGGCGCGGGCCAGCAGCAGCCGCGGCCCGGTCTGCTCCGGCGCCTCCTCGACCAGTCCGGCCAGCACCCGCGCCGCACCCGCGTAGTCCTTCGCGGTGAAGAACAGCCGCGCGCGCTCCCAGCGGTCGGCTGCGGTGCCGTGGTCGTAGTACGTGGTCTCCACTTGCGTCTCCACTCCGGCCTCCTTGTCGCGGCCATAACGGAGCGCAGTCGTTCAATATTCCACTACTTCGGCCGTCTGGCCGGGCCGGGGCCGCGGCAGTACGCGGCGTTCGGGGCGCCAGGTGGCGACAAGGGCCGCCGCCAGCAGCAGTTCGGCGATGTCACCGCCGTAGTACATGATCATCGCACCGCCCTGGACCTGGGGGACGGGAGCGTGGACGTCCACCCAGAAACCGCCGTACATCAGCTGCGCGACGACCGCGTGCACGGCGATGGCACACCCCAGGTACACCAGCCGGGTGCGCACACCGGGGCGGGCCGGGGCCGGGTCGGGGCCGGCGACGGCGTACGCGAACAGGCAGCCCGACAGCAGGAAGTGGGCGTGCAGCAGCCAGTGCCCGGCCGGGTGGGCCGTCGCGGTGGCGTAGAGCGGGGTGAAGTACAGGACCACGAGGCTGCCCGTGGACAGCAGCAGACCGGCCGCCGGATGGGCCGACAGGCGGGCCGGCCCGCTGTGCAGCAACGCGGTGAGACGGCGGGCACCCGGTGCCGGCAGGGCGCGCAGCAGCAGCGTGACCGGCGCTCCGAGCACCAGGGCGAGCGGCGCGTACATGCCGATGAGCATGTGCTGGGCCATGTGCCCCCGGAAGTCACGGTGGGCGAGGCCGGCGACGGGCGGCAGCAGCGCCGCCGCCAGCAGCACCGAACCGGTGCCGAAGGCGGCGGTACGCCAGGGATTCCAGCCCCGGACCGGGTTGCGGCGGCGTGCCCGGCGCACCAGCAGCAGATAGCCGCCCGCGCACACCAGCAGGGCCAGCACGGGCAGCACGATCTCCAGCGGGCCGCCGCCCTCATGGTGGTGCGGGGGGAGGGTGCCGTGGTGCGGATGACGGATGCCGTGGTCCATCAGACGGCGCGGTCCTCTCCGCCCGCGTGGGAGGCCGCCGGATCGACGGGCCGTCCACCGCGTTGCAGAAGCCACCCGCCGGCCAGCAGCAGCGCGCCCAGGAGCAGGAAGCCGATGTCCCACCACACCTGGTGGGGCCCGCCGTGGACGTGGTGGATGCCCAGGACCTGATGATCCAGGATGCCCTCGACCAGGTTGAACAGGCCCCAGCCGGCCAGGATCCAGCCCCACAGCACCCGTGAGGTCCACACCCGGCGCCGGCCGGTGGTCACCCGGGCGTACAGGACCGCGAGGCCGCCGAGCACGGCGAGCCAGCACACGGTGTGGAAGACGCCGTCCCACACGGTGTTCATCCGCAGCCCGGAGACGGTGTGCGGGTCGTAGTACCTGACACCGATGTGATCGTGATCGGTGCTGGTGAGCATGTGGTGCCATTGCAGGAGCTGGTGCAGCAGGATGCCGTCGACGAATCCGCCGAGCCCCACCCCCAGGAGTATCCCCGGCAGTTGAAGACCGGGCGGCGCGGTCTCGGTCCTGCTCTCGCGCACGGTGGTCGCCATCGCTCCTCGTCTCGGTCGGTTTCCGGGTCCGGTTCCCCCGGGGGTTCGGTTCCCCGTATCGGCTGCCCTACCGACAGCTACCAGTTCCCCGGCCCCACCGCTGCGGCACGCTCGGCCATCTGTGGCCGGCGCGTACCGCGGCACGGCCGGACCGGGCGGCTGCGCCGGTCCGGCCGTGGCACGGCCTCTCAGGCCGTCCGCCCCGCGAAGAAGTCGCCGAGCACGGACGCGAGCGCGTCGGGCGCCTGTTCGGCCACATGATGGCCGGAGTCGATGCCGTGGCCGCGCACGTCCACCGCCCATCGCCGCCAGACCCGCAGCGGATCCCCGTGCAGGTCCTCCAGGTCGTCCCTGAGGGACCACAGCACCAGCGCCGGGCACCGGATCAGGTTCCCGGCGGCACGGTCGGCCTCCTCGTGCCGCAGGTCGACGGTCAGCCCGGCCCGGTAGTCCTCCAGCATCGCCCGCACCACCTCGGGGTTCCTGGTGGCCTCCCGCCACTCGTCGTGGTTCTCCTGCCCCATGCTCCGCGGGTCGCCGCGGTACCAGCTGTCCGGATCGGCGTTGATGACCCGCTCCGGGACGTCCGGCTGGGCGAGGAAGAACCAGTGCCACCACCGGGTGGCGAACTCGGTCGTCAGCGGCGACAGGTGCTCGCTGATCGGGAGGCAGTCCAGCAGCGCCACCCGGGAGACGGCGTCGGGGTGGTCGAGCGTCAGCCGCAGTGCCACGGCGCCCCCGCGGTCGTGCCCGGCGACCGCGAACCGGTCGTGGCCGAGCGCGCGCATCACCTCGGCCACGTCACCGGCGACGGCCCGCTTGGAGTACCCGGCGTGGTCCGCCGTGGGCGCCGGACCACGCGAGCGGCCGTAGCCGCGCAGGTCGGGACAGACCACGGTGAAACCGCTGCGGACCAGCAGCGGGGCGACCCGGTGCCAGGTCGCGGAGGTGCGCGGATGACCGTGCAGCAACACCACCGGCGGACCCTCGCCGCCGTGGCGTACGAAGACCGACGCGCCGTCCGTCCGCACCGTGCGTACCTCGAAACCCTCGAACACGGTCCACCCCTCCGCTCCTCCCGCCGACAGATCGCGGAGCCGCTCCGGCCGGCTCGCCGGGGCTGTTCCGCCCGCCAGGGGTACCCGCTCGCCACGGGAGGAACCCGACACGCCCGCGGTACCGCGGACGTGCCCCGGATCGGACGGAAGGCGGCTGATCACATGCCCGGGACCACGGAAGGCCTCACCGACGACACGGTCGACCTCCACTTCATCGGCAACGCGACCGTGCTGCTGCGCTACGGACCGCTGACCCTGCTCACCGACCCGAACTTCCTGCACCGCGGCCAGTACGCCCACCTCGGCTACGGGCTGCTGACCCGGCGCCTGACCGAGCCCGCCGTGCAGCCGTGGGACCTGCCCCGCCTCGACGGGATCGTGCTCTCGCATCTGCACGGGGACCACTGGGACCGCCGGGCCCGACGGCACCTGGACCACGCGGTCCCGGTGATCAGCACACCGCACGCCGCACGCCGGCTGAGAGTGCTGCACGGATTCGAGCGGACGGCGGGACTGCGGACCTGGCGGGGACTCACCCTCCGGCAGGGCCGGGCGCAGGCCACGATCACGGCACTGCCCGGACGGCACGCCGGGCAGGCGGTGCTGCGCGGGCTGCTGCCGCCGGTGATGGGCAGCATGATCGAGTTCGGGCCGGTGGGCGGGCCGCCGCGGCTACGGCTGTACGTCTCCGGCGACACGCTGCCCTACGACGGCCTGGACGAGATCTCCCGCCGGTTCCCGGCCGCCGACCTGGCCGTCCTGCACCTGGGCGGTACCCGCCTCCCCGGCGGGTTCGTGGTCACCATGGACGGCGCGCAGGGCGCGGAGCTGGCCCGGCGACTGGACCCCCGGGCCGTCCTGCCCGTGCACTACGGGGACTACACGGTGATGCGCTCGCCGCTGTCCGCCTTCCTGGCCGAGGCCGGCCGGCTCGGCCTGGGCGACCGCGTCGTCCACTGTCCGCACGGCAGCCGCGCCCGCCTCTCCGCCGAGCACGGGGCGGCCCCCGTCGTCATCTGACCGGCGGCCTCGCGCCGTCCCGGCCCGCCTCCGTCCGGGCACTGGCCCCGACCGGCGGGCGCGGGACGGCTCGGGAATCCCGTCCGCTCGTGTTCAGCGGGTCACCACATGGCGCTCGTCGGGCACGCAGTGCGTCATGGTGAGGCCCTCCACGTCCCGCGGCGGGTTCTTGCCGAGGTTCGCCAGCCGCTCCTTGTCCTCCTCCGTGAAGTCCTGGCCGGCGAGCGGCTCCAGGTCCGCGACGTCCTCCGGGCGGATGCCGAGGCCCTCGCCGATCCGGAGCCCGAGGTCGTTCTCCACCAGCAGGAAGTGCCACACCATCCGCTCCTGGACGGGGCGGTCGCACCGCGAGAGCTGGCCCACCAGGTTGCGCACCAGGTCGTCGCGCTCCCACTGCTCCATGAGCAGGTACCGCTGGCCGGCCTGGAGGTAGTCGTTGGTGCGCGGGATCCGCCTGCGGGTGAGCCGGCCGCGGATCTCCGGGCCCTGCTCGTCGTGTGTCGGACACTCCGCCTCGCGCAGCCCGCCGCGGATCGACGGCTCGTAGTTGACGGTGGGGTTCTCCCCGCCGCCGTCCACGTGGTAGGTCATCTGCCCGTCGCGCTGGTTGGTGCGCACGTGGGCGTTCTTCGCCTGGTTGACGGGCAGCTGGAGGTAGTTCGGGCCGACCCGGTAGCGCTGGGTGTCACTGTAGGAGAAGGTGCGGCCGACCAGCATCTTGTCGTCGGAGAAGTCCAGTCCGTCGACGAGGACACCCGTGCCGAAGGAGATCTGCTCGTTCTCCGCGAAGAAGTTCTCCGGCATCCGGTCCAGCACCATCCGGCCCACCGGCTTCGGCGGGAACTCCTGCTCGGGCCATGTCTTGGTGTCGTCCAGCGGATCGAAGTCCAGTTCGGGGTGCTCCCCGTCGTCCATGATCTGCACGAGCAGCTCCCACTCGGGGTGCTCGCCGCGCCCGACGGCCTCGTACAGGTCCTTCGTGGCGTGCCCGAGGCCGTCGGCCTGCACGTGGGCGGCGTCCTCCTCGGTCATCGAGCGCACGCCCTGCTTCGGCATCCAGTGGTACTTGACGAGCACGGTGTTGCCGTCGGCGTTCACCCACTTGTACGTGTTCACGCCGAAGCCCTGCATATGGCGGTAGTCGGCGGGGATACCGCGCGGGCTGAACAGGTTGACCAGCATGTGCATGGCCTCGGGCGTCTGCGACATGAAGTCGAAGATCCGGTTCGGCTTCTGCTCGAAGTCCACCGGGTCCGGCTTCAGGGCGTGGATCACGTCGGGGAACTTGATGGCGTCCCGGATGAAGAAGACGCCCAGGTTGTTGCCGACCAGATCCCAGTTGCCGTCCTCGGTGTAGAACTTGACGGCGAAGCCCCGCGGGTCCCGGGCGGCCTCGGAGGAGTCACGGCCGCCGATCACGGTGGAGAACCGGACGGCGACGTCGGTGTGCCTGCCGCGCTCCTGGAACAGCTTCGCCCGCGTGTAACGGCCGACCGGCTCGTCCCCCCAGGCGCCGTACGCCTCGAAGAAGCCGTACGCCGTGACGCCGCGCGCGTGCACCACCCGCTCCGGGATGCGTTCCCGGTCGAAGTGGCTGATCTTCTCCAGGAACTGGTAGTTCTCCAGCGTCGCCGGCCCGCGGGCGCCGACGGTGCGCTGGTTCTGGTTGTCGTGGACGGGGTGGCCCTGCCGGTTGGTCAGGGTCCTGCGGTCGTCTCCGGAGGCGGGACCCGTGTTCGCTGCGTCCGTCATGATCGAGGGCTCCTTGGAACGGGGGAGGCGGTACGGCAAGCGTCGCCATAACCGGGGCCGGGTACCCGCAGGCGCGCGGCCATGCCCGTGCCGTCCCCCCGTACGGCTCCCGTGCACGGCGGCTTCGCCACGGCGACAGGTGAGTGTTCCAGGAAGTTCGGTCAGCACCGTTGACGCGGCGTACCGGCGCCCGCACATTACCTAACGGTAGTACCCGCGGTAATCCCGCGACCGGTACCTCACGGCCGTCGTCGTACGTACGCCTGCCCGGCCAGGCCCGACGGCCGGCGCTCCCCCCGGCTCGAGCCGCCGCACTCTCACGCACAGCACGTGCGGGCACCCCCGGCCCGCACGCCCGTGTTCCCCGCCACGAGAAGAGACAGCACATGCCCCTGCCTGCCCTGCGCCCTGCCCTGCGCCGCGTCCTCACCGCGGCCTCCGCAGTCACCGGCGCGCTGGCTCTCGGCCTCACCCCCACCCCCGCCCACGCCACGACACCCCTCAAGTACGCGGCCCTCGGCGACAGTTACAGCGCGGCCTCCGGCGTCCTGCCCGTCGACCCGACCAACCTGCTCTGCCTGCGCTCCACCGCCAACTACCCGCACGTCGTCGCCGCGCGCACCGGAGCGCGGCTGACGGACGTCACCTGCGGGGCCGCCCGGAGCAAGGACTTCACCGAGGCCCAGTACCCCGGGGTCGCCCCCCAGGCCGACGCCGTCGCCCCCGACACCGACCTCGTCACGCTCACGATCGGCGGCAACGACAACGGCACCTTCATCAACGCCGTGACCGCCTGCGGCACCGCGGGCGTGCTCAGCGGGGGCGCGGGCAGCCCCTGCAAGGACAAGTACGGCACCTCCTTCGAGGACGCGATCGAGGCGAACACCTACCCGGCGCTGAAGACCGCTCTGCGTGCCGTGCGGGCCAAGGCGCCCGACGCCCGCGTGGCCGTCCTCGGCTACCCGTGGATCACCCCCGCCACCGCCGACCCGTCCTGCTTCGCGGAACTGCCGATCGCCTCCGGTGACGTGCCCTACCTGCGTTCCCTGCAGACCCACCTCAACGCCGTCGTCCGGCGCGCCGCCGAGGAGACCGGGACGACCTACGTCGACTTCGCCCGGGCGTCCGAGGGGCACGACGCGTGCAAGGCCGTCGGCACACGGTGGATCGAGCCGCTCCTCTTCGGCAGCAACATCGTTCCGGTGCACCCCAACGCCCTCGGCGAGCAGCGGATGGCCGAACACGTCGTGAGCGCCCTCGGCCTCGGCTGAACGGCTGCGGGTCTGCGGGTCTGAAGGTCTGCGGGTCTGCCGGTTCGTCGGCTCGCGGGACCGACGGCCCGCCGGTCTCCCGGCCTCCGTGACCGCGCCGCCGTCGCTCTCGCACGACGGCGGCGCGGTCCTCCTCCGGATGGCGGATCCGCAGCGCTATGCGGACGCGAACGGGGTAAGGGGACGGCGACCGGCCGACGAGTCTGTGACGAGGAGTGAACCATGACCGACGACGCCTACCTGTTTCTCGCGGACGACCCGGCCGACACGCTCGGCGTGCCACCGGCCGCGACGGAGCCGCTCGCCTGCATGGACACATCAGCGGTGCGTGCGTGGCTCGACGCACAGGGCGTGTCGGCGACGTCCCCGCGGCTGCGGGTGGTGGCTCCGGAAGACACCGCGGCCATTCCCGCGGAGGCGGAGCGGCTGCCGGTTCCGCTGAGCGACGAGGAACTGAGCCGGCTGCGCCACCGCACGGCTCCGGAGACCCTGGCCGCGGTCGAGACCGACCTGCTCGCCTACCGCGACTGCGCGCACGGCCGCGACGAACTGCTCGCCCGCGCGGTGGCCGCGGGTGTCGCGCCCCACCGCATCGCCGAACTCACCGGTGAGGACCCGGCTGTGGTCAGGGCGGCGGCCATCCGCTGAGCGAACGCCCCGCCGGCCGGGGACCTCGGGACCTTCTCCGCGCGCCTTCGGGCCGCGTCTCGCCACCCGGCCGTGTCCCTCGTGCCGGGCAAATGGCTGAGCAGCCATAACCCTTCCGGTACCCCGTCCGTTTCATCGGGTGCGGGCGAGTGCCCGCGACCGTGTCTGAAGGGCTGGGAACCGATGAAACGGGCTACCCGTAACAGTGTGATCGCCGTCGCCGCCGTCTCCGGTGCGATGGCAGTGGCGGGGCCGGTGCACGCCGACTCCTCCGCGAACGGTTCCGCGGGCGGCTCGCCCGGGCTGATCTCCGGCAACGGAATCCAGTTGCCGGTGCACGTCCCGGTGAACGTGTGCGGGAACACCGTGAACGTGGTCGGGTTGCTCAACCCCGCGCTGGGCAACCGCTGCGCCAACGAGGGCGGCGGCACCGCCGGGAAGGAACGGTCCGCGCCGCAGGCCGAGGCCAGCGCTGAGGGCGTCACGCGGAACTCGCCGGGCGTGGTGAGCGGCAACGACATCCAACTCCCGGTCGATCTGCCCGTGAACGTCAGCGGCAACAGTGTGAACGTGGTGGGCATCGGCAACCCCGCCGTCGGCAACACGTCGGTGAACGGTTCGGCCGACCGGCCCGACGAGCCCCAGCGCAGCACACCGCCCCGCCACGAACCGCCGGTGCGCTCCGAACCCCCGCGCCGGTCGCACGAAACGCCCCCGGTCCGCTCGACGCCGAGGCCGGCCCCCGTCGTGCACGAGCGGGCGACCGGCACCCTCGCGCACACCGGAACGGACAGCACCTTGGCGGTGGCCGCCGCGAGCCTGGCCTCGCTGATGGGCGGAACGGTGCTGTACCGCCGCTCCCGCTCGAAGGCGTTCAGCCGGGAGGGATGACCGAGAACGCGGCGGGACGGTAGGGCCACGCGGTCTCCGACAGGGCCGACCGGCCGGACCCGGCTCGTGCGCACGTACCAAGCGGCCACGCCCACCAGCACCACGGGGCGTGGCCGCTTCGCGCCGCAGGTGGGACGTGAGGTCGGACTGCCGCCGGCGTCCGGCCGCGGTGCCCGCGAGGCTCGACGTCGCGAACCGTCGCGAAGGAACAGTGGCCTGGCGACCGGTGGCAGCCGGGGTAGCGGTGCTGCCGTCGCGCTACGGCCGGCCGGCGAGAGCGCGGACTTCGCCCTGACCTACCGGAACAGCGTGGAGCGTGCCACCGAGGGTCGTCGGACGGATCAAGGCCGGGGCCGCCGGGCCATGGCCGTCCGAGCCGACAGCGCCGTGCCCGGGCCCTGACCGCCGCGGTGGACGAGACCGCCACGACGCTCGGGCCTCGGACATCTTGGTCAACAGCGCGGAAGTCTTCCTTCGGCACGACCAAGGGCCTGGCCCGGGAGCGACCCGGTCTCCGTACCCCCGGCGGGCGAGGACACCCGTGATCCACGCCCGTCGGTGCCCGCCGCACCGGCAGCGAACACCCCTCCCAGCGGCTGCGGGTGCCCGTCACATCGGCAGCGAGCGCAGGCGGACCGGCCCCGGCGGCCAGTGGGCGTCGTCGCGCAGGGGGGTCACCATGGTCCGCAGCGGCATGGTCACCAGGCGGGCTCCGGGCTGTTCGACGCGTACGTCCGTGTCGAGCGGGTGCCATCCGAGGCGCCGGTAGAGCGGCACGAGGGGCGGCCGGCAGAACAGGAGTGCGTGCCGAGGCCCCATCGTGCGGGCGTGCTCCAGCGCGGCCGCGACGACGAGCCGCGCCAGCCCCTGACCGCGCAGGCCGGGCGCGACGGCCACCCCCCCGACGCCCACCACCTCCGTCTCGGCGTCACCGATCGCGACGGGCAGCCGCAGCAGACCGGCGTGTGCGACGAGCCGGTCGCCGTGTCTGACGCCGAAGTGCTCGTCCTTGGGCAGCCAGGACAGACCGGCCGAGGCGACGCCGAAGGGATCGTCGCCGTCGCCGAGGATCTCGTCCTGGTCCGCCCTCGTGTACCGGGGGAGCCGCACCACGGTCGGTGCCACGGATGTTCGGTTCTCCGACATGCCCTCATGATGATCTCTCCGCCGGGCACCGGCCAAGCCCGGGCCCGACCCGCCGCGGCCCGGACCCCTACGTCCTCCGTCTGCCGGGCCCGGCGCGCGAGGCGGGTGGGGTGGTGCCAGCGTGGAGGGGCAAGGAGCGGCGCACGCGTCCGCCGATGCGGCCGCGGCACGTGGCGGGGAGCGTGCCCCCGGGTGGTACGGACGGGACTGATCACATGTCGGCTGGCGATGAGCCGGGAACTCGGCGGTAGGCCGGCTCCGGCGGCCTCGCGCGACCGGGCCGCCGGTGCACCGAGGGTGCGCGCTCTCGACGGACTGCGCGGCCTTGCCGTGGCCGCGGTGCTCGCCTATCACGGCGGCCTCCCCTGGGCATCGGGCGGATTCCTGGGAGTCGACGCGTTCCTCGTGCTCAGCGGATACCTCATCACCACCCTGCTGCTCACCGAGTGGGAGAGGACGGGCGGGATCGCCCTCGGGCCCTTCTGGGCACGCCGGATGCGCCGGCTTCTGCCCGCCCTGATGGCGATGCTCCTCGTGGTGTGCCTGCTCGGCCCGCACCTGATGCCCGCCCAGGACCTGGAAGGCATGCGCGGTGACGCCCTGGCCGCCCTGGCGTACGTCGCCAACTGGCGGATGATCTTCCACGGCACGGACTACTTCGCGCAGACGGCGGCACCGCCGCTGTTGCAGCACACCTGGTCCCTGGGCATCGAGGAACAGTTCTACCTCCTGTGGCCGCTGCTGCTGGCCGGGGTGCTGCGGGCCCGCCGCGGCCGCGGCGCCGCGACCAGGGCGCTCCTGCTGCTCACCGCGGGTGGTGTGCTCGCATCGGCCGCCGTGTGCCTGGCGCTGGACAGGGGCCCGACCGGTCTGCCCCGGGTGTACTTCGGCAGCGACACACGGGCACTGGCGCTCCTGCTCGGCTGTGCCGTCGCGGTCCTGTCGGCCCGCTCACCGACGTCCACGGCGCACAGGACGCGTCAGCATGCTCCGGCGGGCACGGCAGCGCTGGGAGCGGTCGCCCTCGGCGTGCTGTGGTCGCACGCCGACGGCTCGGACCCCCGGTTGTATCCAGCCGGTCTCCTGGCGGGTTCGCTGGCGACGGCGGCCGTGCTGACGCACACGGTCACGGTGCCCGACTCGGTCACCGCGCGGCTCATGTCGCTGCCCCCGGTGGCTGCTCTGGGCCGCGTCTCCTACGGCGTGTACCTCTGGCACTGGCCGCTGTTCGCCTGGATCGACGCCGAACGCACCGGGCTGCGCGGGGCCGCGCTGTTCGGCGTACGTGTCGTCGTCACCCTCGTGGTCGCGGTGGTGTCGTTCGTCCTCATCGAACGGCCGGTGCAGCGCGGGCGTCCGCGGTTCCTCCGCCGGCGGCTTCCCGCCCTGGCGGCGACCGCGGCGTGCATGGCCGCAGTGGCCGCCACAGCCGTCGTCGCTCTTCCGTCCGGGCCGCCGCTCACTGCGTCCACGGTCGCCGCACCGGAAGAAGCCACCGCGCCCGCCGAGCCCGGTCACCGCTCCGATCAGGTCCCTGACCGCTCGACCGACCGCCACCGTCGTGCGGGCACGCCCGTCTCCGCTGTGATCATGGGCGATTCGATCGCCTGGACCCTGGTGAACCACCTGCCGCCGACACCGGGCGTCACCCTTCACGACAGCACCCGCCAGGGCTGTGGTCTGGCGCTGGACAGCCCCTACCGCTACTTCGGCACCGAGCATCGTGTGTCCCAGCAGTGCCGGCACTGGCCGAGCGACCTCCGCGAGGCGGTGACGCGCCATGATCCCGACACGGTCGTCCTCCTCTTCGGCCGCTGGGAAACCATGGACCGCATGCATGACGGGCGCTGGACCCACACCGGGGAGAAGACCTTCGACGCGTACCTGCTCGCGCAGCTCGACCGGGCGGTCGACATCGCATCGGCACAGGGTGCCAGGGTCCTGCTGGCCACGGAGCCCTACAACCACCGGGGAGAACGCCCCGACGGCGGCGTGTGGCCCGAGGACCAGCCGGAGCGCGTCGACCACTGGAACCAGTTGCTCCGGCGGGTGGCCGACGGGCATCGCGGCACGGCGGACATCCTCGACCTGGGGCGCCGGCTGTGCCCGCACGGCGCCTTCACGTGGCGGGTCGACGGCGTGCAGGTGCGCAGTGACGGGGTTCATCTCACCCCTGAAGGCGCACGCTGGCTGCGACCCTGGCTGGTCTCCCGGCTCAAGGCCGCGGCCCGCTGAGGTCCCGGCGGGTGGAGCCGCGGAAACGGGGGACACGGATACAGCGCGCCGACAGGCGTGCGGGCTCACCGGCAGGGCATACGCCTGATAGGGCCGTTGGCTCAATCCCGTTGGAGGGACATCATGATCGCTCTCGGCGTTGTGCTACTCATCATCGGGTTCCTCTTCCACCTCTCGATTCTGTGGACGATCGGAATCATCCTCCTGGTCATCGGCGCGATCCTCTGGCTCCTCGGATCCATGGGGCACGCTGTCGGAGGCCGACGCCACTACTGGTGAAGCAGCCGCTGCCACGGCCGGACGTGGCTCCGGCCGTGGCCGGCGCGCCTGTGTCCAGCCTTCCGTGGCGGTGCCGCCCAGCAGGCGGCGCACCGCCGTTCGGTCCGCCTCGCCCGTCGCGTCGGGGGGCGTTGAGACGGCCGACCAGGTACGGCGACAGGCGCCGGCGCGGATCGCGTGGAGGCATTCGGCGGCCCGTCACCGGCCGTGCCGCGGCGCCGAGGTATGACGGAGCAGGGCTTACGAGGTCAACTGCTTGCGTGCGGTGTCACCGGAGCCGGCCGGTCCGGCGCCACTTTCGGGCCGGCTGATCTCGGCCCACAGCGCGTCGAGGGAAAGGCCCAGGACGTCGGCGATCGCCGCGACGGTCGGGAAGGCAGGGGTGGCCACGCGGCCCGACTCGATCTTCCGGAGAGTCTCCGGTGAGACACGTGCGTCGAGCGCGGTATCGAGCATCGAGCGCTCTCCTCTGGCACGACGCAGGAGGGCGCCGAGGCGCTGTCCGCGTTCGACCTCTGCGGGAGTTAGCGGCAACCTGACCATGAATCCGATTCTAGTACCGGTATAGTATGGCCGGTATAGTTATTGGGTGTGTGAGAAGGGCGCCGCATGATCGAGATCTTGAACCCCACCCTGCTGGCCCGGGCGAAAGACACAGGCGCCCTGGTCGCGGACATCCTGCAGTCGCTGAGGAGCCGAAGCGCGGTCGGCACGAACCTTCTCGACATCGACCGGTGGGCCAAGGCCATGATCGTCGAGGCGGAAGCGCTGTCCTGTTACGTCGACTACGCGCCGTCGTTCGGACGCGGACCGTTCGGCCACCACATCTGCACGGCCGTCAACGACGCCGTGCTCCACGGGCGGCCGTACGACTACACGCTTGCCGACGGCGATCTGCTGACACTCGACCTCGCCGTCTCCCGAGGCGGAGTGGCCGCGGACGCCGCCATCAGTTTCGTCGTGGGCGACGCGAAGCCCGCGGAGAGCGTCGCGATGATCAGTGCGACCGAACGCGCGCTGGCCGCGGGGATAGCCGCTGCCGGACCCGGGGCTCGCATCGGCGACATCTCCCACGCCATCGGCACGGTCCTCAGCGAGGCGGGGTACCCGATCAACACCGAGTTCGGAGGTCATGGCATCGGATCGACGATGCACCAGGACCCGCACGTTCCGAACACCGGACGGCCCGGCCGTGGATACAAACTGCGCCCCGGGCTGCTGCTGGCACTGGAGCCGTGGGTCATGGCGGACACCGCTGAACTCATCACTGATGCCGACGGGTGGACGCTGCGCAGCGCGACAGGCTGCCGGACTGCGCACAGTGAGCACACGATCGCCATCACCGACGACGGAGCCGAGATCCTCACCTTGCCGAAGCAAGCGCGGCCTTGAGGCCCCAGCCCCGTGCGGCGCGGCCCTCGGCGCGACCAGGCTCGGTGCGGAGGCCGAGATCGTGGCGCCAGGCCCTGGCCGTACACGGCATGCCGCCGGCACGGACGGATGCGCGCGGGTCCGCGCAATCCCCGCACGCCGGGTAACCGTCGGCCGGCTTCTGGCAGCGGTTCGGGACGCCGCAAGCCGAGGGTCTACTCGTCGAGTTCGGCGCGTACGCGGCGCGATGGGCTGAAGGCGTAGAGGTCGAGGATGCCGGGTGGTTCGGTGAGGCCGGGGCCACCGCCCTCGATCCAGGTGGCGATGTCGGCGGTGGCGTCCGGGTCGTTGACCAGGCCGAGCCAGACCGGACGCCCGCCGGCCCTGCGGCCGGCAGGGGAGGGCTGGACGACGACCACGTTGGCGCGCTCGCATGCGTCGAGGCAGTCGGTGACCCGTACGGTCGCCGTCCCGTCCAGGGCCTCGCGCAGACCGCGGAGTTGGGCGGTGTGGTCGAGGCCGGGGACCTTGGGTGTGCCGCAGCAGCAGCCGCGGCAGACGGTGACCGTGGGTCGTGCTGTTCCCGCCCCGGCGGCCGGGGCGGAAGCGTTACGGCGGGAGCGCTTGCTCACGCGGTGCCTCCTCGGGCGGCGTTGTTCCAGGCCGTTCTACCACGTGGAGCACCTGCGGCTCGGGCCGCGACGGCCCTGCCGACGGTACCCGAGCCCGCCGCCGCCGACTGAGGGGTGCGACCACCCGTCTCTCGCGGCGACTTCGCAGCGCGCTCCGGGTGGGCGAAGGCAGGAGCGCCTCCACGCCGGAGTCCCGTCCGGCTCGTCGGACGCCGCCTCATGCCCTGGTCCTGTACACCTCGCTGACGTTCGGGCGTGCTGCCGGGCGGTGATGGGCGGCGGGGCCCTCCGCGAAGGCTCGCAGCGCGTTCTCCGTCGTGCGGGTCACGAAGGTGCGGGTTCGGGCGTCCATCCCGTGGTCACGGCCCCCGTCGGGGGTGCCGGCCATGAGGGCCTCCACCCAGCGCATGGTGCCGGTGGCGAACACGCCCGCGCCGCTCGGGGCCGTGTAGTAGGCCGAGTCGCTGTGGCTGCGGCGGCCACCGCACACCAGGGGAGAGTGAGCCGTTATCTCCAGCGGCTCGGGGACGGGCGCACCGGGTGTGACCCGGTCGTACTCGACGCCGACCAGGTGGTCGAAGCCGTCGCCGGGCCGTACGCCCGTTCCCTCGTACAGCCAGTGGTCCGCCGCGTGGACGACGTACGGCGCGTCCGTCGGGTAGCCCTCGTACAGCACTCCCGTGAGCGACGACTCGGGATCCGCCGCCGGAGCCCGGCGGAAGTCGGTGGTCACCAGGGCCGGCCGGGTGGTGTAGCAGGGGTCGGCCCGGACGGACGACTTGTAGCAGACCACCGTGCGGTCCGGCTGCGTCTCCCCCTGCTCGAGTCGGACCCGGCGGAAACAGGTGTTGGCGCCGAGGAGGACCACGTTGGTGCCGGCGTCGCGGGCCTCGGTGACATGCCGGCGCTGCTCCGAGGTCCAGTACTCGTCGTGCCCCAGACAGACGACCGCGGCCGCGCCGCGCAGGACCTCCGGGTCGCGGTGCACATCCGTCCCGGTGGTGTAGGCGAGGGGTATGCCGAGCCGTTCCGCCAGCACCACCGCCGCCCGTTCGTACACCATGAACTTCTCCGCGCCTTCGGCGTCGTAGGGCCGGTCGAAGCTGACGGCCAGGGAGCGGGTGGCGTACGCGCCGGAGGCGCCGGCGTAGAGGCTGTGGCCGCCCCACCGGTTGTAGGCCTGCCAGGTGGCCGGGGCGTGTATCAGGACCGTTCGGCCCGTGCCCTGCGTGGAGCGCACGACCAGCGGGATGTGGCGCTGGTGACCGCTGTCCGCCTCCAGCCGCAGCAGGTACGCGCCCTCCGGCCAGCCGGCCGTGCCGAACGTGAGCGTGCGCGGCCAGTCCGCGCGGACGGTGCGGGTGTCCGGCAGGAAGCGGGGTTCCGGCTGGACGCGGCCCGGTACGCGCTCCGACGACCACACGAGCCGGGCCTGGGCCCCGCCGTACCAGCCGACGCGGAAGGCCGAGACCCGGAAGGACGACGCGGTCGTCGAAACGTACAGGCCGCACTCCTCGCCCGGCGTCACGCTCACCCGGTCCGCGTAGCCGGCGACGGCCGGGGCGGGACCCCGGGAAGTGATACGCCAGTCGGGTGTCCCGGGCCGGTCCCGTTCCGTTTCCGGCCGGTGGGAAACAGCCGCCCGGTGATGCCCGCGCCGGGGAGCGGACGCGTCGCAGGCCGCGGCCGTCACCGAGGCGAACCCGAGGCCGGCGCACGTTCCGAGGAAGCGCCTGCGCACCAGCCGCCGTGCGGATGCCGTCCCGTGGTCCGGCACACCCTGCCGGGCAGGACCCATACCCATAGCGCCTCCCGTACCTGCGGCTCGCCCGTCACCCGCTCTCCGGGCCAAGGTGGCACAGCAATGCGGGCCGCGCGCCCTGCTCCCGGCCGCGGGTGTCATGGGGAGGGGCGCGCCGCAGCGCCTGTGGCACCGCCCGCGCCCTTCCCGGTCAGCAGGGACCTCGACACCGCGTCCTCGCCGCCGCTCCGCGCCCGGTCGTCCGCCCGGAGCCGCGAGGGACCGGGCGGGCTGTGTACGGGGCCCTCCGCGCTCAGCTGTAGTACGCGATCTTCTCGTCGAGGACCGCCATGGCGCGGGACAGCGCCGACACTCGCTGTTCCAGGGCGGCACGGCGTTCGCGGAGGAAGGCGACCCGGTCCTGCGCGGAGTGCTCGGCACGCAGGATGGCGACGAAGTCCCGCAGATGCGCGATCCCGAGACCGGCGTCACGGAAGCACGTCACCAGGCCGATCCAGAACAGATCTTCCTCGCTGTACTCCCTGCGCCCGCCGGCGGAGCGCCGGATCGGGCCGATGAGGCCTTCGCGCTCGTAGTAGCGCAGCGTGTCGATGGAGACGCCGGTGCGGTCGGCGGCCGCTGCCGGGGTGACGGTGGTCATGGGGCCCCTTTCGTGACCGGCGCTACCGCGCTTCGGCGAAGCGCGCCATGTGCTCGTCACCGAGCGGCAGTTGACGTGCGGCGAGTGCCTGCTCGATGTGCTCCACCCGGCTCGCGCCGACGATGGGGTCGATCCCCTGCCGCATCAGCCATGCGAGGACGACCTGGTTCCTCGTCGCCGAGAGCTCGCCGGCCACGTCGTCCAGGACCGAGAGCACTCGGGTGGTCCCGGGATGACCGTAGGCTGGCGGAAGCGGCTTGTCCGCGCGCACGTAGGAACCCCACAACAGCGAACTGTACGACCACACGGTGAGCCCTTCGGACCGCGCGAGGTCCAGATCCTCGGGGGTGAGCATGCGGTGGCCGGCCTCCGTGAGCGGGGTGAGCGGGCGCGGCTGGACGAGTGAGTGGCGCAGTTGCAGGGCCGTCCACGGTTCCACGCGCTGCTGCCGTGCGAGCGACCGAGCGCGCTCGACACGCCAGGCGGCATGGTTGGCCGCCCCGACCCGCAGGGCCACCCCCTTCGTGACCAGCTCGCCGAAGGCGCCGACCGTCTCTTCCAACGGCACCGTGCGGTCCTCGGCGTGGGCCCAGAGCATATCGACGTGATCGACTCCGAGACGCCCCAGGCTCTCCTCGACGCCGGCGTGGACGGCGGGGGCGGAGAGGCCTTCGGCGCTCTGCGGCCAGGAGTGCGGGACGAGCGGGTTCTGCCGGACCTTCGTCGCGATCCGAACCGCGTCGCGCGCGCCCGGACGGCCTCGGAGCCACGCGCCGATGAGACGCTCGCTGGCGCCGCCGACGCCGCTGGGGTCGGCCCAGAAGGAGTAGCAGTTGGCGGTGTCGAGCCCGGGTGCCGAATTCCATCGTCCCGAGGACGATCCGGGGGTCGGTGATGTTCATGCCCCCATGCTCGGATCTGGAGCGCGCTCCAGGTCAAGTGCGGTTGTGGGAACGGTCCGGGAGCCGGCTGCGCGGCCCGCCGGGCAGGTCGCACCGGGCTGCCGGCCACCGTGTCCACATGCCGGTGGTGACGACGACCGTGCTTCGGACGGTGCTGGTGGCACTTGACCTGAACCGCACTTGAGTTCCTAGGTTCCTTCTCAGTGCCGCGGGAACCGACCGGCGGTGCTTCTCAAGGAGGTTCACCATGGCCGAGCGCACAGCCCGCATCGAGATCCCCGACCGCTACCGCTATGCCGTGGTCCCGCACATCATGGTCGACGACGCCGCCGCGGCGATCGGTTTCTACCAGCGAGCGTTCGGCGCCCGTGAGGACTTCAGGATCGACGCTCCGGGCGGCGGGATCCTGCACGCCGAGATCACCATCGGGCGGTCGGCCCTGATGCTGGGCGACGCCAGTGTGGGCGAGGCGGAGGGCGCGTCCTTCGCGGCGCCGACCTCGCTCGGCGGAGGCACGTCCGTCACGCTGCATGTCTTCGTGCCGGACGTCGACAGCCTGGCGGAGCGCGCGAAGGCCGCCGGCGCCGAGATCCTCCAGCCGCCGACGGACATGTTCCACGGTGACCGCACCGTCATCCTCAAGGACCCTTCAGGTCACATATGGGTGTTCCTGACTCACATGGAAGACGTCTCGGAGGAGGAGCTTCGGCGCCGTCTGGCCGCCGCCGGGTGACCGGTCGTCGTGCGTGCGGTGGTCCGGACCGTACCGAGCGCCGTACCTGACGGAACCCGCCGACCGAGGCGATCGGTCATGCCTGGGCGGCTTGCCGCCGGTAGGCAGGTGAGGGGGATGAGGTGGTCCGGGGCCTGCGAGCAGCAGCGGTGGTGGGCGAGTTCTGGTCGTGCGGTTGCGGCGGATCAGCGGCTGACGGCTGCCAGGCGCGGTGTCGGCCAGGCCGACGGCGGCCTGTTCGCAGAAGGAGCAACTCCCGGTGCAGCTCACATCACTGGAGATACGATGGCCCGGACTGTCGAGTCGCGAGGGGGCGCAGGGTGAGCGAGCCGATCCGGTGGGGTGGCGAGGATCCCGGTCCTTTCTTCCACGGCACCAAGGCCGACGTGGCCGTCGGGGGGCTGCTGGAGCCGGGTTACGGCTCCAACTACGGCAAGGGCAGCAGGGCGAACTTCGTCTACCTGGCCGCCACGCTGGACGCCGCTGTCTGGGGGGCCGAACTGGCAGCGGGCGAGGGACGCGAACGGATCTACCTCGTCGAACCCACCGGCTCCTTCGAGGACGACCCGAACCTGACGGACAAGAGGTTCCCTGGCAACCCGACCCGCTCCTACCGCACACGCGAGCCCCTGCGCGTCGTCGCGGAAGTCCAAGGCTGGCAGGGACACTCGCCCGAGGTCCTCCAGCACATGCGGGACCACCTCGAAACACTCAAGGCCCAGGGCGTCGAGGCCATCAACGACTGATCAGACGGCCGTGGGGCCGCCCGGCCGGCCCGGAGGGCGGTAGCGCTGGGCAGGCGGAGGTGCTCAGGACCTCGGCCGGCGCGGCCCGTGTTCCAGCCGTTCAGCGAACCCTTCCGCGCGGTTTCAGCGGTACCGGCGGTAGCTCGGGGGCGGGCAACGGATCTCCGTCGTAGCCCCTCACCTCGCCGAAACGAGACCCTTCCGTCCAGTCCGCGCGGGCCTGTTCGATCTCCGCCTGGGTGCGGGCCACGAAATTCCACCACATCAGGAGTTCCTCGGCGAACGGCTCGCCGCCCAGGAGCATGACCCCGGCGTCCGACTCGGCGCGCAGCGGGAGTTCGGACCGTCCGCAGCCCAGGTAGAGCATCGAGCCGGGCAGCACCGGCACCCCGTCCACGCGCACCTCTCCGGACATCGCCAGCACGCCGTACTCGAAATCCGGTTCCAGCGGCAGACGTACGTCGGTGCCCCCGGCGAGGGCGAGATCGGCGCCGACGATCGGGGTGAACGTCGTACCGGGCGACCGGGAGCCGTCCAGCTCGCCCAGGATCACCGTGGCGGTCAGCCCGGGCGCCGTGACCTCGGGCAGCTCGGGGTGGTACTCGAACCGCGGGTCGGTGTGCCGGTGTTCGTCGGGCAGGGCGACCCACAGCTGGGCCCCGTGCAGGAAGCGGGCATGCGGGCGCGGGGTCTCCTCGGAGTGGCTGATCGCGCGGCCCGAGGTCATCAGGCCCAGCTGCCGGGGCCCGATCGTCTGCCGGCTGCCCGTGGAGTCCCGGTGCAGCACCTCGCCCTCGTGCAGCCAGCTGACCGTCTGGAGTCCGATGTGCGGGTGGGGCGGCACCTGCATGCCCGGCTCGTCGGCGATGTCGTCGGGGCCGTAGTGGTCGACGAAGGCCCACGCGCCGATCATGCGCCGCCCGAGGTTCGGCAGCAGCCGGCGTACCTCGGTCGACTCGCCCAGCTTCACGTGCCGGGGGCTCAGCAGCTCACGCACGGGCTCGGCGACGACGAAGCCGCGGCCACCGCAGACGCTGGGCACGGGGGCGCGGTCAAGATTGCTCATGCCGCCCAACTTAGCGGTGCGCGGGCTGGACGGTGCGTGCGGTATCCGGGATGTCGCTCCGTGTGCCCCGGCAACCCCTCCCGGGGCTCCGCTGCGCCGCCCGGCCCCGTACCCCTCGGCCCAACCGCATCAGCCCAGCCGCTTCAGCAGCTCCTCGGCCACCGGAGCGGAGGAGGCCGGGTTCTGGCCGGTGACCAGGGTGCGGTCGACCACCACGTGCGGCGCCCACGGCTCGCCCGCCCGCACCTCGACGCCCGCCTCGGTCAGCCGGTCCTGGAGCAGCCACCTGGCCTGCCCGGCGAGACCGCCCTGGGTCTCCTCCTCGTTGGTGAAGGCCGCCACGCGGTAGCCGGCGAACCCGTTGACGCCGTCCGGTCGGACCGCGGCGAGCAGGGCGGCCGGACCGTGGCAGACCACGGCCAGCGGCTTGCCCGAGTCCAGGACCGCCAGCAGCAGCCTGCCGGAGTCGGCGTCCACGGCCAGGTCCTCCATGGGGCCGTGCCCGCCCGGATAGAAGACGGCGGCGAAGTCGGCGAGGTCCACCTCCGCGAGCTTCACCGGCGTGCGCAGCTCGGCCATCTCCTCCACGGCGCGGGCGATCTCGTCGGCCTTCTCCTGTCCGCCGTTGACCTCGGCGGCCAGGCTCGCCCGGTCGACCGGCGGGACCACGCCGCCCGGGGTGGCGACGACGACCTCGTGACCGGCGGACCTGAGGGCGCGGTAGGGGACGACGGCCTCCTCGGCCCAGAAACCGGTCGGGTGCGCGGTGCCGTCGGCAAGCGTCCAGTGGTCGGCACCGGTCATCACGAACAGGATCTTCGACATGGGATCTCCTGGGTTCTGTCTTCGAAGCGGTCGGGTCTGTGAAAGAGAACGTAGGCGACCGTACCCATAGACATCCAATGCGGTAACGAATGAGAGGCATTGGATATCCTATGGCTCTCAGGGAATACCGGGCGGTGATACTCGGTCCGTGGACACCCCCGCACTCGACCTCAACCTGCTGCGCACCTTCCTCGCGGTCTACCGCTCCGGCTCCTTCACCGGCGCCGCCCGTCTGCTCGGACTGTCGCAGCCGACGGTCACGACGCAGATGCGCGCGCTGGAACGGCAGACCGGCCGCGAGCTGTTCGAACGGCTGCCGCGCGGGGTCACACCCACCCCGGTGGCCGACGAGCTGGCGGCCCGGATCGCCGCGCCCCTGGACGACCTGGCCGTCGTCGCCGGCCCCACCCCGCCGGCCGGCGCCCGCGCCGAGCCCGTCCACCTGGCCGGCCCGGCGGAGTTCCTCTGCACCACCGTGCTGCCGGCTCTTGCCCCGCTGGTCGCCGAGGGCCTGCGGCTGCGGGTGTCGACGGGGCTGACCGATCCGCTGCTGGAGGAACTGCGCGCCGGCCGCCACGACCTGGTGATCGCCACGACCCGCCCGCGCGGCCGTACACTGCACGCCGTGCCCCTCGCGGACGAGGAGTTCGTCCTGGTCGCCGCCCCGGCCTGGGCCGAGCGGCTGCCTGCACGGCAGGGCGAACGGAAGGCCGCCGCCGGGGAGTCCGTCGCCGTGGACTCCGCCACGCGTGACGCCGTCACCCCGGGCTCCGCCGCGTGGGACTCCGGCCCCCGGGGTTCCGCCACCCCGCTGCCCGCCTCCCCGGAGGCTTCCGCCCCAAGGACGCCGGCCCCGGATACTCCCACCCAGGGCTCCTCCGTCCTCCTGGACCCCGCCGTCCTGCACGCTGTCCCGCTCGTCACCTACGCCGAGGACCTGCCGATCGCCCGCCGGTACTGGCGGCACGTCTTCGGCCGGCGGCTGTCCCGTACGGCCGCCGTGACCGTGCCGGATCTGCGCGGCGTTCTCGCGGCCGTGGCCGGTGGCGCCGGGTTCAGCGTGCTGCCCCGCTACCTGTGCCAGGACCTGCTGTCCTCCGGCGCGCTGGTGGCGCTGCTGGAACCGGAGGATCCGCCGATCAACACCAGCTTCCTGGTCCAGCGTCCCGGCGCCTCGGACAACCCGGCCGTGGCCCGCGTCCGCGAGCTGCTGCTGCGGGCGGCCCGCAGCTGGTAGCCGGCCCGCCCGGTCCTCCGCGGGACCGTGCCCGAACCCACCGGAACAACCTGTCGGCCGACATCGATGTCCTGTACACCCTGAATGGCGCGGGCGAATTGCGGGACCGACGATGGAGCCGTGGGGTACGGCCGCCGCCGCAGCGCCGGTGCCGTCCGAGGCCGCCGGGGGACGGAGGCCGGCCCCGGCCGCGGTCCGCGGCCGGAAGGAGGACACCGTCATGCTGGAAGTGAAGACGGTCGAGAAGCCGGACGAGCGGCGAGACTTCCCCCGTGGGCACATCGAAGCGCTCCATCTGACCGGGCTCGACTTCGCGGTGGGCACGTTCGAACCGGGCTGGCGCTGGTCGGAGTCCGTGGCGCCGATCGCGGGCACCGGGAGCTGCATGGTCCCCCACAACGGATACGTGGTGCAGGGACGGATGCGCATCCGCATGGACGACGGCGGCGAGGCCGAGGTCGGTCCGGGCGACGTCTTCGTGTGCGCGCCCGGTCACGACGCCTGGGTGGTCGGTGACGAGCCGGTCGTCGTCCACGACTTCGCCGGGACGATGGCGAACGAGTACGCGAAGGGCTGACCCGACGGCGGGTCCGCCGCCAGTCCCCGGCCGGGCCGCCCCACGCGCGACCCGGCCGGCCCGTGCCCCCGTCCCGGCCCTGACCTGATGTCGGCCCTGACCGACCCCGGTCCGGCCCCGCACCCCGGCTCAGCCCCAGCTCGCCCCCGCCCCGACCCGCCCCCACCCCGGCAGCCGGCAGACAGGGACCCCCTCGCCCACAGCCGTCAGCCGCCGAACGTCTCCACCCCGCCCTCCGCGTAGGCGAGCGCGTCCGCGTGGCCGAACAGGCCCGGCAGGCCGCCGGTGTGGACGAGTACCGTCTTCTCGCCCGGCCGGACGGTGCCGTCCCGCACGGCCGCGTGGAGGCCGGCCAGAGCACGGCCCGTGTACGTCGGGTCCAGGACCAGTCCCTCCGTGCGGGCGGCCAGCCGGAGTGCTTCGCGCACCGGGCCGGTCAGCACCGCGTACCCGTCGCCCACCTGGTCCCGGCGCACCCGCAGCCCCTGCGCCGTGACCGTCTCCGGAGTGAGCGGAGCCGCGAACTCCGCCACCGCCGCGGCCGGGTCGGGCAGCGCGCCGACGTCGACGCCGAGCACCGACGCGGCGCCCAGGGCCGCGACCAGCCCGGCCATGGTGCCGCCCGAGCCGAGGGCGACCACGGCCGTCCGCAGGTCCGGCACCTGCTCGCGCAGCTCCTCGCCGCAGCGGACGTAGCCCCGGGCGCCCAGCGTGCCGGAGCCGCCGAACGGGATGAGCGCCGGTCGGGCACCGGCCGCCCGCAACCGCACGCACACCTCGGCCGCCGCCGCGTCCAGCCCGGCCCGGTCCACCTCGCCGGCCCAGGCGAGCCGTGCCCCGAACAGGCCGTCCAGGGCGAGGTTCCCGGAGCGTGAGGAGCCGGGCGAGCCGCGCAGCACGAGGACGACGTCCAGGCCGAGCCGGGCGCCCGCGGCGGCGGTCAGCCTGGCGTGGTTGCTCTGCGGGGCGCCCGTGGTCACGAGGGTGTCGGCGCCCTCGGCCAGGGCCGCCCCCGCCGTCCACTCCAGTTTGCGGATCTTGTTCCCACCGGCGCCGAGGCCGGTCAGGTCGTCGCGTTTCACCCAGAGGTCGCCGGGTCCGAGCCCGAGCGCGGCGGCCAGCCGAGGTGCCGGTTCGACGGGGGTGGGGAAGGTGCCGAGCGGCACGGGTGGGTGGCTCATGGCGGCGTCCTTGGATGAGTGGTCGGCGTGGCGGCCAGTCGATCACGGCCGCTGAGGACCTCGATCAGCAGCCCCTCCGTTTCGGCCTCCCCGACGTCGGCTCTTTCCGGGCTGCCCGGCATCAGACCGGCAGCAGGCGGGCGATCAGTGTGCCGAGCTGCCGGGCCGTGCGGCACTCGTGCATCTCCACCAGGTCCGCGTAGGCGGGTGCGGCCGAGTCGCCGGTGCCCCACCGGTCGCGTGGCTCGGGGTTCAGCCAGTAGACGCGCCGGGCCCGTCGGGCCAGGTCCCGGACGGCGGGGAGGTTGGGGTCGCTCATGTTCGTCCGGGCGTCTCCGAGGACGAACACCGTGGTGCGGGGGCCGGCCGCGCCGCCGTACCGCTCGCTGAACTCGCCCAGCGCCACGCCGTAGTCGCTGCTGCCGTGCCAGCCGGTGAGCGTGGCCTCGGCGCGGATCCGGGCGCCGAGCCCGGCCGGGTCGGCGCGGCCGTGGCCGAGCAGGCCGGTCACCTCGTCGAGCCGGTTGACGAACGCGAACACCCGCACCTTGCTGAACTGGTCGTGCAGCGCCTGCACCAGCAGCATCGTGAAGTCGGAGAAGCCGGACACCGAGCCGGAGACGTCGCACAGCAGCACCAGTTCGGGCCGGGCCGGGCGGCGTCCGCGCAGCACCGGCCGGATCGGCACCCCGCCCGTGGACAGCGAGGAGCGCAGCGTGCGGCGCAGGTCGATCGTGCCGCGCGCGGCCCGGCGGCGGCGGGCGGCGAGCCGGGTGGCCAGCTTGCGGGCGAGCGGCCGTACGACCCGGCGCAGCTCGGCGAGCTGGTCCTGGTTCGCGAACAGGAAGTCCACCCGGTCGGCGGTCGGACGGACAGCGCGCCGTGCGATCTCGTCCCGTCCGCGCCGTTCGGCCACCCGGCGCCGCGCCTCCGCGCCGACCATCCGCCGGAACTCCTCGATGCGGCGCCGGATCTCGTCGTCGAGCAGCCGGTCCGCGAACCCCGTGCCGCCGCCGTCCCGGCCCCGCGCGTCGGCCCGTACCCGCGCCAGGAGGGTCTGGGGGCGCAGCCGATCCAGGGTCTGGTACGCCGACCAGCCGTCCGAGCCCGCCGAACTCCCGTAGGTGCCCAGGGCGTCGACCGCCTCCGCCGCCAGCCGGGCCAGCAGCGCCCGGTCGTCCTCGGCCAGTGCCTGCGCGAGCCGGTCGCGCAGCGTCTCCCGGTCCGGCGCAGTGCCGTCGGGTCCGCCGACGCCGCGCGGGAAGTACAGGTCGAACACCGAGTCGAACAGCGCCCGTTGGCCCGGTCCGTGCAGCAGCGTCGCGGCCAGCCCCTCCCGCAGCAGCTCCCGGTCCGTCAGTCCCAGTGCCTCCACCGCGCGGGCCGCGTCCACGGTCTCCCCGGTGCCGATCCGCGCCCCGTGCGCGCGCAGCGCCCCGACCAGGCCGGTGATCCGGCCGGCCACGGCGCTCACAGCGCGTCCAGGTCGAGCTTGGCCGCCGCCTTCCGGATGTCGTCCTCGTGCTTGAGGATCACCCCGAGGGTGTCCAGGACGACCGTCTCGTCCAGCGTGCCGGCGCCCAGGGCCAGCAGGGTGCGCGCCCAGTCGATGGTCTCGGCGACGGAGGGGACCTTGCGCAGGTCCATCGCGCGCAGCGCCCCGACCACCCGGACCACCGACTCGGTCAGCGCCTCGCCGAGGCCCGGCACCTTCAGCCGTACGATCCGCCGCTCCAGTTCCTCCTCCGGGAAGCCGATGTGCAGGAACAGGCAGCGGCGGCGCAGCGCCTCGGACAGCTCCCGGGCGGCGTTGGAGGTGAGGACGACGAAGGGGCGGCGGGTCGCGGCGACCGTGCCCAGCTCGGGGACGGTGATCTGGAAGTCGCTGAGCACCTCCAGCAGCAGTCCCTCCATCTCGACGTCGGCCTTGTCGGTCTCGTCGATCAGCAGCACGGTCGGTTCGTCACCGCGGATGGCGGTCAGCAGCGGGCGGGGGAGGAGGAACTCCTCGCTGAAGATGTCGGTGCGGGTATCGTCCCAGCTCTCGTCGCGGGCCGCGCTGATGCGCAGCAGCTGCTTGGCGTGGTTCCACTCGTACAGGGCGCGGGACTCGTCCACGCCCTCGTAGCACTGGAGCCTCACCAGCCGGGCCCCGGCCACCTGGGCGACGGCCTTGGCCAGCTCGGTCTTGCCCACCCCCGCGGGCCCCTCGACCAGCAGCGGCTTGCCCAGCCGGTCCGCCAGGAACACGGTGGTGGCGACGGCGGGGGAGGCGAGGTAGCCGGTCTCGGCCAGGCGGGCGGAGACGTCGTCGACGGATGTGAACAACGGGGCCTCCGGCGGGTCGGGGTGCGATGCGTCCTTCGGCGGCCTATCCAAGCGCTTGTTCAGCGTTCCTGTCACGCGGTCCGGTCGGGGGCGGGCGCGGACACGGATGAGCGGCACCGACCACCTGCGCCGACGTATACACCGATCGGTTTCCATCCCGCCCTGGCGCGGCAACCTTCCCCGTATGGCCACATCGGAGAGGGCGTCCCCCCGCGACCGGCTGCTCGACGCCGCCGCCCGGCTCTCCTACCGCGACGGCGTCTCCGTCGGCATCGAGGCCCTGTGCCGGGCGGCGGGCGTGTCCAAGCGGTCGATGTACCAGCTGTTCGACAGCAAGGACGCCATGCTCGCCGCGAGCCTGGAGCGCGGCGTCCCGTGGTACGAGGCCCGGTTCACCCATCCCGCCCCGGAGACCGCGACCCCCCGCGAGCGCATCCTGTACGTCTTCGAACGGCTGGAGCAGGCCTCGTCGGACGCCGGCTACCACGGCTGCCCCTACCTGGCCGTGCTGGTCGAGCTGAAGGACCCGGAGCACCCGGCGAGCAAGGTCGCCCGCGAGGTCAAGGAACGCCTGGCCGCGGTCCTCCGCACCGAGGCCGACCGGGGCGGCGCCCGCGATCCCGACCTGCTCGCCCGCCAGCTCCTGCTGGTCTTCGACGGCGCCGGCGCCCGGGCCAGCGCCGGAGTGGAGCAGCTGGCCGACGGCCTCGCCACGGCCACGGCGACCGCCCTGCTGGACGCGGCCGGCGTGCGCGGGGCCGACCCGGCCTGAGGTCCGCTCCCGGATCAGGCCGGCTCCCGGCCGGCCGCGTCACCCACCTGTGCGAACAGCCCACCGGGCCCCCGTACGGGCCACCACAACGCGCGCGCCCGATGCTCCGCCCGGTCCAATGGACCCGTGACCGCGCCCCCGGACGACTGCCTCACACGCAACGAGTGGATCTGCGGCCTCTATCTGACCACCCGCCGCCAGATCCTCCTCGACGCGGTCCTCCAGCACCTGAGGCTGACCACGCTGTCCGTCCTCATCGCCGTGGCCGTCGCCCTGCCGCTCGCGCTCCTGGCCCGCCGCCGGGGCTGGGCGGCCGGCCCGCTCCTCGCCGTCACGACGGTGCTCTACACGATTCCGTCGCTGGCCATGTTCTCCCTGCTCCTGCCCCTCTACGGCCTGTCGGCCGCCCTCGTCGTCGCCGGGCTCGTGCTGTACTCGCTCACCCTGCTGGTACGGAACATCCTCGCGGGCCTGCGCGCGGTCCCGGAGGAGACGCGGCAGGCCGCGCGCGGCCTCGGCTACGGCCCCCTCCGCCTGCTCCTCACGGTCGAACTGCCCCTCGCGCTGCCCGCCGCGATGGCCGGCCTGCGCATCGCCACGGTCTCGGCGGTCTCCCTGGTCACGGTCGGCGCGATCGTGGGCTTCGGCGGCCTCGGCAACCTCCTCTACGCGGGCATGAACACCTACTTCAAGGCCCAGGTGCTCACCGCGTCCGTCCTGTGCGTGCTGATCGCCGTCGCCGCCGACCTGCTCCTGCTCGGCGTGCAGTGGCTGATCACCCCGTGGACCAGGGCCGGCCGCCCATGAGCCCGGCCGGGACGCGGACGGCCTCCGCATGAGCACCCTCACCGCCACCTGGGACTGGCTCACCGACCCCGCGCACTGGTCGGGCGACGACGGCATCCGGCACCGGCTGCTCCAGCACCTGCTGCTCACCGTCGTCTGCCTGTTCGTCAGCTGCCTGATCGCGCTGCCCGTCGCACTCGTCCTCGGTCACCTCGGCAAGGGCGGCGCGCTCGCCGTCAACCTCGCCAACGCCGGACGGGCCGTGCCCACCTTCGCCGTCCTCGTCCTGCTGCTCCTGACCCCGGTCGGCCGGTGGGGCGAGGGCCCCACGGTGGTCGCCCTCGTCCTGTTCGCCGCGCCGCCGCTGCTCACCAACGCCTACGTCGGCGTGCGCGAGGTCGACCGGAGTGTGGTGCGGGCCGCCCGGGGCATGGGGATGACCGGCCGGCAGCTGCTGTTCCGCGTGGAACTGCCCCTGTCGCTCCCCATGATCCTGACCGGGGTGCGGATCGCCGCCGTCCAGCTCGTCGCCACCGCCACCATCGCCGCGCTCGCGGGCGGCGGCGGCCTCGGCCGGATCATCACGGCCGGCTTCAACCTCGCGAGCACGCCCCAGGTCGTCGCGGGCGCCCTGCTCGTCGCGGTGTTCGCCCTCCTCGTCGAGGGCGTCTTCGAGATCGCCGGACGGCTGGCGCCGGCGTGGATCCGGGGCGGCCGATGACAGCCCGTACGACACTCGCCGCCCTCGCCCTGCTCCTCCTCCTGAGCGCCTGCGACACCGGCCCGTCACTGGAGAAGCGCGGACAGGTCACCGCGCCGCCCGGCGACCGCCGTCACCTGGTGATCGGCTCCGCCGGCTTCACCGAGAGCGACCTGCTCGCCCAGATGTACGCACAGCTGCTGAACCAGGCCGGCTACCACACGTCCCTGCTCACCGTCGCCAACCGCGAGCTGTACGAACCCGCCCTGGAGTCCGGCCGGATCGACGTGGTGCCCGAGTACGCGGCCACCTTCGCCGACTGGCTCGACGCCAGGACCCACGGCCCCGGGGCACCCCCGGCCGGCTCACCCGACCCCGGCGCCACCCTGCGGGCCCTGCGCGCCCTCGCCGCGCCCCGCGGCCTCACCGTGCTCCCGCCCGGCCGGGCCGTCGACCAGAACGCCTTCGCCGTGAGCGCGTCCTACGCCCGCCGGTACGGCCTGCGCACCCTCAGCGACCTGGGCGCCTCGCGGCTCGGCGTGCGGCTCGCCGCCGGGGACGAGTGCGTCCAGCGGCCGTACTGCGCGCCCGGCCTGAGAAAGGTGTACGGCATCCACCTCACCGGCATCGATCCCAAGGGGGTCGGCACCACCCAGGCCAAGCGGGCCGTGCAGGACGGCCGGGACCAGATGGTGCTGACCACCACCACCGACGCCACCCTGGACTCCTTCGGCCTGGTCCTGCTCGCCGACGACAGGCACCTTCAGAACGCCGACCTGATCGTCCCCGTCGTCAACCGCTCCCGCGCGGGCGGCGCCGGTGTGACGAAGGCCCTCGGCACCCTGAACGGCGTCCTCACCACCGGCGACCTGGCCGCCCTGAACCGGCAGGTCGACAACTGGCGCCGGCTGCCGGCAGACGTGGCCCGCGCCTACCTGACGGACAAAGGGCTGCTGAACGGCCCGGCTCAGGCATCCGACACCGAGTCGAACGGCACCTGCCCGCGCGCCACCCCGCGGGCGTCCGCGTCCACCGAGCGGCGCAGCGCCTCGTGCAACCGCGCCGGGGTCAGCACGCCGAGGAACCGCGCCCCGTCCAGCACGGCCACCCACCCGGCGTCGTACTGGAGCATCACCCCGAACGCCTGTTTCAGCGGCGCGCCCACCGGCACCCAGGCGGTCATCCGGTGGGCCAGGGCCGCGACCGTGCCGCCCGCCGCCAGCTCCTCGATGCCGACCCAGCCGTGCAGGTCACCGTTCGTGTCCAGGACCACCGCCCAGCGCGCGCCCTCGGTCCGCAGCCGCTCCAGCGCCCGGCCGGCGGGCTCGTCCACGCAGGCCACGGGCGGCTGCTCCAGGTCCCCCGGCTCGATGGCGGTGACCGACAGCCGTTTCAGCCCCCGGTCCGCGCCCACGAACCCGGCGACGTACGGCGACGCGGGCGCCCCGAGCACCGCGCCCGGCGTGTCGAACTGCTCGATACGGCCCTGCCCGTACACGGCGATCCGGTCGCCGAGCCGGACCGCCTCCTCGATGTCATGGGTGACCAGCAGCACCGTCTTGCGCACGGCGGCCTGCATCCGCAGGAACTCGTCCTGCAACTGCTCGCGCACCACCGGGTCGACCGCGCCGAACGGCTCGTCCATCAGCAGCACCGGCGGATCCGCCGCCAGGGCCCGCGCCACGCCCACCCGCTGCCGCTGCCCGCCGGACAGCTGCTCCGGGTAGCGGGACCCGTACGTCCGCGGGTCGAGTCCCACCAGATCCAGCAGTTCGGCCGCCCGCGCCCGTGCCTTCGCCCGCTTCCAGCCCAGCAGTGCGGGCACGGTCGCCGTGTTGTCCAGGACCGTGCGGTGCGGGAAGAGGCCGACCTGCTGGATGACGTAGCCGATGCGGCGGCGCAGCCGCACCGGGTCGACGGTCGCGATGTCGTCGCCGTCCACGAAGATCCGGCCGGAGGTCGGCTCGACGAGCCGGTTCACCATCATCATGGTCGTCGTCTTGCCGCACCCGGACG
Source organism: Streptomyces sp. NPDC014991 (assembly GCF_043080665.1). Classification (NCBI taxonomy): domain Bacteria; kingdom Bacillati; phylum Actinomycetota; class Actinomycetes; order Kitasatosporales; family Streptomycetaceae; genus Streptomyces; species Streptomyces sp. NPDC014991. Next base: position 207,007 of record NZ_JBIBVY010000003.1, read on the forward strand.
GGCCGACGAGTGTGACGAGTTCACCCTCGGACACCTCGAACGAGAGGTCGTCCACGGCCGTCGTACCGTCCCGGTACCGCTTGCCGACCTGCTCGAACCGGATCATTCCCTCACGCTACGGCAGGGCGCCGGACACCTCGCCCCAGCCTGCTCCGACCGGCGGACGGCCGAGCACCGCGCCGGCCGGCGCCGCGCCGGGTCGGCTCAGCAGCGTCACCTCCGGCGTCCGCGGGCCACCGTGGTCGACGCCCGCCGGCAGCGGGAGGCGGACGGCACCCGCCCGACCGGGCCAGGAACCGCTCACCGAGGTGTTCCACCCCCCCCTGAGCCCCTGGGGACCCCGCGGGCGGCCCCCCGCACACGCCCGGCTCCGCCCTGCCGGCGTGCCGGTAATGTGAAGGTCGTCCCGCCGTCCTCACCCCGATGGAGGTCCCCGCCCGATGGCCCAGCCGGTGGGAATCAAGGACGTCGCCCGTGCCGCCGGAGTGTCGGTGGGCACGGTGTCCAACGTCATCAACCGTCCGGACAGCGTCGCCGGCGAGACCCGGGCCCGGGTGCTGTCCGCGATCGACCGGCTCGGCTACGTCCGCAGCGAGTCCGCGCGCCAGCTGCGGGCGGGCCGCAGCCGGATCATGGGGCTGCTCGTGCTGGACATGGGCAACCCGTTCTTCGTGGACGTGGCGCGCGGCGCCGAACGGGCGGCCCGGAAGGCGGGGCTCGGCGTGATGGTCTGCAACAGCGCGCAGAACGCGGCCGAGGAGGCGGACTACCTGTCCCTCTTCGCCGAACAGCGGGTGCGGGGCGTGCTGCTCACCCCGGCCGACGCCACCGGCCGCAACATCGCGGCCTTCCGCCGGCACGGCATCCCGTTCGTCCTGGTGGACCGGGTCGCCGAGGGCACCGCCGAGTGCTCGGTCTCCGTGGACGACATCGTGGGCGGGGCGCTCGCGGTGCGGCATCTGGTGGACGCCGGGCACCGCTCGATCGCCTACGTCAGCGGGCCGCCCGGGCTCAACCAGGTCCGCGACCGCCGCACCGGCGCGTCGCGCGCCCTCGCCGAGGCGGGGCTCGGTCCCGAGGCGCTGCGTGAACTGCCCACCGAGCGGCTCGACGTCGCCGCCGGCCGGGACGCGGGCGCCCGGCTGCTCGGCCTCGCCGACCGGCCCACCGCCGTGTTCTGCGCCAACGACCTGCTCGCCCTCGGCGTGCTCCAGGCCGTGTACGCGGCGGGTGTCACCGTCCCGGACGACCTCGCGATCGTCGGCTACGACGACATCGAGTTCGCCGCCGCCGCGGCCGTACCCCTCACCTCCGTACGACAGCCCGCCGTCACCCTGGGCGCCCTCGCCGCCGGACTGCTGCTGGAGGAGACCGGGCAGAGCGAGGGGACAGGGGCCCACGAACACCGGCGGGTGGTGCTCCAGCCGGAGCTGGTGGTGCGCCGTTCCAGCCTCCCCGCACGCTGACCCGCGCTGACCGGCCGTTCAGTGACGAACCGTGATCCCGGGGGTCGGCTCCGGCGCGGTCATGTGCTGAAGTGGGACCCGTCCGTCCCATCCGTCCCGGGAGATTCGTTGAGCCTCAGCTACCGCCAGCCCGGTGTCGTCCTCACCGACCGTCACTTCACCGTGCCCCTCGACCACGCCGACCCGGACGGCGAGACCATCGAGCTGTACGCCCGCGAGGTGGTGGCGAGTGAGAAGGCCGGGCAGGAGCTGCCCTGGATGCTCTACCTCCAGGGCGGCCCCGGCTTCGGGGCGAATCGTTTCGTCGGACGTCAGGCCTGGCTCGGCCGGGCGCTGGAGGAATACCGCGTCCTCCTGCTCGACCAGCGCGGCACCGGCCGCTCCACGCCCGCCACCCGGCAGACGCTGCCGCTGCGCGGCGGCCCCGCCGAGCAGGCCGATCACCTCGCCCGCTTCCGCGCCGACTCGATCGTGCGCGACTGCGAGGCCGTCCGCCCCCAGGTCACCGGCGGCGCCCCCTGGACCGTGCTCGGCCAGAGCTTCGGCGGCTTCTGCACGGTGACGTACCTCTCGCTGGCCCCCGAGGGCATCGACACCGCGCTCGTCACCGGCGGCCTGCCCTCCCTGCACGCCCACGCCGACGACGTCTACCGGGCCGCCTATCCGCGCGTCGAACGCAAGGTCGCCGCGCACTACGCCCGCTACCCGCAGGACGTCGAGCGGGCCCGCCGGATCGCCGACCACCTCCTCGGCCACGACGTGGTCCTGCCGAACGGCTACCGCCTCACCGTGGAGGCCTTCCAGTCCCTCGGCCTGATGCTCGGCGCGAGCGACGGCAGCCACCGTCTGCACCACCTACTGGAGGACGCCTTCGTGCGTACCCCGGCGGGCCTCGAGCTGTCCGACGCCTTCCAGGAGCAGGCGCAAGCGCTGCTGTCGTACGCCGCGCACCCCCTGTACGCCCTCGTCCACGAGGCGATCTACGGCCAGGACACCCGCCCCACCGCCTGGGCCGCCGAGCGCGTCCGTGCGGAGTTCCCGCAGTTCGACGCCGCCAAGGCGCTCGCCGGCGACGCGCCCGTCCTCTTCACCGGCGAGACGGTCCACCCCTGGATGTTCGACACCGACCCGGCGCTGCGCCCCCTGCGCGAGACCGCCGAGCTGCTCGCCGCCCGCACCGACTGGCGCCCGCTGTACGACCCCGCCCGCCTCGCCGCGAACGAGGTCCCGGCCGCCGCCGCCTTCTACCACGACGACATGTACGTCGACACGGCGCACTCGCTGGAGACGGCCGCCGCGATCCGCGGCCTGCGCCCCTGGGTCACCAACGAGTACGAGCACGACGGCCTGCGCGCGGGCGCCCCGCACGTCCTGGACCGGCTGCTGGCGCTCGTCCGCGACGAGGCGTGACGCGGACGCCGGCCATCGGACGAAGCTCGCGGGAATTCCGCGTGCGGAATCGGGTATTCGCTTCGAGGAGCCGCCCCAGTAGTTATTTCACTGCGCAACCAATCAGTGCCGATTCCGGTCCGTGGTAGGTTCACAGAAACCCGAAATCTCCCGCTGAGCAGTGAATTTGGAGCGCATTCCCATGTCGGGCGCAACCGTCTCGGTCATCATCGCCGCATACAACGCGATGCCGTATCTGACGCGTTGCGTCACCTCGGTGGCCGAGCAGAGCATCGGCCGCGACCGGCTCGAGGTCATCGTCGTCGACGACGGCTCGACGGACGGCACCGCCGCTGAGCTGGACCGGCTGAACGCCCTCTACCCGGGCCTGCTGCGCGTCTTCCACCAGGCGAACTCGGGCGGTCCGTCCGCGCCGCGCAACACCGGACTCGACCACGCCACCGGCACGTTCGTGTTCTTCCTGGACGCCGACGACCATCTCGGCCCGGAGGCACTCGAACGCATGGTGGCGATGGCCGAGGAGAACGGCACCGACATCGTGCTCGGCAAGATGGTGGGACTCGGCGGACGCGGGGCGCCCACGTCGATGTTCCGGCGGAACCAGCCGCGCACGGACGTCTTCTCCTCCCGCGTGTACTGGACGCTGAATCCGATGAAACTGTTCCGGCGGGACCTGCTGGAGCGGCTCGGACTGCGTTTCCCCACCGACCTGGCGATCGGCGAGGACCAGCTGTTCGTCGGCGCCGCCTATCTGCACGCCTCCGGTGTCTCCGTGGTCGCCGACTACGACTGCCTGTACTGGGTGCTGCGCGAGGACGAGGGCAACATCACCCGCCGGCTCAAGGGCTCCGGACTCCGGCTCCGGTTCCTGCCCCGCATGGTCGACCTGATCCTGGACAACGTGCCGCCCGGCCCCGGCCGCGATCACCTGGCACACCGGCATCTGACCGTGGAAGTCCAGCAGATGCTCGCCGACCAGCTCGTCCACGAGCCCCGCGAGACCCAGGAAAAAATGCTGGACCAGCTCGCCGGAACCATCGAGCCGCTGTGGCACGAAGGGCTGAACGGACGGCTCTCGGCCATGGCCCGGCTGCGGCTGCACCTCGTACGCCACCGCATGCTCGACGAACTGCTGGAACTCGTGGAATTCGAGAAGGGGCTCGCCCGGTCCGGGGTCGCCACCCCCGTCCTCGTCGACGGCGGCCGGGCCCTCGCCCGCTATCCCTTCCTGCGCGACCCCGCCCGCGCGATCCCCGACCTCTGCTACGACGTCACCGCTCAGCTCGGGATCCGGCACCTCGTCACCCGTGCCGGGATGGACGGCGGCACGCTCCACCTGGCCGGCCACGGCTACGTCCACCGCGTGGAGACCCGCGACGTCACCACCGCCCTGGTCCTGCGCGAGCGCGACAGCGGCACCGAGTACCGGCTGCCCGTCACGCACACGCCCACCCCCGGGCTCGGCGCCCAGGACGACGAGGGCCGGTACAGCTACGACCTCGCCGGGTTCGAGGCCACCGTCGACCTCGCCACCGCCGCCGACGGCAAGCCGCTCGCCGACGGGCTGTGGGACATCTCCCTCGCGATCGGCGCCCAGGGGCTCACCAAGGAGGTCCGGATCGGCAGCAAGCGCGCCGACGGCGTCTCCGGCGCGGCCACCACGCGGGTGCTCGCCACACCCGAGGGGCTGCGCGCCGTCACCCTCTACACCACCAGGCCCCACGGCAACTTCACGCTCGACCTGGGCGAGACCAGACACCGGGTGCCGCCTCTTCTCCACCCCGGCGCCGACATCCGGTGGAGCGAGGAGACGCCCCCCGCGCTGCGGTTCGGCGGACGCTGCGAGCTGGCCGAGTACCCGCCGGACGCCCTCGTCCTGGCGCTGTCGAGCGACAGCGGCACGACCGCCGAGTTCCCGGTCCGCCGGGCGTCCGGGACCGGGGCCTTCCACGCCACCGTGCCCGTCGGCACGCTCCCGGCCGGCGTCTGGTCGGGCGAACTGCGGCTGGGACCGTGGGCGGTACCGCTGCCGGCGCTCCCCGCGGACCTGCCGCCCGCAAAGTGGCGACGCCGGGCCCTGCCCTGGTATGCCCGCCCGGCCGGCGGATCCCCGGAGCACTTCGCACTCCGGGTCGCGCGGACCGAGCTCGTCAAGGCACTCGCCCAGCGCCTCCGGTAGACCGGCCCCGCCTTCCGCCTCGCCGTGCGACCTCGGTGCCGGACGGCTCGCCGCCCCGCCCGCCCGCGCAGGTGAGCGGGAGCGGTGGGGGACAGGGCGGCTCCGCAGGTCAGTAGGCTGGTCGCCATGTCGGATCAGATAGCCGGTCTTCCGGAGCTGCGCGGAGACTGCGCACGCTGTTTCGGGCTGTGCTGCGTCGCCCTTCCCTTCGCCCGCTCAGCCGACTTCGCGCTGGACAAGCCGGCCGGCAAGCCCTGCCCGAACCTCGGCGGGGACCACCGCTGCGGCGTCCACGCCGAGCTGCGCCCCCGGGGCTTCACCGGCTGCACGGTCTACGACTGCTTCGGTGCCGGGCAGAAGGTCTCGCAGGTCACCTTCGGCGGGCAGGACTGGCGGAGCGGCCCCCCGGAGCACGCCCGCCGGATGTTCGACGCCTTCCCGGTCGTACGGCAGCTGCACGAACTGCTGTGGTACCTGACGGAGGCGCTCGGCCTGCCCGCCGCCGGCCCCGTCCACCCCGGGCTGCGCCGGGCCCTGGAGCAGACCGAGCGGCTCACCCGGCTGCGCCCCGAGGAGCTGGCCGCGCTGGACGTGGCCGCACACCGGCAGGAGGTCAACACCCTCCTGCTGCGCACCAGCGAGCTGGTACGGGCCGACGCGCGGGCGAGGACCAAGGGCAAGGGCAAGGACCGGCGGGGCGCGGACCTCATCGGTGCCCGGCTCAGGGGCGCCGACCTGCGCGGGGCGAGTCTGCGCGGCGCCTGCCTCATCGCCGCCGACCTCACCGGCGCGGACCTGCGCGCCGCCGACATGATCGGTGCCGACCTGCGCGACGCCGACCTGACCGACGCGGACCTCACCGGCGCCTTCTTCCTCACCCAGCCACAGGTCGACGCGGCCCGGGGCGGCGCCGTCACCCGTCTGCCGGCGTCAGTCACCCGCCCGGCGCACTGGACACCGGCCACCTGATCCCGAAGCCTCGGGAGCCGTGACCGGCACCGCCGCTCCGTGGACCGGGCACTGGGCGGCCGCCTCGGGGGAGTCCCCGGGCGGCTGCGGGTGACTCCCCGCGGCCCCGCGCCCGGGCGCCGTCACGCTGCCCTGCGCGCGCCGGGCCGCCGACGCCCCAGCCTCGTCGCGCGCGGCTCCGGGCGCGGATTGCGGGCGCCGCCGTTCCAGCCGTAGCCGCAGCCCCTCCGGCATCAGGGTCAGGCGCTCGGCGACGGTCAGCCGGTAGGCGGGGTCGATACGCAGGTCGTAGCGGCGCAGCAGCAGGCCGAGGACGAGGGTCGCCTCGTGCAGGGCGAACTGGCGGCCGATGCAGGCACGCGCGCCGGTGCCGAACGGCTTGAAGGTGTGCGGCGGCCGGGCCCGTACGGCGGCGGCGTCGAAGCGGTCCGGGTCGAACCGCTCCGCGTCCTCGCCCCACACCTCCGGTTCGCGGTGCAGCATCGGCGTCAGCACCAGAGCCCACGCGCCCCGGCGCATGGGGTGCTCCCCGGCGAGGACCGTGTCCTGGCGGGCCTCACGGGCGAAGGCCGGCGCGGTCGGCCACAGCCGCAGCGACTCGTCCAGCACCCGGCGGACGTAGCGCAGCTTGGCCACCTGGTCGTAGCGGGGCCGGCAGGTGTCGCCCCAGACGCGGTCGACCTCGGCGCGGGCCCGGGCGGCGACCTCCGGGTGCCGGGCGAGGTAGTACAGGGCGAAGGAGAGCGCGCCCGAGGTGGTCTCGTGGCCCGCCACCAGGAACGTGATCACCTGCCGGCGGACGTTCTCGGCGGACAGTTTCTCCCCGGTCACCGGGTGCGCGGTCGCGAGCATGCGGTCCAGCAGGTCCCCCTCGCCGCCCCCGTCCCGGCGGCGGGCGGCGACCAAGGCGTCGACCGTGCGGTCGAGGTAGGCCATGTCGGCCGCGTTGCGCCGGGTGGCGGCGCGCAGCAGCAGCGGGGCCAGCGGCCCGGGCACGCTGTTCAGCCGCTGTGCGTGGCTGAGGGTGCCGACCATCGCCGTGACGAAGGGGTGCGGCCGGTCCCGTTCGAAGGAGCCGAAGTCGTGCCCGAAGCCGGTCCGCGCGATCGTCTCCAGGGTCAGCCGGGTCATGTCGCCGGGCGCGTCCACCGTGCGCCCGGCCGCGAGCTGCCGGTCCCAGTGGTCGGTGAGCCGCCCGGCGACGGCCAGCATCATGCCGTGGTAGCCCTCCATGGCCTCCCGGCCGAAGCCGGGTGCCAGGACGTCGTGCGCCAGCTGCCAGTTGGGCTCGTGGTTGTAGGCGGTGAACAGGCCGTCACCGGCCACCGGCCGCAGATTGGCGACCCCGAGGCCGACGTGCTTGGCGAACCGGGCCTCGTCGGCGAGGTCGGCGACGAGCCGCGCCCCCCACACGAACACGAACTCCTTGCCGAAGGCCCGGCGCCGGAAGACGGGGCCCAGCTCGCGCGCGAAGCGCATCGAGTCCTGGACCGGACGGCGCCGGTCGGCGCCGAGCACATCGCCGAGCAGCGGCAGCCGGCGCGGTGGGTGCGGTATGCGGTGCAGCTCGGGCCAGCCCTGCCCGGCGCTCCGGAAACCCTTCGGCAGCCCGGTCCCCGTCGTCTCCGCCATGACGCGATCCCCCTTGATCCAGCGGATGGTTGAAGCTCTGGCGCACGCGTGTTGTACGTGGGTTCAATAGCGGTTCCAGTGTGGTCCCCTCGTTGAATCGGCGTCAAGTAAAGTGACGCCATGCCCGCGAACCAGGGGGAACGCGCCCGGCGCAGACTCAGCACCGAGGAGCGCCGTGAGCAGCTGCTGTCGGTCGGCGCGAGGCTGTTCTCGGAGAGCCCCTACGACGAGGTGCGGATCGAGCGGGTCGCCGAGATCGCCGGGGTCTCCCGCGGGCTGCTCTACCACTACTTCCCGAACAAGCGGGACTTCTTCGCCGCGGTCGTGGAGCGGGAGAGCGCCCGCATGCTGCGTATGACGGCGGCCGTACCCGGCGTGCCGGTGCGCGAACAGCTCGCCGCCGGCCTTGACACCTATCTCGGCTACGTGGAGGCCCACGCCCACGGCTTCCGCGCCTTCCACCGTGCCGACGCGGCCGGCGACCAGGCCGTACGCCGCGTCTACCGGCGGGCGCTGGCCGCTCAGGAGAAACAGATCCTGGCCGCGCTCGCCGCCGATCCCGAGTTCGGGCCCGCACGCGAGGCGGGGCCGCAGGTGCGGCTGGCCGTGCGCGGCTGGCTGGCCTTCACCACCGCCGTCTGTCTCGAATGGCTGCGCGGCGAGGGAGAACCGACCCGGGAACAGGTACGCGACCTGTGCGCCCGTGCCCTGCTGGGCGTCCTCGCGTAACCGGCAGACACCCGCTCCTGGCGCCGTTCGTCGGACGGCTCACCCGGACTCGTCCGCGAGAGGGCAAGAAGACCGGTGAGCTCGTCGGCAGGCAGGCGCTGGCGCCCCAAGGGACGTGGGCCCGGTACGACGGTGAGGGGCGCCCGCCGGTCACCGACGGTCCGTTCGCCGAGACCAAGGACCTCGTCGCCGGCTGGATGGTGATCGACGTCGACAGCCACGAGCGCGCCGTCGAGCCGGCCGGGGAACTGCTCGGCCGCCCCCGGGGGCGGACGGGAAGCCGATCCACGAGTGGCTCGAGCCGCGCCCCTTCCTGGCCGCGCCGCCCGCCGTCACGGAACGACCTCTCCGGTGGACGAGGCCTGCTGGGGAGCCGTGGACGCGCTACAGCGGCAGCGCGCAGACGGCGACGGGTGAGGCGAACGGCGCGCCCGCGGAGCGCAGCCCGCCGCCGTCCGAGTCGACGTGGAAGACGGTGACCGTTCCGGAGCGCTGGTTCGCCGCGAACAGCAGCCGGCCGTCCGGGGAGAACGCGATCTGCCGCGGGAAGTCCCCGCCCACCGGCACCGTGCCGAGCAGCCGCAGCCGGGCCCCGTCGTCCTCGACGGCGTACCGGGCGAGGCTGTTGTGGCCCCGGTTCGCGAGGAACGCGTACCGGCCGTTCGCCGTCACGAGGACCTGCGCCGGGTAGTTGGTGCCGCCCTCGGCACCCGTCGGCTGCGGCTCTCCGACGCTCAGCCGGCCCGACCCCGGGTCGTAGGCACAGACGGCGACGGTGTCGTCCAGCTCGTTGGCCAGGTAGGCGTACCGGCCGCCGGGGTGGAACGTCAGGTGGCGCGGTCCCGCGCCGGGCCGGGTGTGCGCCTGCGCCACCTCCGTGAGCGTGCCCCTCGCCAGGTCGAGGCGGTAGGTGTAGACGGTGTCGGTGCCGAGGTCGACGGCAAGGACGTGCCCGCCGTCCGGGCTCGTGAGGAACTGGTGGGCGTGCGGGCCTGTCCGGCCGGGGCCGGGGCGAGGGGAGGAGTGCGTGACCAGACCGGTCCGCCCGCCCAGGGCGCCCGAGGCGTCGACCGGGTGCACGGCCACACTTCCCGAACCGTAGTTGGCGCTGAGCAGCCAGCGGCCGGTGGGATGCACCGACAGGTGGCAGGGGCCCGCGCCGCCCGTGCTCTGGGTGCCGAGCACCCGCCGGTCCCGGAGGCGTACGGCCGTGACGCCGCCGTCCTGCCGCTCGTCCACCGCGTACAGCGTGCGGCCGTCCGGGTGCACGGCGAGGTAGGACGGGTCGGGGACCCCGGTGAGCGTGTCCGAACCGGTGATCCGCCCCGACTCCGGGTCGTAAGAGGCGAGCACGATGCCGGTGCCGCCGCCCTCGGCGGAGGTGTAGGTGCCCACGTACAGCGGGCGGGGCCCGGACGGTTCGCGGGGCGCCGCGGCGGCGGCCCGCTCGGGCGATGCGGTCCGGCCGTCCGCCGGTGGCGCCGCCGGTGAGGGCACCGCCACCACGGCCGCCGCACCCGCCACGGCCCCGACGAACCGGCGCCTGCTCCAGCCGTCACGCTCCCCACCGTCCCGGACCGGGGGAGATGCCCGTCGTGCCGCCCGTGCCTCCGTGTCCATGCCGCACCTCAGGTCGTCGGTCACCCCGCTCGTGACAGCCACCTTGGCCCGCGCCCACCCGCAAAGGCAAGCCCGGCAACGGGTGTTGCGTATCGTGCAACGCGAGGGCCGGCCGGGAGACGCAACTGACCACTCCTCGGCAGTCGGCGGCGGCCGGTCACCACTTGCCGTCCTCCACCGGATCGCCCGGGGCGTCCTTCAGAGGGGTGATCTGGCCGGGGGACGGGGACTGCCACGGGTCCAGGTCGGTGCCGAGCCAGTCGCCGACCGGCTTGACCGCCTCCAGGGCGTCCGTGGGGGCGAGGTCCTCGGCGTCCGTGTCGTAGTAGTCGTACCAGGGCAGGCCCGCCCGGGTGTACGCCGCCCGGTCCACCGGCGACGGCGGCGGCGCCTCACCGGTGATCCGGCGCCACTCCGGGGGCGTGACCAGGTGCACGAACACCCGCCCGGCCGGTTCCTCGCACCAGTCCATGAGCGGCCGGTCGTCCTGGTAGACCTCCTGCCGCATCGAACCGCCGACGCCCAGGCCCATGGCCGCGGCACGCCGCGGGGCGGCGGCGGCCGGAGCCGGCGGCACGGCACCGCCCGGCGCGGGCGCCATCATCGGCCCCGCCGCCCCGGGAGCTCCTCCCCCCATGGGCGGCGGGGCCGCGCCGTACCCACCGGTCACGCCGAATGTGCCGTACCCGCCGGCCGCGCCGAGCGTCCGCTCCCGCTCCAGCCGTTCCCGCTCCCGGCGCCGCCACTCGCCGAGGACGTCGTCCCGGAGCGGGAACGACTGCAGCTGGATCCCACCCCACACCTCCTCGCCGGTGACCTGGCCCTCGACCGTCGCGCCCAGCCCGAGGGGTACGGCCACGAACTGGCGGACGGTGCCCTTGCCGGAGTTGATGCCGTCCAGCCAGGGCTGTCGGGGCAGCACCAGGTAGTTCTGCGGACGCCGGGACAGCCGGTCGCTCCACCGCTTCCCGGACACCGCGCACACCTTGCCCGCACCGACCTGGAGGGCGGCCGGCTCCGTCGTACCGGCGAAACTCAGCCACATCGCCTCGCGCAGATACACCGGCAGCATCACGCCCCCGCGCGCCCGCCACTGCTCCGGTACCCGGTCGGCGAAGTCGGCCACCCGCCGGACGGGGAACTCGCCCAGCCCCGGCGGCAGCGGATGCGTGCCCGTCTCCGGCAGCCGCAGTGTGCGCACGAACCGCACCGCCACCCCGCCGGGCAGCCGCACGGTGTTCCCGTCGATCCGGACCCCAGAACCGCTCATCCGCCCGCCCCTCGCTTCCCGCACCAGCCCGCCCGGCGCCCTCTCACCCAGAACGTTCGCCGAACCCCGCACGGTTCCGCCACAGCTCCTCCTGGACTCCGAGCCGCTCGCGCAGCCGGGAGATCCGGGGCAGCCTGGTCCGCTGCTCCCGGGAGACGCGGTCCAGCTCCTCCAGCAATCGGCGGGTGCGGTGCTCGGTGTCCAGTTCGTCGATGATCCGGGTCGTCTCGGTCAGTACGGCGCCCAGCAGCTGCCAGTGCTCCCAGTCCTTGCGGATCTCCTCCTGGAGCAGCTCGGCCAGCCGGTCCCGGGTGCCGGCCGCGGTGTGCAGCTCGGCCGTCAGCCGCGACTCCGCCGACTCGGCGTTCTCGCTCAGATGGGTGGTCACCAGCACGGCGAAGCTGACCACCGCGTCGGCGATCTCCGACAGGAGCTGTTCCACTGTGGCCCCCACCCGCGGCGGGAACAGCTCCTCGGACGCGCGGGCCTTCGCCAGGTCGGTGAACGAGCGGGCCAGCACCCGCAGCACGACCGTGCAGATCTCCAGCGTGTCCAGACCGGTGCGCAGCACCACCCGGTGCAGCAACCCCTCCTTGACGCGCGGATTGAGCCGCAGACTGTCCTCCGCCTGCCGCAGCGCCGCGTCGACCTGCACGATGTCGTGGTCGAGCCGGCGTGCCTCGTGCAGCCGCTCGGCCGCCTGCTCCCAGGGCGTCCGGCCCGAAGCCTCCTCGCCCATCCGCAGCATCAGCTGCCGCACCCGGCGCGCCAGGTCCTCGATCGACCGGCCGGCCTCGTCCACCCAGACGGGGGGCGGCAGCAGCAGGTTGCAGGCCGTGCCGACGACCGCGCCGATCAGCGTCTCCACGATCCGCGCCCACGCGGTGAAGCCGACCGTGGTGACCCCGAGCACCAGCATGGCGCTGATCGCCACCTCGGCCACGTACTCGTCGACGCGCACCAGATGCCCCACGCCCAGGGCGGCCACGATCACCAGCGCCAGGCTCCACCAGGTCAGGCCGACCAGCACGCTGAAGGCGATGGCCACCAGCACGCCCGCGACCACCGCGTTCACCCGGCGGATGCCGTTGGTCAGGGTGGCGTAGAAGGTCACCTGGACGACCAGCAGGGCGGTCAGCGGCGCGGTGAGCGGTGCCGGCTCGGGACTCAGCCGCAGCGCGATGACGTAGGCGATCGTCGCGGCCGTCGCCGACCGCAGCGTCTGGACGACCACCGGCTCCCGGTGGCGTCGCACCAGTCGCAGCAGTCCTGGGATCCACTTCCGTACGTCGAGCATCCCTTGGCCTGTTCCCGTTCATCGGGCGCATCGAACATGATCGTTTCGCCGACTGTTCCTGTCCGCAAAGCTTCAGGTGTGCTCACGGGTCCTCGTCGTCCGCACGGGGCGCTCCCGACCGGGCTCGCCCGACCTCCGGAACGGTGTCCGGCCTCATGGCCGCGCGCGGGGCGGGCCACGCGGCCCGGAGCCGGGGCACGGCGCCGGATCGGCTCGGTCCCCCCCTGCTGGGTCCGGGCGGGGCCACGCACGGCTCGCACGACTTCTTCGCCCCCGGGAACAGGGTGTTCCGCCATCTGGTCGCGGAGAAGGACCTGCGCACCTTCGTCCCGGAGGCGCCCCGCACCGCCGGGCGGCGCCCGGGCGACCACGTGGTGGACGGTACGGGCGACCCGCGGTGGATCTCCGGGGAGGAGTTGCAGCGGGACTGCCTGTGGTGGGGCGACACCGGCCGGCCGCGGGTCGCGGCATCGCCCGGGCGGCGTACGACGAGGCCCCGCGGAAACACCACCGCGGTGCGCACCGACCGTCCCGGCGGCCCCCGCGCTGTCGCCCTCGCCCGCGATCACGGCGTGCTGATCCGCCTCCACCGGGTGGACGCGGCCCGGTCGCGCGACCGGGAGCCGGCCGGCCGCCGAGCACGCCGCGCTCCTCGAACCGCTCCGGCGGAGGGACGGCGGCCGACGGTACGGCGTTCGTGCCCGGCGTGGGCCGGGCGCAGGTCAGGCGTACAGCTTGTCGAGGAACGCCGACAGGTTGCCCGTCGTGCGGGCGATCTGCTCCTCCAGGGTCAGGCTCTCCTCGAACCGGGCGCCGGAATCCGGGACCTTCTTGCCCCGCACGTACAGCGAACACGCCAGGTCCGTACACATGTACAGCCCGACCGAGTTGCCCTCGCGGCCCGCCGTCCCCGCCTTCCGCGCGGTCATCAGGGACACCCCGCCGCCGGGATGCGTGGTCAGGCACAGCGAGCACATGCTGCGGTGCAGGAAGCCGCGCTGCGAGGCGGGGTAGCGCAGGGTGACACCGACGAGTCGGCCGTCCCGCTCGGTCACCAGGAAGCTGCGGTCGGGGGCCCCGGGATCGCGCCAGCCGAGGAAGTCGAGGTCGTCCCAGGGGCGTTCATCGAGATCGCGCGGGACCGCCAGCCGCTTGGCCTCGCCCTTGGAGCAGTTGACGAAGGAGGCGCGGATGTCCTGCTCGGTGACGGGTTTCATGGGGGAGTCCTCCGGATTCGGTGTGCCCTGAACCTAAGGGGTCTAGGTTCAGGGTCAGCCTAGGCAGCCCACGGAACGGTGGGCCAATGGATTTCCGCTGCCGCCGCCGTTCCCTTCGCCTGCCCGGTCTACGCCGGCCCCGTCCCGGGTGGCCACACTCCCGGGGTGAGCGCGCCCAGGGCGTAGGCGCGGGCCACCAGTTCGGTGCGGTTGGCCGCGCCCCACCGTGCCGACAGGCGGCGCAGGTGATAGGTGACGCCGGGGCGTCTGCTCCCACCACCTCGCCTCCCTGCGGCCCGGCGACACCGTGTACGCCCGCGTCCAGCCCTGCCGCGAGGCGTTCCGGGTCGACGGCTCGGCACCGGCCGTGCTGGTCGCCGCGGGCACCGGACTCGCCCCGTTCCGCGGCGCCGTCGCCGACCGTCTGGCAGCGCGCCGCGCGGGCACCGAACTGCCCCCGGCCCTGCTCTACTTCGGCTGCGACGCCCCCGACGCCGACTTCCTGCACGCCGGTGAACTGCGGGCCGCCGAGGCCGCCGGCGCCGTCTCGCTGCGCCCCGCCTTCAGCGCCGCCCCCCGAGAACGGCGCGGCTTTCGTCCAGCACCGCATCGCCGCCGAGGCCGACGAGGTCTGGGCGTTCCTGACCGCGGGCGCCCGGGTGTACGTCTGCGGCGACGGTGCCCGGATGGCGCCCGGCGTCCGCGAGGCCTTCCGGACCCTGTACCGGGAACGCACCCCCGGCGCCGACGCGACGGCGGCCGAACGCCGGCTCGACACCCTGGTGGCGGACGGGCGCTACGTGGAGGACGTGTACGCGGCCGGCTGAGCCGTGGGGGAGGGGCGCGCCGGACGAACCGCCGGAGCAGCGCCCCCGGCGGACTCCTGCCGGCGGGGCGAGCCACGGCCCGCCCCGCCCCCCAGGCCCCGCTCCCTCCGGGCCACCGCCCGGCACCCGCTTCGCTCACAGTTTGAAATAAGGGTTGGCGTGAAGTCGCGTCCGGTCCTCCCGGGAGGTATGTTGCAGGTCGGGCAGGGGATGGGAAGGAACCACATGGCGGGGCGGAACGGACGCACGGTACGTGATCTCCGGCGCGGCAACCGCACGGCGGTGCTGCAACGGCTGTACTTCGACGGCCCGCTCAGCCGCTTCGAACTGGGTCCCGCCACCGGGCTGAGTTCCGGCTCGGTCAGCAACGTGGTCGCGGACCTGGTCGCCGACGGCCTGGTCGAGGAGGCCGGCAGCGTCGACTCCGACGGCGGCCGGCCCCGCACCCTGCTGCGCGTCGCCCCGCACAGCGGCCAGATGATCGGCGTGGACGTCGGCGAGACCCGCGTCCGTGTGGAGCTGTTCGACCTCGCCCTCACCGAACTTGCCCGCACGGAAAGGCCGTTGAGCCCACAGGGCTACGACGTCGATGTCATCGCCGGCCACATCCGCGACGGCGTCGCCGAGGTCCTCACCGTCCGGCAGGCCGACCCGGACCGGCTGCTCGGCGTCGGCGTCGGTGTCCCCGGCATCGTCGAGCAGTCCCCGGACCGGGGTGCCGTGGTCCACGGGCAGACCATCGGCTGGGACGCGGTCCCGCTGGAGGGGCTGCTCCGCTCGGCCTCACCGCTCCCCGAGGAGGTGCCGTACTTCATCGACAACGGCGCCAAGACCCTCGGCCAGGCCGAGATGTGGTTCGGTGCCGGTCGCGGGGCCCGCAACGCCGTGGTCGTGCTGTTCGGTTCCGGCGTCGGTGCCTGCCTGGTCACCCCCGAGGCGGAGCACGGGCGGGCCCTGGAGTGGGGGCATCTGACGGTGCGGGTGCGCGGGCGCCGCTGCCGCTGCGGCGCGCCCGGCTGCCTGGAGGCGTACGCGGGCGCCGAGTCACTGCTCGCCCGCTGGCGCGAGGAGGGCGGCCGGCCGCCGGCGGACACCGACGAGGAGACCGCGCTCACCGCGATGCTCGCCGCCGCCTACCCGGCCGAGGGCGACCCGGCCGACCCGGTCGCGCTGGCCGTCCTGGAGGAGACCGCCGAGTACCTCGGGGCCGGCCTCTCCGACCTGATCAACCTGTTCCAGCCCGAGCGCATCCTCATCGGCGGCTGGGCCGGGCTCCAGCTCGGCACCCGCTTCCTGCCCGCCGTACGCCGGCACGCCGCGACGTACGCCCTGCGTCACCCGGCCGACAAGGTGACCATCGACCTCGGCCGGCTGGGGCCCGACGCGGTGACGGTCGGCGCCGCGATCCTGCCGCTGGCCGGTTTCTTCGCCAGCGGCGGACGGCGCCCGGAACCGGCCGGCGAGGCCCGGCTGCCCGCCTGGCGCACCGCGCTCCAGGAACGCGCCCCGCACTGAACCGGCCCGCGCACGGGTCCCGAAGGGCGATCTCAGTCCGACGGTTCCTGTGCCCCGGGATGCTCCGGATGCACCGTGCCCTGCCGTGGCGCGCCCTGGGGGCCGCTGCCGGCTTCGTCCGTGTCCGGCACGGCGTCCTCGGCCGGCGTGGTGTCCTCGTCCGGCGCGTCGCCGAGCGCGTCCCCCGGCACGACGTCCAACGGGTCATCGCCGGGACCGGCCTGCTGATCAGGCATGTCCCTGGGCACCGGTCGCTCCTCGGCTCCGGACGTGGCACCGGGTTCCTGCACCGCCATGGCGTTCTCCGCTCCTCTTCGGCTCGAACTGTGGGTCTCGGTGATGTGCTCAGCCGACCTTGCGTCCCCGCATCGGCTCGGTCTCCATGCCGGCGCCCTTCCGCAGGCCGTCCAGGAACTCCTGGATGACCTCGGTCGCCGTGTACCGCGGCTGCCAGCCCAGCTCGGCGCGCGCCCGGCCGCTGTCCATCATCGGCAGCCGCAGCACGGCGTCGAACAGGTGCGGTGAGGCGGGCAGCAGGTGCAGCCCCCACGCGGCGGCGATCACCGACCGGACCGCCGTACGCGGCAGCCGCACCGGCCGCGAGCCGAGCAGTCCGGCGAGCACACCCGCATCGAGCGGGGGATCGGCGGCAAGGTTGAAGGGGCCGCGGGCGGTGTCCGTGTGCACCGCGAGCCGGTAGGCCTCGGCGGCGTCGTCCGTGTGCAGCGCCTGCATCCGCAGGCCGGGGACGTCCGGCAGGAACGGCAGCAGCTCGGGCCGGGCGAGCGGACCGGGCAGGAACCGCCCGCCGAAGATCCGCCGCTGCTCGCTCGCCGACTGCCGCTTGAACAGGAACGCGGGGCGCATGCGCACCACCCGCACCTCGGGGTGGTCACGCTCGAACACGTCCAGGGTGCGTTCGAGGTAGGCCTTCTCCCGGCAGTACGCGGCGTCCGGCCAGCCGTGGGTCGGCCAGGTCTCGTCCACCGCGTGGTCCTTCGGCCCCGGCGAGTACGCCCCGACGGAGGAGGCGTGCACCAGCACCGGCACCCGGGCCGCGGCGACCGCCTCGAACACCCGGATGCTGCCGAGCACGTTGGTCCGCCAGGTGGTGGCCGGGTCGTGCGTCGGCTGGAACGCCCAGGCCAGATGGATCACGGCGTCCGCGCCCTCGAAGCGCTCCGCGAGGTTCGCCCGGTCCGAGGCCAGGTCGACGGTGGACCACTCGGTCTTCGCCGGCGACCACTCGGGTGTCCGCCGGGCCAGTCCCCGCACCGACTTGACGGCGGGATCCTCCGAGAGCAGGCGCACGACACTCGTCCCGACATTGCCGGTGGCGCCGGTCACGACGACCCTGCTGCCCACTGAGCTGCTCACCTTCGGCTCCTCTCGTCGTCACGGCGGGGGCCGGGACGAGCGGCCGGGTACCCGGGCACCGTGCCCGCACACGCGGCATGACGTGACGGGTAATCGACCGCGAGGCCCTCTCCGCGGAACCATCGGATCACCGGGCACGGACGTCCCGTCCCGCCGGATCCGCACCGGAACCCAGGAGGCCCCCATGCCGTACTTCACGAGCCCCGTCGACGGCGCCCGTCTGCACTACGCCGACCACGGCCCCGCCACCGGGCCGGTCGCCGTCTTCGCCGCCAGTGCCTACCTCGGCCACGACATGTGGGAGCACCAGATGCTGCCGCTCGCGGAGGCCGGCTACCGCTGTGTCGGGCTGGACCGGCGGGGCCACGGCCGGTCCGAGGACACCTGGACGGGGTACGACCTGGACACCCTCGCCGACGACCTGCACGGCCTGCTCGACCATCTGGACCTGCGCGAGGTCACCCTGATCGGGCACTCGGTCGGCACCGCCGAGGTGGTCCGCTGCCTGACCCGGCACGGCACCGCGCGCGTGGCCCGGGCCGCCCTGGTCGCCGGAGTCACCCCGGGCCTGGTCCGCTCGGCGGGCCTGCCGGGGGGCCTGGACCCGGCGGTCGTCCGGGCCGACGACGAGGTGTTCCGGCGTGACCGGGCGGCGTACTTCGCCGCTTCGGCCGACGACTTCTTCGCCGCCCACCGGCCCGGCAACGAGGTGTCGCCGGAGTACGTCCGCCATCTGATCGACCGCTGCCTCACCGCCACGCCGCGCGCCTCGAACGGCGTCCGGGCCGTGGTCGCCGGCCTGGACCTCACCGCGGAGCTGCCCACGGTCGGTGTCCCGGTGCTGGTCGTGCACGGCACCCACGACACCTCGGCGCCGGTGGCCCTCACCGGTGAGCGGGCGGCACGCCTGGTGCCGGACGGCACGCTGAAGGTCTACGAGAACGGCGGCCACGGCCTGTTCACCACGCACGCGGAGCTGCTCACGGCGGACCTGCGGGAGTTCCTCGGTTCCGTGCCCGGACGGACGGCCGTACCGGTCCCGGTCGACTCCACCGGCCGGTGAACGCGCCGCCGGACAGAGAGGAGCCCCGACCGTGACGGGGGAATCACGGCCGGGGCGGTCGGAGGTGGGCGCCGACGGCGGTCGCCTCGCGGCGGGACGCTCCACAGGGCTTCAGCCGGACGATCGTCCCTGTGGGCAGATGGTGAGGCCCGGGGACACTGTCCCGTCCGCACCCACGGCTAGTTCAACGGGCAACAACTCCCGGGTGTTCCACCCGCCGGCATGACGTGCGTCACTCCCCGCCGAACGGGCTCTCCGCCAGATGGTCCAGCAGGTCGGCCGGGTCGGCGTACACGGCCTCGGCGCCCGCCTCCTCCAGGTCGGCCCGGGGCAGTCCACCGCACAGCACCCCCACACAGCGGACGCCGGCCTTGCTGCCCGCCCGCATGTCCCAGACGGTGTCCCCGACGAACACCGCCCGCGAGGCAGGGGCCCCGGCCAGCTCCAGCGCGTGCTCCACGGGCTCCGGGGCCGGCTTGCCCTCCCGCACGTCGTCGGCGCTCGCCGTGTCCGTGATGACGTCGTCCGCGCCGATCGCCCGGCGCAGCGCGCCCAGCTCGGCACCGCTCGCCGAGGTCGCGAGGACCACCGTCCAGCCGTCCGCGCGCAGCCGTCGCAGCAGCTCCGCGGCCCCCGGCAGGGCGGGCAGCCGGTCGAAGTACTGGCCGTACAGCGCCTTGTGCGCGGCGCTCAGCGCGGCGTCCTGCTCCTTGTCCCGGTCCTCGCCGAGCAGATGGGCGACGAGGTCCTCGGAACCCAGCCCGACGGCCCGGTGCACGGCGTGCATGGGCACGTCGTGTCCCGCCTGCCGGAACGCCTCCCACCAGGTCACGACGTGCAGGTGATTGGTGTCGACGAGCGTTCCGTCGACGTCGAACACGGCGGCGCGGTCCATGGGGTTCCTTTCCTCTTCAGCTCTCCGACCGGGTACCACGTCCGGACCCGGTCACGCGTGCCGGCAGCCGGCCTTCGCGCGTCCAGCCCAGCAGCTCCCCGGCCGACCAGGTCGTCACCACCCGCTCGGGCGGCACCCCGCACTCCTCGGCCCGCGCGCAGCCGAGGATCTGCCAGTCCAGCTGGCCGGGCGCGTGCGCGTCGGTGTCGACCGCGAACAGCGCCCCCGCCCCGACCGCCGCGCGCAGCAGCCGCCGGGGCGGGTCCAGGCGCTCCGGACGGCTGTTGATCTCCACGGCCGTGCCCGACTCGGCGCACGCGGCGAACACCTCCGCCGCGTCGAACTCCGACTCCGGCCGCCCCCGGCCCGTCACCAGACGTCCGGTGCAGTGCCCGAGGACGTCGGCGTGCGGACTGCGGACGGCGGCCACCATCCGGCGCGTCATCGACCGGGCGTCCATCCGCAGCTTGGAGTGGACCGACACCACGACCACGTCCAGCCGCTCCAGCAGCTCCGGCTCCTGGTCCAGCGAGCCGTCCTCCAGGATGTCGCACTCGATGCCGGTGAGCAGCCGGAACGGCGCCCAGCCCGCGTTCAGCCCCGCCACCACCTCCAGCTGCTCCCGCAGCCGGTCCGGCGACAGCCCGCGGGCCACGGTCAGCCGCGGCGAGTGGTCGGTGAGCACGGTCCACTCGTGCCCCAGCCCGGCCGCCGCCCGCCCCATCTCCTCGATCGGGCTGCCCCCGTCGGACCAGTCCGAGTGGGTGTGGCAGTCCCCGCGGATCAGCGCCCGCAGCGCGGCACCGGGCCCGTCCGCCGCGGCCGGCGCACCGGCCTCCGCCTCCAGCGTGCGCAGATAGCCGGGCACCTCACCGGCCAGCGCCTCGCGCACCACCTGGGCGGTCTTCGGCCCGACGCCCTTCAGCGTCTCCAGTGTCCCGCCCGCCGCCCGCTGGGCCACCTCCTCCCCGGGCAGCGCGGCGAGCACCCGGGCGGCGGTGCGGAAGGCCCGTACCCGGTAGGTGGGCGCGAGGGCGCGCTCCAGCAGGAAGGCGATCCGGTCCAGAGCGGCGACGGGTTCCATGCACACCAGGTTCACACCAGGCACCCCGCGGGGGCGCGGCGAACCGCACGACACGCCCCACGCGGCCCCCCGGCGCCGGTTTGCCCGCACCGCACCCGGGTACTGCGGTGATCACCCGTAGGTGAGGAGGCCGTCATGCCCAGCCCAGCCGCACCGTGCCGCACGGCGGTCGTCACCGGCGCAGACAGCGGCATCGGCCGCGCCACCGCCGTACGGCTGGCCGAGGCGGGCCTGGACGTGGGTTTCACCTGGCACTCCGACGAGAAGGGCGCCGAGGAGACCGCGAAGGAGATCCGCGCGCACGGCCGCCGGGCCGTCGTCGCCCGGCTCGACCTCACCCGGCCGCCCGAGGCCGCCGACACCGTGGACGGGCTCTGCGAGGAGCTGGGCCGCGTGGACGTGCTGGTCAACAACGCCGGTACGGGCACCATGACACCCTTCCTCGACATCGACCCGGCGGAGGTGCGCCGGGTGCTGGACGTCGACCTCGTCGGACCGTTCCTGCTCGGGCAGCGGGCCGCCCGGCGCATGATCCGGCAGGGTGACGGCGGGCGGATCGTGAACGTCACCTCCGTCCACGAGCACCAGCCCCGGGTCGGCGCGGCGCCGTACTGCGCGGCCAAGGGCGGGCTCGGCCTGCTCACCCAGGTGATGGCCCTGGAGCTGGCCGAGTACGGCATCACCGTGAACGCGGTCGCGCCGGGCGAGATCGCCACCCCGATGACCGGCCAGGAGGACGCCGACGTGCACACCGTGCGCCGCCCCGGCGTGCCGCTCGGCCGGCCCGGTGACGCCCGCGAGGTCGCCGCCGTCATCGCCTTCCTGGCGAGCCCGGACGCCTCCTACGTCACCGGCGCGTCATGGAGCGTGGACGGCGGCATGCTGCGCATGGGTCCGCAGGCCGGCTCGCATCTGACCAGCGACGACTGGCGCCGTCCCTGAGACGCCGATGAGACTGCGCACCAGCTCCCGCGACGGCCCCGGCTACCGACGCATCCGCTGCGGCCGGGGCTTCCGCTACGTCGACAGCACCGGCGAGCGCCTCACCGACCCCGAGCGGCTCGCTCGCGTCCGGGCCCTGACCATCCCGCCCGCCTGGCGTGACGTGTGGATCTGCCCGTGGCCCGACGGCCACCTCCAGGCCGTCGGCACGGACGCCGCCGGACGCCGCCAGTACTCTGTACCACGAGCAGTTCCGCGCGGAGCGGGACCGGAGCAAGCACGAGCACGTACGGCAGGTCGCGCGGGCCCTGCCCGAGCTGCGCGCCGAGGTGGCCGCGGACCTGGACGGGCGCGGGCTGAGCCGGGCCCGGGTCACCGCCTGCGCGGTCCGCCTGCTCGACCTGGGCTTCATCCGCATCGGCAGCGACCGGCACGCGCACGAGTGAGACCTACGGCCTGACGACGATGCTCCGGGAGCACGTCGCCTGCGGACGGGGCGAGATCCCCTTCGACTTCCCGGCGAAGGGTGGCGTCGAGATGGTGCGCGCCCTCGTCGACGACCAGGTGCGCACCGTCGCCCTCGCGCTGCTGCGCCGTCCGCGCGGCGGCGACCGCTTCCTCGCCTTCCACGAGGGCGGCACCTGGCACGACCTGCACGGCGACGACCTCAACGAGGCACTGCGCGGACTGACCGGCACGGACGTCACCGCCAAGGACTTCCGCACCTGGCACGCCACCGTACTGGCCTCCGTCGCGGTCGCCGTGACCACGCGCCGGACCCGGGACACCGAGGCGGCGCGGCGCCGGCAGATCGCCCGGGCCGTCCGCGAGGTCAGCCACTACCTGGGCAACACCCCGGCCGTGTGCCGGGCGTCGTACATCGATCCGAGGGTCCTCGAGCTGTTCGAACAGGGGGTGACCATCGCCCCCGCGCTCACCCGGCTGGGCGAACACGGGGACTTCGGGCGTCCGGCCACGCAGGGGCCTGTCGAGGCGGCGGTCCTCGATCTCCTGGACGGCTCCGGTGGATGACACGCCCGTGCGGGTTGCGTTCTACCCTCGATGACATGACCGAACAAGCAGTTCCCCACATGTCCCGTCCGCGGATCCTGGTCCTCGGTGTGTGCCCGGGCAGGCCGGGCGAGCCGCCGTTCAGGATCATGGAGATCGACGGTGAGGTGATCGGCGAGGCGCGGACCGTCACGGACGTGCTGGAGGCCGCCGCCGCCCACGGCCTTCCCATCCACGATCTGGACGACCCGGACGTGGTCCGCTTCGTGGGCGGCGACAAGTACACCTGGCGGCTGCACTGACCGGACGGCTCAGCCGACCGTCCACTTCTGGTTGGCGCCGCCCGAGCACGTCCAGATCTGCAGCCGGGTGCCGTTCGCCGAGTTGTTCCCGGTGACGTCGAGGCACTTGTTCGCCTGCGGGTTGACGATGTCGTGCGCCGCGGTGACGGTCCACTTCTGGTTCGGGCCGCCGGTGCAGTCCCACAGCTGGACGGCCGCACCGTCGGCCGTGCCGTTGCCCGTCACGTCCAGGCACTTGCCGAGCGCCCGGAGCGTACCGTCCGAGCCGACGGTCCACTGCTGCGCGGGGGTGCCGTTGCAGTCGTAGAGCTGGACCGGCGTGCCGTTGGCGCTGTTCGCGCCGGCGACGTCGGCGCACTTGCCGGCGAGGCCCCGGACCGGTACGCCGGACGGGTTGTTCGCGGTCGTCACCGACACCGAGTCCACCAGCAGCTGCTGCGGGAACTGGGTGGAGCCGTCCGGGTCACCGGGCCAGTAGCCGCCGACCGCGAGGTTCAGGATCAGGAAGAACGGCTTGTTGTCGTACACCCAGGTCTTCCCGCCCAGGTCGGCGGGGGTGCGCCGCTCGTAGACGGTGCCGTCCACCGACCAGGTGATCGAGCCGGGTGCCCAGTCGACGGCGAAGGTGTGGAAGGCGTCCGCGAAGGCCTGCCCGCCCGGCAGGGTGTAGCCGGCGCCTATGCCGCCCGAGCCGGAGTAGCCGGGGCCGTGGATGGTGCCGTGCACGGTCGAGGGTTCGAAGCCGACGTTCTCCATCACGTCGATCTCGCCCGAGTCCGGCCAGTTGACCGGCGTGCCGAGCATCCAGAACGCGGGCCACATGCCCTGCCCGCGCGGGATCTTCATACGGGCCTCGACATGGCCGTAGGTCGCCTGGAACTTGCCGGCCGTGTTCAGCCGGGCCGAGGTGTACTGGCAGCTGCCGTACCAGCACTGGTAGCCGGCCGGGTTCTCCTTCCGGGCCGTGATCACCAGGTGGCCCTGGCCGTCCAGGGCCGCGTTCCTCGTGCCCGACGTGTAGTACTGCCGTTCGTGGTTGTTGACGTTGTCACCGGTCTCCAGGGTCCACTTCGAGGAGTCGACCGCGGCGCCCGCGGGCCCGTCGAAGGTGTCCGAGAAGGTGGTGGCGGCGGCTGCCGCGGGCGCGGCGGTCTGCGCCCGCGCGGGGCCGACGGCCGCGGAGCCGATCAGCGCGGCGGACAGGGCGGCGAGGAGACATCTGCGGAGCAGGCGCGGGGAGGCCATGGCTCTCCGTTCGGTGTGGGGGGAGCGGATGTGCTGCCTCTTGATTTAAGGAGTGAGGTAAGGGGCCGTCAATACTCTGGTACGGACCTGTTGCCGCCGTCACTCGGCCGCCGAGGGCTCGGGCACGCGCCGGTGCACCCCGCGCCCGAGCCGCCGCCCGAGCAGCAGCCAACCCAGCAGCGCGCCCGTCGTGTTGAGGATGACGTCGTCGATGTCGAAGGCCCGACCGGTGACCAGCGCCCCCTGCACCAGCTCCACCATGAGCATCACGAGCGCCGTCAGCACCAGGACGTGGAGCATCCCCCGGGCGCGCGGCGCGAGAACGGGCACCAGCACCCCGAACGGCACGCCGAGCAGTATGTTCCCGCCGACCTGCCGGACCGCGTCCCGTATCGGCGCATGCTCCAGATAGGCCCGCAGCGAGCTGCCCGGGTGCAGGTTGCTGTGCGTCAGGGACACCGATGCGGGGGACGGCTGGAGTGTGATCCGGGCCAGCACCACGGCGAACGCCACCATGAACGCGAACGCCGCCAGGACCGCCAGCAGCCGGACGGGCAGCGGCAGCGCGTGCCGCCGCGCGGTCTGTGGACGGGGTTCCTCGGCCTCGGGCCGCTTCCTCGTGGTGCGCAGCACCGCGGGCAGGCGCAGGGCGGTACGGGTCATCGGGTCCTCCAGTCGTCAACCTCCGCGTTCCGTAAGCCGCTTACCCGCACCTCGCCCCGGGATGCCGGCGGGCGGTGACCTGGCGGTGAACGGCTGGACAACGCGGCGACGGCCGCGCTGCCGGGGTGCTGGGCGGCTGACCGGCCGGTCAGCCGCCGTAGGAGACGCGCACCTCCTCGAAGCCGAGGGAGCGCAGCAGGCCTTGGAGCATGCCGGTGGTGTTGTGCTCGGCGCGGGTGGTCAGCCCGCTGCTCCTGGCCGCGTCGCCGATGTGCCGGACGGCGAGTTTCTGCACGGCCTGCTCGCTGTTGGGGTTGTCCGAGAACAGGTCGCCGAACCGGTCCAACAGCCCGCGCTGCTTGGACACGGCGTAGGAGTGGCGGGGGTCGAGGGCGGGGGTGCCGAGCCGTGCGTGCGGCAGCCGGAGGGTGGCGGACGTACGGTCGCCGTTGACCGTGACGTCGTGCTCGCCGATCCGGCCGAGGTCGACGTAGGCGTCCACGGTGCCCGCGCCGACGTAGAGGGTGCGGGTGCCGCGGATCGCGTCCGGCAGGAACTTCGTGTCCTTCTCCAGGTCCACGACGACCTGGAAGGTGCCGGACGCCGCGTCGTAACGGCTCATGTCCCGGACGGACTTCAGGAGCGCGGGTCCGGAACGGTCATGGGTCTCGGTGCCGAACAGATCCTTGATGCCCGGCAGTACGGCCAGCCGGATCCCGGCGAACAGCACCGCGAGCACCAGTACGAGCGCGGCCACGGCCTTGGCCCAGCCGGGCAGGCGTCTGACGGAAGTCGTCATCGCGACGGTCCTCCTTCCTGCTGACCGGATTCCCGCCAACAGCCGGATCAGACGCCCGCGTTGCCCCTCACAGCGAGCCGGAGGCGGCCTCCGAGCGGGCCAGGGCCGCCGCCAGGTCCGGATGTGCGGGCAGCAGCCGGGTGAGACCGGTGACCCTGAGGACACGCAGGGTCAGTGGGTGCGTGCACACCAGGTGCAGCTGTCCGCCGCGTTCCAGCACCCGCACGCGCGCCCGGTAGAGCAGCCGCAGCCCCGAGCAGTCGAAGAACTCCACCGGCCTGAGGTCGATCACGACCCGCGCGCCGGGCCGGCCGGTCACGCGGTCGAGAAACGGACCGATCTCCGTCGCCGCGACGATGTCGATCTCGCCCCGGAACTCCAGCACCGTGTGCCCACGGTAGGTGTACATGCCCAGTTGCCGGGTGAGGGGTTCGGGTTCGTGTCGCACCTCGGCACCACCTCCCACCCGCGCCCGGACGTCGGTTCCCGATCGTCAAGTTACCCTCGTTGCACGGAATTTGAGCATGTTCGATTGACATATGTCTTCGGGTTTGGCGTGCGCGTGCCCGCGGACCGGGGCGGGCCGGGCTCGGGCGGGCCGGTGGGCCGGTGGGCCGGGTGGGCACGGCGCGGGGCACGTACCGGCTGATCCGGCCCGTGCCGGCCACCGGGTCCGCTCAGTCCGCCAGCAGCACCAGCTTGCCCGTGGTCCGCCCGGTGTCGCCCAGCTCGTGCGCCTTCGCGGCGTCGGACAGCGGGAACGTCCCGGCGATCGTCGCCGTCAGCTTCCCGGACTCCGCCAGTTCCGCGACCGCCCGCATCCCGGCCCGGTCGGCGTCGACCAGCATCCGCACCCCCCGCACGCCGAGCCGCTCGGCCTCGTCGTAGAACTCCCGGGAGCCTCCCGGCAGGATCGACACCACGACCCCGCCCGGCCGCAGCGTACGCAGCGAGCGTACGGCCGTCTCCCCGCCGAGCGTGTCCAGGACGACGTCCACGTCCCGCACCGCCTCGGTGACGTCGGTGGAGTGGTAGTCGACGGGCTCGTCCACGCCGATCTGCCGCAGGAAGTCGTGCTTGCCCGCGCTCGCCGTGCCGATCACGTACGCGCCGCGCTCCTTGGCGATCTGCACCGCCACGTGCCCGACCCCGCCGGCCGCCGCGTGGATCAGCACCCGCTGCCCTGGCCGCACGTCCGCGTGCTCGGTCAGCGCCTGCCAGGCGGTCAGGGAGACCAGCGGCAGCGCGCCCGCCTGGACGTGGTCGATCGAGGCCGGCTTGCGGGTCAGGGCGCGGACCGGGGCGAGCACGTACTCGGCGTGCGAGCCGTGGCCGAAGGGGTAGGGCAGCATGCCGAAGACCTCGTCGCCGGGTTCGAAGGCGGCGGCACCGATCCCGTTCTCGACGACCTCGCCGGACACGTCCCAGCCGAGGACGAACGGGGGCTCGCCCAGGAACCCGCCGGTGGCCCGGTGCTTCCAGTCGGTGGGGTTCAGCCCGGCCGCCCGCACCCGGACCAGTACCTGGTTCGGGCCCGGCTTCGGCCGCTCGACCTGCACGTACTTCAGGACCTCGGGACCGCCGAGGACGTCCTGGCTGATGGCTCGCATCGTGTTCACATCGCTCATGGTGACCCAGCCTGCCGGAGTCCGCCTGTCCGGAAACACGGCACGACGGCCACCTTTCGACAGGATCCCGCCAAGCCCGGCGACCACCCGCTCCGGCGCCGGCGAACCCGCTGAACGTTCCGGCCCGCCCCGGCGTCGGAGGAGCGCACGGAGCACGGGAGAACAAGGGGTGGGCATGCGCAGAAGGATCACGGCGGTGGTGGTGGCGGCGCTGACGGCGGTGTCGGCGGCGGGGTGCGACGACGGGCCCCCGCCCCTCCTGGCGGTGAAGGGCACCCCGCCGGCGTCCCCGTACAGCGGCCCGCTGTACGTGCCCACCAGGAACACCGACGGCACCGGACCGCACGCCCTGCGCCTGGCCTCCGGCGCGGCCGGCCGGGCGCTGGAGTGCGACGGCGAGATCTTCGACGGCTCCGGCCCGGACGCGTGGAGCGCCGCCGACGGCGGTGACACCCCGGAGGAGGGGCTGGCCCGCTACTTCGACATGGCCCAACCGCAGGATCCCGACGGCGGCTACCGGGTGGAGCGCCGGTCCGCGGACCGGGTCCTGTACTCCTACGACGTGGCCGGCCGTACGAAGGTGGCGGTCGTGGTGGCCCGGGACCAGAAGGACCGTCCCGGCTGGGGCCCGGAGACGAACGCCTCCTGCGACCCGGCCGAACTGCCCGCCCGGTACGCCGCCGCCTGGGGCTGGGAGGTGTGGACCGACGGACACGGCAGGCGGCTGCCCGTGACCCGGATCAGCGGCTCCGCCGGCTCAGGGCACTGCGGCTGGCAGTCGGCCCACTTCCTCCGGCTCGACGACCGTACGTACGTCCGCGACCCCGGCGGCGTCCTCGGCCGGGACGGTCTGCTCCGGGCGCCGTACCGCGGGGATGTGCGCATGCCCGCCACCGCCCACGACACCGGATACCACCACCGGGACCGGCGACTGTGGCTCACGGACGACCGGAACACCGCCTACGTGAGCACCTCCCACGGCGTGGAGGCCTGGCCGCGCGCGAAGGAACGCACCGGCTGCGACTGACAGCCCGCCGGCCGCGCCGCGGATGACCCGCATCCGCCGCGTCCGGGCGGCCACTTCCGTCTGGCCGGCACGGCCGGCCCCCGGGCGAACGCAGTGTGTCCGCCCGCCGGACACGGCATGCCCGCCGGCCCGACACGCCGCGCCCGCCGACTGATTCCCGCGGCCCGGGATATCCGCAGGGACGAGGAGACAACCGCAGGGAACCCACCGGGAGGAAGCATGGCACTGGTCAAAGCGGGCGTCGTGGTGCTCGACTGCGCCGAGCCCGAGAAACTCGCCGAGTTCTACCGGGAGTTGCTGGAAGGCGAACGGACCGCCGCGTCCGCCAACCTCGTGGAGATCCGGGGTGCCGACGGGGTCCGACTGGCCTTCCGCCGGGACGTCAACGCGACACCGCCCAGCTGGCCGCGCCCGGAGAACTCCCTCCAGGCCCATCTCGACTTCCTGGTCGAGGACCTGGACGAGGCCGAGCGCCGGGTGGTGGGGCTGGGCGGGCGGCCGATCGAGACGAGGGACGCGGCGGGGCCGTACGAGGAACGCGGGTACTCCGACCCCGCCGGGCACTCCTTCACCCTGCGCCTGCAATCCTCGACGGCCCCGAAGCAGGGCTGACCGACCGGCTCAGTCCCGGCCGCCCTTGTCGGTCGCCGGCCACACGCCCGTCGACCGTTCGATGGCCTTCGCGCCGGTGCGGTCGACGGCACTGCGCACCACCGCGAAGATGGCGCCCTGGACCGCCGCGGCCAGCAGGACCTCACCCCAGCCGCGGTCGGGGTCCAGGGCGTCGGGCGCGTTGTCCTCGTGCCGGATCGCCATCCACGCCTTGCGGAAGGCCATACCGGCCAGCGCACCGCCTGCCCAGCTGAGCACGAATCCGACCGGCTGATAGGCGAGAGGGAGCTTCTTCTTCTTGTTCTTGGCCATGGGTGACTACTTCCTCGTCAGGCGATCCTCATGCAGGCCGTCCTCGCCGGGCCACCCGTTCGCTCGCGGGGACCGGTCCCGGCGGCGTACCGTCCCCGAACGGCCGGCCGCCCAGCTCCGCACGGTGGTGGGGCCCCAGCCAGCCCCCGGAGTCCGGGCCGAGCGGCACGATGCCGGTGGGATTGATACCGGAGTGCACCTGGTAGTAGTGGCGCTTGATGTGGTCGAAGTCGACCGTGTCGCCGAAGCCCGGCGTCTGGAACAGGTCCCGGGCGTACGCCCACAGCACCGGGTGCTCCGCCAGCTTCCAGCGGTTGCACTTGAAGTGGCCGTGGTAGACGGCGTCGAACCGGACCAGCGTGGTGAACAGCCGGATGTCCGCTTCCGTCAGGGTGTCACCGACCAGATACCGCTGTCCGGCCAGCCGCTCACCGAGCAGTTCCAGCCGCCGGAACACGGCCGCGCAGGCCTCCTCGTACTGCCTCTGGTGCGTGGCGAAGCCGGCCCGGTACACGCCGTTGTTCACGTCCTCGTAGACCTCGGCCATCACCTCGTCGATCTGTGCGCGCAGGGCGGCCGGGTACAGGTCGGGCGCGCCGCCGCGGTGCAGAGCCGTCCACTCGGTGGCCAGGTCCAGCGTGATCCGCTGGTAGTCGTTGGTGACCAGCCGCCCGCTGGGGACGTCCACCACCGCGGGCACGCTCACCCCGCCCGGGTAGCCCGACTCCCGGCGGTCGTACGCCTCGGCGAGGAACCGGATGCCGAGCACCGGGTCCCGGCCGTCCGGGTCCAGGGTGAACCGCCAGCTGCGGTCGTCCTGTACCGGATCGGCGATCGCCATCGACAGCGCCTCCTCCAGCCCCAGCAGCCGGCGCGCGATCACCGCCCGGCTCGCCCAGGGGCAGGCGCGGGAGACCACCAGCCGGTACCGGCCCGCCTCGACCGGCCAGCCGTCCCGGCCGTCGGCGGTGATCCGGTCCGCGAAGTGACTCCTGGACCGGTGGAACGTGCTGTGGCCGTACGCACGGTTGCCGTCGCCGCCCATGTCTCCTCCTCGCCGCCCGAACTCTCCGGGCCACCCGCGTTCCCCGTTCCGCGCGTCCCGCACGGTGTGAGCCGCCCGCTCCGGGGCAGTCGGCGATAGGTGACTGGGACATCCTCGGAACGGGAGACGGCCGCACGTACGGCCGGGGACAGCGAAACGGCACCGGCGCGCGCCGCGGACGGCGGCGCGCGACCCGGACGCGAACAGGACGCCGGCCGACCCGGCGGCCGGTCCGGCGATCCGCCGGAGGACCGCGCGGACGGCGGCGAGTCACAGGCCGACCACGCGGACGGCGGCGGCGAGTCCGAGGCCGACCGGCACACGAAGATCACCGTCCTGGTGGCGCTCGCCGCCAACCTGGTCATAGCCGTCGCCAAGGCGGTCGGTGGTGTCCTCGCGGGCTCGCCCGCGCTGCTGTCGGAGGCCGCGCACTCCGTCGCCGACAGCCTCAACGAGGTCTTCCTGCTGGCCGCGCTGCGTCGCAGCCGCCGGCCCGCCGACACCCGGCACCCCTTCGGCTACGGCAAGGAACGCTTCTTCTGGTCGCTCCTCGCCGCCGTGGGCATCTTCGTCATGGGCGGCTGCTTCTCCTTCTTCCAGGGCGTCGAGGCCCTGCGCGACGGCGCCGACGAGACGTTCAGCGGCTATGTGGTCGGCCTCGCCGTCCTGGGCGTGGCCCTGATCGCCGAGGGAGTCTCCCTGTTGCGCGCGCTGCACCAGGTCCGCGGACAGGGCGGCGGCCTGGCCGGGCTGCGCGATCCCGCACTGCGCACGGTGGTCGCCGAGGACGCCACGGCGGTCCTCGGCGTCACCCTCGCGCTGGTCGGGATGGCCCTGCACATGGTGACCGGGCAGGTCGTCTGGGAGGCGTCCGCCTCGCTGGCGATCGGCGTACTGCTGGTCTACGTCGCCTACCGGCTCGGCCGCGACGCCCGCGACCAGCTGATCGGCGAGGCCGCCGACCCGGAACTGAGCGGCAGGATCCGGGCGCTGCTGCGGGCCCAGCCGGAGATCGACAGTGTGGAGGGGCTGTTCACCATGAAGATGGGCCTCGACTCGACCCTGGTCGCCGCCCGTATCGACCTGGTGCCGGGCCTGGACAGCGAACGCGTCGAGGAGGTCTCCGTACGCATCAAGCGATCCCTCGCCCACACGTTCCCGGACGCCGACCAGATCTTCCTCGACGTCACCGACCGGCCGGCGGGCCAGGCACACGAAAGCCCCGCCGCGACGGGGGAGCGCGGCGGGGCCTGACGAGCGGGTGCCCGGCGGGGAACGGGTCCACACCTCGCTGAAACAGATTTTTCTGGAACCAACCGCTTCCCGGCCGGAACCAGCACCCCGCCGGCGCCTCCGCGTCAGCTGCCGTCGACCGGCTCCAGCACGAACACCGGGATCTCCCGCGACGTCTTCTCCTGGTACTCGGCGTACGGCGGGAACGCGGCCACCGCCCGCTCCCACCACTCGGCCTTCTCCGCCCCGGTGACCTCACGTGCCCGCATGTCCCGCTTGACCGGGCCGTCCTGGAGCTCGACGTGCGGGTCCGACGTCACGTTGAAGTACCAGACCGGGTGCTGGGGCGCGCCGCCGAGCGAGGCGACCGCCGCGTACCGGCCCTCGTGCTCCACCCGCATCAGCGGCGTCTTGCGGATCTTCCCGCTCTTCGCACCCCGGGTGGTCAGCACGACCACCGGCATACCGGTGTCGCGCAGGGTCGTGCCCTCGGTCCCGCCGGACCTCTCGTACAGCTCGACCTGCTCGCGCACCCACTGCGTCGGGCTGGGCTCGTACTCGCCCTCAAGTGGCATGTGGTTCCGTCCCCTTCGTCGGTCCAACGGATGTCTGTCACCGGCGTAACACCGGTGGTCGCACGATTCATCCTTACCTCGTGCCGCGTCCGCCGACGCGGTGATTACCTCAGAGGTCATCGCGTCGCCGCGCCCCCCGCGGCACAGTTGTCCCCGTCCCGATCACCACCCGCCCGGGGAGGCAGCCGCCCATGTCCGACGACCGCACCGCCGCGACCCGCTCCGTCGTCCAGGAACTCCTGCGCAGGATCGGCCAGGGCGACCCGCAGTCGATCGCCGAGCTGTACGCCGACGACTGCGACTGGCGGCTGGACTGGCCGGAGGAGGAGCACGGCCGCGCCGACACGCCGTGGATCCGGCACCGTTCCAGCCGCGCCGACGCCGCCGCGCACTACCGGGAACTGGCCGCCCACCACGTCCCGGAGGAGGCCGGCACCACCGTCGGGCACATCCTGGCCGACGGCGAGGACGCGGTCGTGCTGGGCGTCATCCGGCAGACCGCCGCACCGACCGGCCGCGCCTACAGCGCCCGCTTCGCCCTGCACCTGACCGTCCGGGACGGCCTCGTCGTACGCCACCACGTGTACGAGGACAGCCTCGCCGTCGCCCGCGCCTTCGCCCCGGAAGCGGGCGCCGCACAGCTGCCCTGACCCACCGGCGGGCGACACCTCGGGGGGCGTGGGACCGCGGCCGGTTTCCGCCCCCCTGACCCCTCGCACACCGGCCAGATGACGCCCCGAGCCCAACTGGCCGAACTTGGCGTCGACCTATAGATGCCCCGGGCATCTAATGAAGATCGGCACGACGCACCCCTTCGTCTGCGAGGTCTCTTCCATGACGGAACTGACGGACACCACCGGCCCGGCTGCCCCGGCCGAACCCGTCGCCTTCCCCCAGGACCGCACCTGCCCCTACCACCCGCCCACCGGATACGACCCGCTGCGCGACGGGCGCCCCCTGTCCCGCGTCACCCTCTACGACGGCCGCGAGGTCTGGGTGGTCACCGCGCACGCCACCGCCCGTACCCTGCTCGCCGACCCCCGCCTGTCCGCCGACCGCCGCCGCGCCGGCTTCCCCGCGGTCACCGCCCGCTTCGAGGCCGCCCGCACACGCAGGGTGGCCCTGCTCGGCGAGGACGACCCCGAGCACCAGCGGCAGCGGCGGATGATGATCCCGTCGTTCACCGTCAGGCGCGCGACCGAGCTGCGCCCCTGGATCCAGCGGATCGTGGACGGGCTGCTCGATGCGATGATCCAGCAGGGGCCGCCCGCCGAACTGGTCTCCGCCTTCGCGCTGCCCGTACCGTCGATGGTGATCTGCGGCCTGCTCGGGGTGCCCTACGCCGACCACGAGTACTTCGAGGAACAGTCCCGCAGACTGCTGCGCGGTCCGACCGGTGAGGACACCGAGGAGGCCCGCCGGCGGCTGGAGGAGTACCTCGGCGGGCTGATCGACGCCAAGGCGAAGGAGACCGAGCCCGGCGACGGCATCCTCGACGAGCTGGTCCACCGGCGGCTGCGCACGGGCGAGCTGGAGCGCGCCGAAGCCGTCTCGCTGGCCATCATCCTGCTGGTCGCCGGCCACGAGACGACCGCCAACATGATCTCCCTGGGCACCTACACGCTGCTCCGGCAGCCAGGCCGGGCAGCCGAGCTGGGCGCCGACCCCGCGCTGCTGCCCGGCGCCGTGGAGGAACTGCTGCGGATGCTGTCCATCGCCGAGGGGCTGCAGCGGGTGGCGGTCGAGGACATAGAGGTCGCCGGCACCACGATCCGGGCCGGCGAGGCGGTGCTCTTCGCCACCTCGGTGATCAACCGGGACCCGGCCGTGTACGACGACCCCGACGCCCTGGACCTCCACCGCTCGGCCCGCCACCACATGGCGTTCGGCTTCGGCATCCACCAGTGCCTGGGCCAGAACCTGGCCCGCGCGGAACTGGAGATCGCCCTCGGCAGCCTGTTCGCGCGGCTGCCCGGCCTGCGGCTGGCCGCCCCGGCCGAGGAGATCCCCTTCAAACCCGGCGACACGATCCAGGGGATGCTGGAACTCCCCGTGACCTGGTAAGAGGCTCTCCTCATGCACATCGACATCGACAAGGACACCTGTATCGGCGCCGGACAGTGCGCGCTGGCCGCGCCGGGCGTCTTCACCCAGGACGACGACGGCTACAGCACCCTCGTCCCGGGCCGTGAGGACGGCTCGGGCGACGCGATGGTCCGGGAGGCGGCCCGCGCCTGCCCGGTGAGCGCGATCACCCTGACACCCTGACAACCGGGGCATCAAGGCGGCTGACGGCCCGCCAGGGACCGTCGGCCGCTCTGCGGCTCCGGCCTCACAGGACGGCACGACCAGGCCGTGTCGTCCTAGCGCACCCTGCGGACGTACGCGGCGCTGCCCGGGGTGGACACCTCCCGGTCACGGCGGACGATGCTCAGCCGGCCGCCCCACCGGGCACGGGCCGTGCGCAGCCCGGCGTCGGTGTACTCGATGTCCACCACCCGGTCGTCGAACGCCTTCGCGTACACCTCGCACTCGTCGTACTGCCCGCACTCCTCCGTCACCGCGAAGTCCAGCCCGGCCCGTCGGCGCCGCCCCGCCAGTTCCGCGGTGTTCTTCTGCGCGACGGCCAGGTGCCGGGCGTGCGCGTGCCGGGACAGGAGAGTCATGAACGCGGTCGCGTCCGCCGCGGTGAGCAGCCGGTGGGAGCGGGTGTAGCTGTCGTAGTTGTCGGGCTCCACGGCGTCGAAGCCCTTGCGCGCGCAGCCGTCGATCCACGTGTTCACCCGCCGCGCCACCCGCTCCCGCCGGGCCGGCGTGCGGAGATCGAGCAGCGGCTCGTTCCAGTCCTCGTCGATGACGAGGCCACCGTGCGCGTCGCGCAGCAGCAGGTCGGCCGGCCACGCGGAGCGCTCGGCGGGCTGGGCCTGGAAGGCGTTGACGTAGCAGATGTTGTACAGGCCGGGCGCGGGGGAGTCGGACCGGTCGCGGCTGACGATCCGCACGCCCTTCGGCGGGGGATAGGCGCCCCCGATCTGGTAGTCGAACCCGGCCCCGCGCGGGGGCAGCCGCGGCGCGGCCCGCTTCGCCGCACCGTCCCCGCCCCCGTGGCCGGAGGCGCAGCCGGCCAGAGCCGTCACCGCGACGATCACGGCCGCTGACACGGCGCCCAGGGCCGGCAGGGGCCCAGCGGCGCGGAGAACACCCGTGGGCAAGTCCGCTCCATCCTGCCCACGCCGGACGGCGCGGCACGGTCAGGATCAAATCGTCCGCACACCGGCGCCGTCAAGTCCGCCCGGGGGCCACCGTCGTAGGCTCTGCCGTGACCATCGATCCGACGGCAGGAGCAGCAACGATGCAGTATGTGAAGCTCGGTTCGACGGGCCTGGACGTGTCGCGGATCTGTCTGGGCTGCATGACCTACGGGCTGCCGGACCGCGGCACGCACGAGTGGACCCTCGACGAGGAGGCGTCCCGCCCGCTCATCCGGCAGGCGCTGGAGGCGGGCATCAACTTCTTCGACACCGCCAACGTCTACTCCGACGGCACCAGCGAGGAGATCGTCGGCAAGGCCCTGCGCGACTTCGCCGACCGGGACGAGATCGTGCTGGCCACCAAGCTCAACGGCCGGATGCGGCCGGGCCCCAACGGAGCCGGCCTGTCCCGCAAGGCGGTCATGAGCGAGATCGACCACAGCCTGCGCCGCCTCGGCACCGACTACGTCGACCTCTACCAGATCCACCGCTACGACCACTCCACTCCGATCGAGGAGACGATGGAGGCGCTGCACGACCTGGTG
Organism: Streptomyces sp. NPDC014991; assembly: GCF_043080665.1. Taxonomy (NCBI): domain Bacteria; kingdom Bacillati; phylum Actinomycetota; class Actinomycetes; order Kitasatosporales; family Streptomycetaceae; genus Streptomyces; species Streptomyces sp. NPDC014991. Next base: position 242,747 of record NZ_JBIBVY010000003.1, read on the forward strand.
AAGGCCGGCAAGGTGCGCTACATCGGCGCCAGTTCGATGTACGCGTGGGAGTTCTCCAAGGCGCAGTACACCGCAGAGCGGCACGGGTGGACGAAGTTCGTGTCCATGCAGAACCACTACAACCTCCTCTACCGCGAGGAGGAGCGGGAGATGCTGCCCCTGTGCGCGGACCAGGGGGTCGGCGTGCTGCCGTGGAGCCCGCTCGCCCGCGGCCGGCTCACCCGCGACTGGGGCACGGTCACCGGGCGCAGCGCCACCGACGACTTCGGCAGCAGGCTGTACCTGGAGAGCGACCGCGCGATCGTCGAGGCCGTCACCCGCATCGCGGCCGGCCGCGGCGTGCCGCGCGCCCAGGTGGCCCTCGCCTGGCTCCTGCGCCAGGACACGGTCGCGGCCCCCATCGTCGGCGCGTCCAGGGCCCAGCACATCGAGGACGCGGTGGCGGCCGTCGAACTGGAGCTGAGCGACAAGGAGACCGAGGAACTGGAACAGCCCTACACCGCGCGCGCCGTCAGTGGTCACTGACCGTTCCGGCAGCCCGTGCGACGCGCTCCGCGCCGCACGGACAGGGCGGCAAAAGGAAGGAGAAGGCTTTCTTCGACGGTGCGTCAACAAGGGAATGCGGGAAAGGAAATACCGTTAATCGGAAGATCTCTTGTTCGGGTGTGTTCGGCCGTGTAAAGGTGTGGGCTGTCGGCGCGCAGGTACACACATTCCCTGTGTATTTCGAGCTGCCCCGGCCTCTCCCCGTACGCATTGGTACGGACTAATTCCCGTTTCGTGTCTGGAGGAATGCAGCCGTGCATGAGGCAGGCCCGTCGGACGAGCAGCTCGGTGCCGCACTGAGGAAATGGACGGGAACGTCACCCGCGCTGCATCCGGTCGGTGAACTCCTCGACCGGCACTGGACGGCCGCCTTCGCCTACGCCCGGCTGTGCACCGACGGCCCGCGTGCCGCCGGGATGCTCACCACCGCCGCGTTCACCCGGCTGTTCGGAGCCTCCCTCCGGCAGGCCGGGCCGACCGCCGCCTGGCGGCCCCACGTGCTGGTCGCGGTCCGCCGGATCGCGGCGGAGTGGGACACCGACGAGCGACGGGAACTCCTCCACCCCGCCCTGCGTTCGGACGACGGCACCGGCGAGCGCGTCGCGGCCCGGCTGCTGCCGCCGCCCGGCCGGCGGCTGCTGTCCCGGGCGTTCCAGCGGGTGCCCGAGACCTCGCGTGCCGTGCTGTGGCACACCGAGGTCGAGGCCGAACCCCTGTCCGTGCCCGCCGCGCTGCTCGGCCTGGACGAGGACGGCGCCGGCGTCGAACTCCGCCGGGCCCGCGAACGGCTCCGCGACGAATGCCTCCAGGCCCACCGCGAACTCGCCCCCGAGGACGAGTGTCGGCGCTACCTGCGCATGCTCGACGTGACCTTCCGGCGCGGAGGCACGGACATCGACCCCGACCTGGGGCAGCACCTGGCCCGCTGCCCCCACTGCACCCGCACCGCCGACCAACTGGACCGGTTCAACGCGGGACTGGGCACCGCACTGGCCGAGGCCGTCCTCGGCTGGGGCGCCCACGGCTACCTGGAGTCCCGGACGACCCGCGCCGCAGTGCCGCCTCCGGCCGCCGCCGTCACCCCTGCGGACGAGGCCGCCCTCCCGCACGGCGGAAGCGCCGTCACCCCGCCGGCCGGCGAATCCTTCACCGGCGCGGAGCCGCCCGGAGCGACGGGCCCGGCGGGGTCCGCGGCACCGACAGGGCCCGCGGCACCCGCCGGGTCGGCCGACCCGGCCACGTCGGGCACGGCGGCCGGCCGCGGCGGGGCCGCAGGCCGCCGGATACCGGGCGCCCTCAGGCGAGCGGCCGGGTCCCGCGCCTCCACGGCTCCCTCCGGGACCACCGACCCCGGCGGTCCCGCCGCCCCCTCCGGCCGCCGGGCACCGGGTGCCCCCGGACGAGCGGCCGGGTTCCGTGCCTCCAGCGCTCCCCCGGGGACTGCGGACACCGGCGGAACCGGCGACAGCGCCGACCTCGCCGGTCCCCCCGCCCGCCGGGCACCGGGTGCCCGCAGGCGGGGGGTCGGGTCCCGTTCCTCCTCCGCTCCTCCCGGTTCCGCCGACACCGGCGGGCGCGGCGGCACCGGCCGGCCCGGGGGCAGCGCCGACCCTGCCGGATCCGCCGTTCCCGCAACACCCGCCCGTCCCACGGGGCCCCCTGGACATGCCGCCGTCGCGGGAGCCACCGGCCGCACCAGCCCCGCCGCCCCCGGCTCCCCCCGTTCTCTTCACCGGGCCGTCCGGCGTGCGCGGCGCCGCCAGCTCGCGGTGGCCGTGCTCGCCGTCGGCGGGCTGGTCGCGCTTCCGCTGGTGCTGTGGGCGGTCCACGGTTCCGGTGACGCCCCGGGGACCGGTGCCGCGGCCACGCCGTCCCGGACGCCGGGCCGGAACGTCCCCTCGCCGGGCGCGTCGTGGGTCGGCGGGAGCGGTGCCGGACAGGGCGCGCTGCACGGCAGGCTGCACAACCTCACCTCCGGTCTGTGTGTCGGAGTCGTCGGCAAGAAGGCCGTACGGGGCGCCGAGACGGAACTCACCGGCTGCTCCGCGGCCCCGGCCCAGCAGTGGACGTACGAGACCGACGGGCTGCTGCGCAACGCCGCCGCCCCCGACCTGTGCCTGGACTCCCGCCTCGGCTACTCCGTCCGTCTCGCCCCCTGCGCGGCCACCGGCCGGGCCGCCCGCACCATCCGCTACGACTTCACCCTCCAGGGCGCCCTGGTGCCCCGCTCGGACCAGGAGCTGGCCCTCACCCCGGCCGCCACCGACGGCTCCGGTGCCCTCGTGCTCAAGACCCGCGCCGCCGCGGGCGCCGGCCAGCGCTGGACCGTCGACACGGCCAAGCCGGATCTCCGGATGGAGAACGTCAACTGGGACGGTGACACCGTACCGGTACCGGTCGCACCGCCCGCCGTACCCGCGACGACGCCCGGTCCGACGCCCTGAGCGCCTACGGCCCGGGCGGCGGGGGCGGCGGGGGCGGGATCGTCCCCAGCTCCGGGGCCGGTTCCGGCCACACCAGCAGGACCGGGCAGGGCGCGTGGTCGACGGCGAACCGGACGGCCGGGCCGATGCTTCCCGGCCCGAGCCGGGACCGGTCCCCGTCCCGGGCCAGTACCAGCAGGCCGGCTCCCTCGGCGGCGGCCACCACCTCCCGCTCGACCCGGCCCGACCGCTCCGACCGCGTACACGGCCGGCCCAGCCGCTCGGCCGCCGCGTCGAGGAGCGCCGCCGCCGACGTGCCGCCCAGTGCCTCCAGCCGGTCACCGGGATCACTCTCCCACCCCTCGGCCGGGTGGTGCCCCCGCCGCCCGCCGCGTCCGAGCAGCCCGGCGAAGGCGCCGTGCGCCACCGCCGGCACGTCGGGACCGCTGACGTGGAGCAGCACCACCTCGCAGTCGTCCGGCGCATGGGCGCGGACGGCGTCCACGCAGGCGGGCCAGGTGCCCTCGACGAGCCAGGCGATCACACGCATCCGGTCGGCCTCCCTCGGCTCGGTCCGCGCCCCTCAGAGAACCCGGAGCGACCCCCACAGTGCCACCACCGCGACGGCGAGGGAGGACGGCACGGCGATGAGCCCGAGCCGGGTGAACTCCCCCAGGTCCACGTCGTGCTCGTGCTGGTGGACGATCCGCCGCCACAGCAGAGTGGCCAGCGACCCGGCGTAGGTGAGGTTCGGGCCGATGTTCACGCCGAGCAGTACGGCGAGGACCGCACCCGGCCCGGCGGGCGCCGCCAGCGGCAGCAGGACCAGCACCGCGGGCAGGTTGTTGATCACGTTCGCCAGTACGGCGGCCAGCGCGGCGGTCCCGAGCAGCGCCGGCAGCCCGGTGCCGTCCGGCAGTACGCGCCCGAGCACGTCGGCGAGCCCGCTGTCGACGACCGCCCGCACCACGATGCCGAGTGCCAGGACGAACACGAGGAAGGCGGGGGCCGCCGCCCGTACGACGCTCGCTACGGTCGCCTGCCGCCGCAGGAGCGACCGCCCGGCCAGCATCAGCGCGCCCGCCGCGGCCACCCAGGCAGGCTCCACGCCGAACGCCGACGCCACCACGAACCCGGCCAGCGTGCCGCCCACGGTCACCAGCGCGAACAGCGGCAGTGCAGGTGCCTCGCCGGAGTCCCGGTCCGCCGGGGCCGCCGCCGCGAGGTCCCGGGCGAAGAACCGCCGGAACACCAGGTACTCGACGCCGATCGCCGCCAGCCACGGCAGCGCCATCAGCGCCGCGAACCGGGTGAAGCCGAGCCCGCTCGCCGCGAACGCCAGCAGGTTCGTCAGGTTGGACACCGGCAGCAGCAGCGACGCCGTGTTGGACAGATGGGTGCAGGCGTAGACGTGCGGTTTGGGCCGTACGCCCGTGCGCGCGGCCGTGGCGAACACCACCGGGGTCAGCAGCACGACGGTCGCGTCCAGGCTCAGGACGGCGGTGATGGCGGACGCCAGCGCGAACACCGCCGTCAGCAGCCGCACCGGGCGGCCCGCCGCCCACCGGGCCGTCCACGCCCCGCACGCCTGGAACAACCCCTCCACGTCACAGAAGTGGGCGAGGACCAGCACCGCCGCCAGGAACCCCACCACCGGGCCGAGTCGTTCGGCCTCGGCCCGGGCGTGGTCGAGGGAGATCGCACCGGTCGCGACGGCGATCGCGGCGGCGGGCACGGCCATGACCGCCTCCGTGCGGCCGAAGGGCCGTACGACCGCCCAGGCGAGCACGGCGACGAGGAGGACGGCGGACAGGGCCTCGGCGAGCGCGGTGTTCAGAGCGGGTCCTTCCAGCAGGGATCACGGGGTGCCCGCCCATGAAAACAGACGGTTCCGGCCGGCTATGACGGCCGGGTGCCCGCCGCGCCCAGGAACTCCGCCCAGCCGCCCGCCGGTGCCTGCCCGGGCGGCAGCGTGCGCAGGAGGCGCAGCACCGCCGGGTCCTGCGCCTCCAGCCAGGCCACGAGCTGCTTGAACGAGACGAACCGCACGTCGTCGTACGCCGCCATCGTCCCGATCGCCTCCTCGACGGCGTCCATGTAGACGCCGCCGTTCCAGCGCTCGAAGTGGTTCCCGATGAAGAGGGGCGCGCGGTTGCTCTCGTACGCCCGCCGGAAACCGGCCAGATAGGTGTCGCGGGCCTGGGCGCGCCAGAGGGCGTATCGCGTGCGGTCACCGAGCGGGTTTCCGCCGGACTGGTTGAACATCAGGTTGTAGTCCATCGAGAGGACCTGGGAGGAGTGACCGGCGAACGGTACGGACTGGAGCGGGAAGTCCCAGATCCGGCCGCCCTGGACCTTGCCGGGCCAGATCTGCAGCCCGCCGGGGGAGCTGGCGTCGTACGTCCAGCCGAGCGCGGCGGCGGTGGGCAGCAGGGCCGCCTGGCCCTCCAGGCAGGGGGTGCGGCCGCCGGTCAGCTCCTTGCGGTAGTCGAAGGGCAGCGGGTCGAGGTCGGTGAAGCCGGTGTTGGTCCGCCAGGTGGTCACGAAGTCGATGGCCTGTTCTATCTCGCTGCGCCACTCGGCCGGGGACCAGCGGCGCACGCCGGTGGCGCCGCAGAAGTGCCCGTTGAAGTGGGTGCCGATCTCGTGGCCCTCCAGCCAGGCCGCGCGGATCTGCTGGAGGGTGGCGTGGATGTGCCGGTCGGCGAGGTACCCGATGGCGGAGGCGCCGACCGGGTGCTGCGGCGGCCGGTAGAGGTTCTTCCGGGACTCGGGGAGCGTGTAGATGCCGCTGAGGAAGAAGGTCATCCGGGCGCCGTGGCCGGCGGCCACGCTGCGGAACCGGGAGAAGAGGCGGTTGCTCAGCTCGCCCGCGCCGTCCCAGGAGAACACCACGAACTGCGGGGGCCGCCGGCCCGGCCGCAGCCGCACCGGCTCCGGCTGGTGCGGCTGGGCGCCGGTGTCGGCGGTGGAACCGTCGCCGATCGGCTTCACGGGCCGGGCCCGCGCGGTGCCCCGGCCGTCCGCCGGGTCCGGTCCGTCGACCCGGCGGCCGGTGCCGGAGGAACAGGCGGCCAGTGCCCCGAGTGCGCCCGCCGCCCCCGCCGTCAGTACCCGCCTGCGTGGGATCTCGCTCATCTTCGTCCCCGATTCCCTGGTCAGGGCCCCGAAGAGCCCGTTCGCCGTGTGGTCGACCGGGTTCGATGACGAGCGGGGGAGGAAAGATCGCGACGGGCGGCGGCTGTTGCCGTCCTGTGACAGTTGTGGCGCGGCCATGACGAACCCCGCTGCTCGGGGGAGACAGCGGGGCGCGGGGAGCGGGGTCGGTCAGGGGCCGGTGCCGGGGCTGAGCACGGTCAGACGGACGGACGAGGAGTTCCCGGAGACCGGCACCGGCCCGCCCGACCAGGCGGCCTTCAGCGGGTCGTGCTCGTCCGGCGGAGTGACCAGCAGCGCGGCCGGCGTGGCCGTCTTCGCCTCGCTGATGCCCGGGTTGGAGAAGGTCAGCCCGGCCCAGGCGCTCTGCCCGGGCCTGAGCGTGACGGTGGCGGCTGAGCCCGGTGCACGGCGGGGGTCGGGGCCGAGCTGGGCGCCGGAGGCGCTCACGAAGGCGGCGCCCGGATAGCCGTGCAGGGTACAGATCCGGGCGGACGTGTTGGTGAGCACCACCGGGAAGTTCTCCTGGCCGGCGCCCGGATCGCCGCGGCCCACGGAGGCACGCAGTTCGCCGGTGTGGCAGCGCTTGCCCGCCGCGGCCGCGGTGGCCGTGCCCGGCGCCGCCGTGGCCGTGCTCCGGGGCGCCGCGGTCGCGGCGCCGCCCGGGGACGCGGTCGCCTTCGGCGGGGCCGGCGCGGCGGTCCCGGTCCCGGAGGAGGCCGCGGCGGACGCCGGGCCCTTCGTGGCCTCCCGCGCGGGCGCGGCCGTACCGGAGGCGGTGACCGGCGGGTCGCTGTGGACGTCGGTGCCGTCGCCGCAGGAGGTCAGGAGGCCCAGCACGGCGACCGTGCCCAGGAGCAGGGCGCCGTGCCGCGCGGACCGGGGGGTGTTCACCATGTCGCTCACCACTCCAGGATCGTCCCGGCACGCGCGGGACGCGCGCCGTCGGCGCCGGATGCGCCGTCATCACAGTCCGATGCACGGGTCGCCGGAAAAGTTCGGGGCACACCGGCATCTTTTCCCCGACTTGACCGTGGCGGTGCTTTCAGGCCACCCGGAGGGAGCGCAGTATGCCGTCGGTCGCGTCACCGGTCCCGCGCTGGCGCACCTGCACGTACACCTGCGGCTGAGCGGAGCCGCCCGCCGGGGCCAGCGCGGACTCGGTGACCGAGCCGCCGTCCGGGCAGCCGGTCCAGGCCCGGACCACGCCGTGCCACGCGCTGCCGGTGAACGCGCGGGCGCCGGCGTAGCGGCAGCCGGAGTGCGCGAGCGCCCGCACCCCGGCGGTGACGTCGCCGTGCGCGCTGACCCCGACGAACACCCCGTCCACGGCGTCCTTCAGGTCGGACCAGCGGGCCAGGTCGTCGGCCACCACCAGGCCCGGCTCGTGTCCCGCTGCCAGCCCCAGCGCGTGCGGATCCCAGCCGGAGCCGCGCAGCTCCCAGCCCCAGCCGGCGGGCACCCGCAGGGTCACCCGCCCGGTGGCGTCGGCGACCCGCACCCCGTCGTCCGCCGGGCCGCCGCGGTGGTGGAGGGCCACGGTCACCGTGACCGCCGCGGCCGTGGCGGCGAGGACCGCGGCGAGCGCCAGGGTCACCGTGCCGAGCCGGCCGCGGACCCGGTCCAGTCGCCGTGCGGGCCGCCCCGGCGGGTCCGCCGCCAGCCGGTCCAGCTCGTCCGCGAACGCCAGGGCGCCCGGCCAGCGCCGGGCCCGGTCCGGCTCCAGCGCCCGCAGCACCGCCCGCTCCACGTCCGCACGCAGCTCCGGCCGCGACCGGCCCGGCGGTACGACCTTCCCCGGCGGTCCCGGCACGGTCCCGGTGAGCAGTTCGTAGCCGACCGCGCCGAGGCTGTAGACGTCGGCCCGCTCGTCGATGCCCTCGCCGGGTGCGGCCTGTTCCGGCGGCTGGTAGCCCGCCGAGCCCGCGGCCAGGGTCAGCACGGAGGCCTGCGCCAGGCTCTTGGCGAGCCCCAGGTCGGCCAGCAGCACCCGCCGGGTGCCGTCCGGGGCGGTGTGCAGCAGCACGTTGGTCGGTTTGATGTCGCGGTGCACGATGCCCGCCTCGTGCAGCGCGGCGGCACCGCGCGCGGCCTCGGCCGTGAGCGCGAGCGCGTCCCGCACCGGCAGCGGGCCGCCCGCCACCAGGTCGGCGAGGGTGCCGCCGTCGGCGTACTCCATCACGAAGTACGGCCTGCCGTCAGGGAGTTCACCGATGTCGTAGACCTGCACCACCCGGCTGGAGCCGGCCTGTCGCAACAACCGTGCCTCGGACAGGAAACGCTCCCTGATGTCGAGCCGGTGCGCCCAGTTCTCGGCGAGGACCTTCACCGCCACCGGGGCCTGCAGCTCCGGGTCGTGGGCGAGCCACACCGTGGCGAAAGCGCCGCTGCCCAGCGGCCGTTCGAGGCGGTGACGGCCGATCCGCTCCAGGGGGTGCATACGACTATCATGCCTGCCCTGAGATCGACTTCCAGGGGGAGGCCTTCGTGCAGGACCAGGCGCCGATGGAGGAGTCCGCCCGGCGTGCCGCCGCCGGCGACGAAGCGGCCCTGGACCGGCTGCTGGCGGAGATCCGGCCCGAGGTCGTGCGCCGCTGCGCGCGTTTCCTGCCCTGCCGGGAGGACGCCGAGGAGGCCGCCCAGGACGTGCTGCTCCAGGTGGCCCGGCACATCTCCGCGTTCGAGGGCCGCAGCCGCTTCGGCACCTGGCTGTACACGGTGGTCGCCAACTGCTGCCGGCAGAAGTACCGCGAGCTGAAGCGGCGGTCCGTCGAACAGCCGGCCGCCATCGAGCCCGCGCACGTCGTCGACCCGCGTACGACCAGCGTCATCGCCGGTTCCCGGGTCGACCTGCTGGAGGCCCTGGACCGCCTGGAACGCGAACACCCGCACCTGGTCGCGCCGCTGGTCTACCGGGACATCTGCCAGCTGGAGTACGCCGAGGCGGCCGAGCGCGTCGGCATCCCACTCGGCACCCTCAAGTCCCGGCTGCACGAGGCCCGTAAGCACGTACGGCCCTGGCTGTCGGCGTCCTGAAGAGCTAGCGGTCCACCTCGAACAGGGGCAGCTCCGCCCAGATGGTCTTGCCGTCCGTGGTGTGCCGGCTGCCCCAGCGCTGGGTGAGCTGGGCGACCAGCAGCAGGCCCCGGCCGCCCTCGTCGAGGATCTTGGCCCGGCGCAGGTGCGGGGCGGTGTGGCTGGTGTCGGAGACCTCGCAGATCAACGTGGTCGCGTCGTGGATCAGCCGCAGCCGGATCGGGTGGGAGCCGTACCGGATGGCGTTGGTGACCAGCTCGCTGACCACCAGTTCCGCCGTGAACGACGCCTCGCTCAGCGACCAGGCGGCCAGCTGCTCCACGACCTGTTTGCGGACCGGCGCGACCAGCGCCGGGTCGGCGGGGATGTCCCAGGTCGCCACCTGCGAGGCGGGCAGGCCGCGGGTGCGGGCGAGCAGCAGCGCCACGTCGTCGGGGGCGCCGCCGGGGGGCAGCAGGACGTGCAGGATGCGGTCGCAGGTGCTGTCCAAGGAGTCCGCGTCCTGGCCGAGCGCTTCCAGCAGCAGCTCACGGCTGGCGTCCAGGTCCCGCTCCCGGGACTGCACCAGGCCGTCCGTGTACAGCGCGAGGACGGTGTCCTCGGGCAGTTCCACCTCGGCCGACTCGAAGGGCAGCCCGCCCAGGCCCAGCGGGGGACCGGCGGGCAGGTCGAGCACCGCGGGCCGGCCGCCGGGTCTGAGCAGCACGGGCGGCGGATGCCCGGCCCGGGCCATCGTGCAGCGGCGGGACACCGGGTCGTAGACGGCGTACAGGCAGGTCGCGCCGACCTCGCCCGGGCTGCCCTCGAGACCGGACTCCTCCGACAGCCGTAGCACCAGGTCGTCCAGATGCGTGAGCAGCTCGTCCGGGGCCAGGTCGATGTCGGCGAGCGTGCGGACCGCGGTGCGCAGCCGGCCCATCGTGGCCGAGGCCTGGATACCGTGCCCGACGACGTCCCCGACGACCATCGCGACGCGCAGCCCGGAGAGCGGGATCACGTCGAACCAGTCCCCGCCCACCCCGGCCCGCGCGGCCGGCAGGTAGCGGGAGGACGCGTCCAGCGCGGCCGTGCGCGGCAGCGAACGGGGCAGCAGGCTGCGCTGGAGGGCGAGCGCGGTCTCCCGCTCCCGGGAGTAGCGGCGGGCGTTGTCGATGCAGACGGCGGCCCGGGCGGTGATCTCCTCGGCCAGCAGCACGTCGTCCGGGGTGAACGCGTCCGGACGCCGGTGCCGGGTGAGCACCGCCACCCCGAGGGTGAGCCCGCGGGCCTGGATGGGCACCGACATCGAGGAGTGGATGCCGAACGCGCGCACCCGCTCACCGCGCGCCCTGTGCCAGGAGTGCCATCTGTCCAGGTCGCCGCCGGCCACGGAGGTGGTGATCGTGCGGCCGGCGGTCAGCGCGTCGGCCTGCGGGGAGAAGTCCGGGTAGGCGTCCGCGTGCCCGGGCTCGATCACCGCCTCCGGCACGTCCGCCAGCACCGACTGGTGGGCGGTGCGGCGCAGGAGGACCGGCGCGGTGATGCGGGCCGGCGGTTCGCTGCCGTGCTCCCGCAGGTCCAGCAGGTCGACGGTGACGAAGTCGGCGAGCGCGGGCACGCACATGTCCGCCAGTTCCTGCGCCGTGCGGGTCACGTCGAGTGTGGTCCCGATACGCACGCTCGCCTCGTTGACCAGCTGGAGCCGCTGCCGCGCCCGCTGGTTGTCGGTGATGTCGTGCGCGGCCAGGCACACGCCCCGCACCCGGCCCCCGGCGTCCCGCACCGGTGCCATGCGGGCGAGCCAGGCGTGCGCCCGGTCCTCGCCGCCGGTGCGCAGGAAGGTCTGCACGTCCAGCTGCCGGCCCGAGGTGAGCACCCGGAGCATGCCCTGTTCCAGTTCGTCGCTCTGCGGCTTGCCGCCGATCTCCGGGATCCGGAGCCCCCGTACCCGTTCCTCCGGCAGCCCGATGATGGCGGCCATCGCCGCGTTCATGTGGCGCAGCCGCAGCGCGTCGTCGTACAGGGCGACCGGGCACGGCGACTGGATCAGGGCCGCCCCGACGAGCGGATCGTCCGCGGCGGGCGGTTCCGGGTCGGCGAGCGGGGTGACCACGAGCCAGTCGCCCGGCCGGCCGTCGTCCGGTGGCCGGCGGTGGGCGAGCAGCCACACCGAGACGGTACGGCCGTCCAGGTGGCGCAGTCCGACCATGCCTTCCCAGCGCGGACCCGGGGGCAGCGCCCCGTGGCCGGCGGCCGCCAGCAACCGGGCAGCGGGACGGCCCACGACGTCGTCGGCGTGGTGGCCGAGCAGACGCCGCGCGCCCTCGTTCCACTCCACCAGCGTTCCGTCGTCATCGATGACAGCCCGGGCCGTCGCCGCGTCGTCGAACGGATAGACCCGGCTCATCGTCGCCGCTCCCAAGCGCACACTCACAGTGAACAGGTGGCACCACTCGTGTTCCAGCGTAGTGCTTCCGGCACGCCCGTGGACGCCGATCGCGGCCACCTGGCCGACCGGTCGAACGCGGCCGGGGGCGCGGGACAGGCGGAATTCCGGCCGAAACGCGGCCGGAGGCAGCCGTGGGGCGCCGCACCCTTGACGATCGAGTGTGGCCGGCCATCAGAATCTGTTTGTTCACGATCAGTTGTGAGTACTTCTGGGGCCTGATGAGGGAGAGCCGCCCATGACGGTCACGCGCAGATCGGTCCTGGCCGCCGCCACGGCAGCGCCCACGGCCGGAGCGCTGCCGGACATCTCGACACGGCGGGTTTCCCCAAGGGCATGTACCACCTGTTCCGCAGCCAGTGGACGGACGAGCCCATGGTCCACCTGCTGCCGATGACCTGGAACCACGAGGAGGGGGACACCGTCGAGGTGCGGGCGTACGCCAACGTGCCCTCCGTCGAGCTGTTCCTGAACGGACAGTCCCTCGGGGTACGGGAGTTCGCCGTGAAGAGGACCACCGACGGCCGCACCTACCTGGAGACGACCGAGGCCACCGGCGACGACAGGACGTTCACCGACGGCCCCTACCCGGGCAGTTACACCAGCCCCAACGGCAGCGCGGGCAAGCTGCACCTGACCTGGCACGTGCCGTACCGGCCCGGCGAACTGGGGGCGGTGGCCCGGCGGGACGGCGAGGCGGTCGCCACCGACGTGCTGCGCACCGCCGGCGCCCCGCACGCCGTACGCCTCACCGCCGACCGCGACTCCCTGGCCGCCGACGGCCGTTCGCTCGCCTTCGTCACCGCCGACATGGTCGACGCGCACGGCGTGGTCGTGCCCGGCGCCGAGCACCTCATCTCCTTCGACGTCACCGGCGGGTCCCTGGCCGGCGTCGACAACGGACGCCAGGAGAGCGCCGAGCGCTACCAGGCCGGTACCCGCAGCGCCTTCCACGGCAAGGCCCTCGCCATCGTCCGCTCCGGCACGGGGCCGGGCACGCTTATGGTCACCGCGCGGGTGGACGGCCTGCGCCCGGACACGGCACGGGTGCACACGACCCCGGCCCGCCGGACGGCGGCCACCGCGCCCGCCCTCTTCCGGCCCGACCACCCCGCGCCCCCGGACCGCCCGCGAGCGGACGCCGGTTACAGCGGACGATGCTGGACGGCGATCCGGCCACCGGCTGGTCCAACGCCTTCACCAAACCGGCCACCGCGCTGCTGCCCGCGTTCGACGGGGCCCGCGCCGAGGACTGGGGTCTCGGTCGACTTCGGACGCCGCCGGACCCTCGACCACCTGGCAGTCTCCTTCACGGTCGACGCCACCCACACGCTGCCCGCGCGGGCCGAGGCGGCGGTGTGGGACGGCCGCGCCCACGTTCCGGTGACCGGCGCGCGGACGCAGTGGGCCACCGCCTCGGACAGCCCGAAGGGTCATCACCTTCGACGCGGTACGCGGCTCACGGCTGCGGCTGACGCTCACCAGCGCCCACCCGGGCCGGCCGGACGGGGCCGTGCGGATCAGCCGGCTGGACTTCTGACCGGCGTGGCGCGGCCTCCGCGAGCGGCAGGCCCCGGCCGGTCACAGCAGCGTCGGCTGGAGCGCGCCCTCGTGCGTGAGCAGCCACCGCTTCTTCTCCAGCCCGCCCGCGTAGCCACGCAGCGAACCGTCCGCGCCGATCACCCGGTGACAGGGCCGGACCAGGAGCAGCGGGTTGGCGCCGAGGGCCTGGCCCACCGAGCGGACCTCGGCACGGGACAGACCGAGTCGGGCGGCCAGCTCGCCGTACGTGGTCGTCCTGCCGTAGGGGACCTCGTCCAGGGCCTGCCACACCGCGTGCCGGAACGCGTTGCCGGTGGGGGAGAAGGGCAGGTCGAAGCGGGTCAGCCGGCCCGCGAAATACGCGTCCAGCTGCCGGAGCGCCTCGGCGAACAGCCGGTCGTCGCGGTCCTCCGGGCGGACGACCGGGGTGCCGCGCTGCCCCGGCATCGAGAGGGAGGTGAGAGTGAGGCCGGCCGGCGTGACGGTCCCGGTCAGCAGCAGGTCGCCCAGGGGGCTCGGGTGGACGGTGTGGACCGGGTGGGCGGTGTGCGTGGTCATGGGACTCCTCCGGGTCGTTGCCTCCTGCCCAGTCTGTCGTACCGCGCGTCGTCCGACCGGCGGGAATCGGACATGGCTCTTGACCCTGCCGGTACCCTGGCGCAGGGGCCCCCACCTGCGGGAATTTACGCGTGAGTACCCGCGCGGTACCGTGAGGGGCATGCCAGCTCTCAACGTGGAGTTCAGCGAACGGGAACTCGAGGACCTGCGGCAGATCGCCAAGGAGCGCGGTACGTCGATGAAGGCCCTGGTGCGCGAGGCCGCCGCCGCCGACATCGCCCGCCACCGGGCGCTGCAGGAGGGCGCGGAGGCCTTCCGGCGCTTCTTCGCCACCCACGCCGAGGAGTTCGCGGCCGCCTTCCCGGACGACGAACTCCCCGTCCGGGGCGAGGCCGCCTGACCGATGCCCTCCCTCATCCATGTCGACGTCCCCTGGCTCCTCCAGCGACACGAGGAGGTCCTGCCCGACCAGCCCGCCGTGGACGACTTCTCCGCGCTGGTCGCCGCCGTCGCCCGGCACCGGGTGGACCCGCCCCGGCTCGGCGTGGACTCCGACGCCGCCTGGCGCGCCGCCGCGTTGCTGCACACCCTCGCCGTGCTCAAGCCACTGCCCGCGGCCAACGCGCGCTTCGCCTGCGCGACCGCCGTGGCCTACATGTTCGTCAGCGGCGTCGGCATCGACCCGCCCTACGGCGCCCTCGTCGACCTCGCCCGCGACCTGATCTCCGGCAAGACCGACGTGTACGGCGCCGCCGACCGGCTGCGCTCCTGGCAGATCTGACTCCGCCACGCGGGGGGCCGCCGGCCGGGGCGGCAGGAACAGGGCCGGCGGCCGGTCGCGCGCGGGGGAGCCGCCGTCCCGCGCGGGGCGCCTGCGAACAGGCCGGTTCACCGTCCGGCACCGGGTCGCACGCTCCGGAAGCGTGCGCGTCACAGGACCGGGTGCGCCCTTCGCACGGGGCGCACGCACGGGGGATCCACCGGGCGCTCCGGCACGTCGCCGACGGCTTGATTCCGGCTTCCCCGCCCACCCGTCGATGTCGTACGCGCGCCTTGTTGCCCCTGTGGGAGTTGTGCAAGGGTGCGGAACGCGGTGCATCTCCCGCTTCTTCCGCCCCCGTGAGCGCGCAAGCCACGCACCAACGCACCACGCACCGAAGGAATCCGCTCCGTGCACACCCCCCACCCCCCTCGGCCTGCCTGTCCGCCGCCCGGCGGCCCTCCCGGGGAATCCGACGAGTCGCTCGCCGGCCCGCTGCGGGCCGGCTCCGACGCGGAGGCCGCCCGGTCCGCCGCCCTCCTGATGACCCGGCACTGGCAGCCCGCCCAGGACTACGCGGTCATCTGCCTGGCCGCCTCCGGGCCGCCGGCCCACATGGTCACCGCCACCGCCTTCCACCAGGTCCTCGGCCGGCTGGCGCTCGGCGAGCCCGCCGAGGCGCTGCGGCCACGCCTGCTGGTGGCCGTCCGGGACACCGTCGTCAACTGGTCCGGCACCGACCGGATCACCGCCGTGCTGCCCGCTCTCACCAGGCCCGCCGGGGGCCGAGGTATGCGCGCCGCGCCGACGCTGACACCGGAGAACCGCGTGCTCTCCGACCGGTCGTTCCACGGCCTTCCCCGGCTGGAACAGACCCTGTTGTGGCACACCGAGGTCGAGGCCGAGCCGGTGCACGTGCCCGCCGGCCTGCTCGGCATGGACACCGAGAACGCGGCGGCCGCCCTGGAAGGGGTCCGGGAGAAGTTCCGGGAAGGTCTCGTGCGCGCCCACCGGGAACTCGCGCCCGGCAACGAGTGCCGCCACCACAACCGCCTGCTCGACATCCCGATCCGCCGGGGCGGCGCGCTGCTGCCCGACGTCCAGGAGCACCTGGCCGGCTGCGCCCACTGCCGGCACGCCGCCGGACAACTGGGCCAGGCAGAAGCGGCCCTGGGCGTGCTGCTCGCCGAGGCCGTCCTCGGCTGGGGCGCCCGCCGCTACCTCGACACGCGCCCCGGCCGCCTCCAGGGCACCACCGGCACCCGTGGTGGCTCCCGGCGCTCCGGCGGGCGCCGGCGCGGCGACGGGCGGCCGGGATTCCTCGCGAGGACCGCCGCACCCGGCGGACGCCGCCGCGCCGACGACGGCGGATCCGGCCGGTCCGGGGGACCGGACCGGCCGCTCCGCGCCGTCCGCCGTGCGGGCGCACGGCCGGCCGGGAGTGCCGCGGCCTCGCGCCGCGCCCCCACGGCCCCCGCCTGGTCGTCCAGGAGGCTGCTGACCGGAGTCGGTGTGGCCTCGGCCGGGCTGCTCGCGACGGTCCTGGCGATCACCGTGTGGCCGGACGGCGGCGGGGGCACCGGCCCGGTCGCCTCCACCGGCACGGCTCCCGGCACCCGGTCCCCGTCGGGCTCCGCCACCGCACCCGGCACCGCGGGCCGGCCCGCCGCCGGCCGCCCGGCCCGCTGGCGCGACGCCGCCGGCCGGTGCCTGGACGTCAGGGGCAGGCTCCGGGCCGGGGCGAGCGCCGTCCTCGCCGTCTGCTCCGGCGCGGCCACGCAGCGGTGGACGTACGACTCCGACGGCCTGCTGCGCAGCGCGGCCGGCCCGGGTCTGTGCCTCGACTCCCACGCCGACGCCGGAGTGGTGATCCTCGGCAGCTGCGCCGGCGCCGGCTCGCGGCGGGGCGACGACGTGCGCTACGACCGCACCGCCCAGGGCGAGTTGCTGCCCCGCTGGGACCGGACGCTCGCCCTCGCCGCGGCCGGCGACCAGCCCGGGGCCGACCTCGTCGTCAAGGTCCGGGACGGCTCCGCCGGCCGGCGCTGGCGGACCGACACGCCGACGCCGAACCCCGCTTCGCTGCCGAACGCCGCCACCCCCGGCGCACCCGCCCGGCCACCGGCAGCGCGACGCGCCTGATCGGCCGTCCCGGTAACCTGGCGCGCCGCCGGCGGGCAACAGCCGTCGAGGCGCGGCACCCGGCGGCCCGGGGGGCTCCCCGGAGCGGGCCGCCGGTGCCTCAGGGGCGGGCTTCGGTCAGGTCGGCCGTTGTCACCGTCGTCGGGCCGGCGTGTCCGGACAGGGCGAGGGTGAGGTCGAACTCCGCCAGCACACAGCGGATGACGTGCTCCACGCCCGCCTGGCCGTCCAGGCCGAGCCCGTAGACGTACGGGCGGCCCAGGAGCACCGCCCGCGCGCCCAGGGCGAGCGCCTTGAAGACGTCGGCACCGGTGCGCACCCCGCTGTCGAACAGCACCGTCAGCCGGTCGCCGACGGCGTCCACGACCCCGGGCAGGGCGTCGGCCGCGGCGACCGAGCCGGCCACCTGCCGGCCGCCGTGGTTGGAGACCACCACACCGTCCATTCCGGCGTCCGCGGCCAGCCGGGCGTCGTCCGGGTGCAGGACGCCCTTGAGGACTATCGGCCCCTCCCAGTGCTCGCGCAGGAAGGCCAGGTCCGGCCAGGTGTGGCCGGGATCCCCGAACAGGCCGAGGAAGTGCAGCACCGCCGCGTTCGGGTCCTCGTGCACCGGCTTGTCCAGGCCCGCCAGGAACGCCGGGTCGGTGAACCAGTTGGCGGTGCCCACGCCGTGCAGGAACGGCAGGTACGCCTGGTCCAGGTCGCGGGGACGCCACGCCAGCAGCGGGGTGTCCAGCGTGACGACCAGCACCGAGAACCCGGCCGCCCGGGCCCGGGTGAGGAAACTCCGGTTCACCTCCCGGTCCCGGCCCCAGTACAGCTGGAACCACCGCTCGGCGTCCCCCATCGCCTCCGCCACCTGCTCCAGGGGCGTGCTCGACGCCGACGACAGGACGTACGGCACGCCCTGCGCGGCGGCGGCCCGGGCGGCGGCGGACTCGGCGTCCGGATGCATGATCGACAACACCCCGACGGGCGCCAGGGCGAGCGGCGCCGGCAGGGTCCGGCCCAGTACCTCGGTGGTCAGGTCCCGCTCGCGCACGTCCCGGAGCATGCGCGGCACGATGCGGCGCCGGTCGAGGGCCGCCCGGTTGGCGCGGGCCGTGCCGCCGTCGCCCGCGCTGCCCGCCACGTAGCCCACCGGGCCCGGCCCGAGCCGGTGTTCGGCCAGGTCCTCCAGCCGGGTGAGGTCGGTGGGAAGCCGGGGCACCACCCCGGTCGTTCCGTTCAGATAGATCTCGTACTGGAAGTCCGCCCAGTGCTTCGCCATCGCCCCTCCCGCGTCGTCGGCCGCCTGCGTACCGGACGATACCGACCGGTGAGTCGGTGGCGGGGTCGGTGCCGACGGCGCGGAATGACGGAGGCACCGGCTCCTGGTGATCACTTCATGAACACAACGAGTCATGAAGAGGCGCGCAGAGGTCTGGGCCGGAATGTTTCAGGACGATTAACAAACAGCTGATTTTCAGCCATCTGGCCGCTTCGGAAGCGGGGGAACCGCTCAGTTCCGGGGTCACAGCGGTCGAGTTCCGTGACTTCACGCCACTGATTCAACACGAAAGGTTACTGAAACCCATGGGTCCGATGTGTATTTCGCTGGCGGACTCGGCAGAGTGGCGCTCGCCGCTCCGGTGCCCGACCGGATCCGGAGCCGGCTCCCTGTCATCTCGAGCGGAAGGATGCACACAATGCGGAACACCGCGCGCTGGGCAGCGGCCCTCGGCCTCACGGCCGCCGCCGTTTGCGGACCCCTGACCGGGGCCGCCGTCGCTGCACCGGGCGCCGCCCCGTCGTCGCTCTACGCCCCCTCGGCCCTGGTGCTCACCACGGGCCACGGCAACGACGCGGCCACGGCCACTCCGGAGCGCGCCGTCACCCTGAACTGCGCCCCCTCGGCGTCGGGCACCCACCCGGCCGCGGCCCAGGCCTGCGCCGAGCTGCGCGGCGTCGGCGGTGACTTCGACGCCCTGAAGCCGGCGGACGACGTCATGTGCACCAAGCTCTACGACCCCGTGGTCGTGACCGTCCAGGGCGTCTGGCAGGGCAAGCGCGTCGCGTACGAGCGGACCTTCGGCAACATGTGTATGAAGGACGCCGTCGGCGGCAGCCTCTTCGCCTTCTGAGACCGGGATCGTGAGTCCCCGTGAACGCCGGATCAGGCCCGCAACTGGGGAGTGCGGCCTCTGGAGCGGGGAACCCGCGATCTCGTACCGGGGCAGGCGGGCGGAGTGGGGCCGCCCGCCGGCACCGGGAACACAGCCGCTCCCCGGCCGGCCCGTGGGGGGCCGTCCGGGGAGCGGCGAAAAACAACCTGTTTCAACCAGAGACTCAGGCCTTGGGCCGGTGGCTCGTGTCGCACCACGGGTAGCGGCGACTGCGCCGGCAGGTACACAGAGCGACGCGGAAGCGGTCCGAGGAGACCGTGGTCCCGTCCTCCAGCTCGATCTCCACCGGCCCCTCCACCAGCAGCGGCCCACGCCGCCGCATGGTGATCCTGCGGGCCTCGTCAGCAGGGTCGTTCGGCACGGATGACCACCAGCTCTTCCCTGTCGTCGGCCGACGCGAGCAACCCGCGCCGGCGCAGCCAGTCCTCCCGGGAGCGCAGCACCGGACCGAAGGCGATCCAGCGGCGCCGGACGACCGTGGCCTTCAGCCCCGCCGCCCGCAGCAGCTCCAGGGTCCGTTCGGGACCGCTCAGCGCGGAGTGCACCAGCAGCAGCACCCCGCCGGGGCGCAGCAGCGGCGGTGCGTCCCGGCAGATCCGGTCCAGCAGCAGCCGCCCGTCGAGCCCCGCGTCCCAGGCCCGGGCCCGGCCGCGTGGCCGGGGCCCGGCGTCGGGCGCCGGCACGTAGGGCGGGTTGGCCAGGATGACGTCGTACGTCCTGCCGCTGACCGGCGTGAAGAGGTTCCCGCGCCGGATGTGCACCGGCAGCCGGGTCAGCCAGGCGTTGAGCCGGGCCGTCCACACCGCCCGCCGGGACACGTCCACCGCGGTCACCCGGGCGCCTCGCCGGGCCGCCTCCAGAGCCAGCGCACCGCTGCCGGTGCCCACGTCCAGCACCTGGGCGCCGGGCGGGGGATCCTCCTCGCGGAGCACCTCGGCCAGCAGCTCCGTGTCGTCCTGCGGGGCGTACACACCCGGAAGTACCAAAGCGATCACACCGCGCGGGTACCCCGGGGATCAGGATGTATGAGACATCTCCTGTTTCCGGGGAGTCCGCCGGTCCGGTTCCGGGGCTGCCGGCCCGTCCTGGTCCAGGGGTGTGCGCAGGGACGACCGTCCCGCCCGCCAGTCGGCGAGCAGCCGCCGGCCCAGCCGGTCCTCCAGGAACTCGGTCGCGTCGATCCCGAAGGCCACGTCCGGCGCCAGCTCCGGCTCCTCCTCCAGCAGTCCGCCGATGACCTCCTGCCGGACGACCTGCTCGTGCACGGCGTCCGCCTCCACGTGCTCGTCGTAGAAGAACTCGGCGGCCGGGCCGGCGCCGGTGCGGCGCATCGCCTCGGCGAGCCGGCGGGAGGCGGGCGAGGACGTGATCTCCACCTCGGCGAAGTGGCCCACGAGCGCGCCGCGCAGCCGGCGGTGCAGGCCGAACAGGGACATCAGGTTGACCACGGCCAGCATCTCGGCGGGGGCCGCGTCCAGATAGCGGCCGTACGCGGTGTCCAGACCCAGGTCCGTCATCAGGTCCGCGAACAGGCGCGCGTGCACCCGGTCGGCGCGGCCGCCGCCGAACTCGTCGAACTCCACGGCGGCCATCCCCGCCTTGGCCCGGCCCCACAGCCGCGGCAGCACCCAGGCGTGCGGGTCGGCCTCCTTCAGGTGGTACAGGGAACGCTGGGCCGCGTACTCGCGCACCTGCCACGGCTCGCCCTCGTCGCGCAGGAAGTGGCTGACCCCGGTGCCCTCGACCGGTTCGACGAGCAGGGCGCCCAGCGCGTCGTCCAGGCTGTCGTGGGCGGGCGCGTCGGCGCGCACCGCGGACAGGAAGCGCTGCTCCAGCGCCGCCCGGACCCGCAGCAGGTCCGGGTCCCACTCGGCTTCCGGGGGGACGCCGGCGAAACCGCGGTAGTGCAGCTCGTAGCACAGGTACAGGGCGAGCTGGAGATCGTCGCCGTAGGGATCCGCCGCCGCGGCGTCCGCGGGGCCGGGGAGGGTGCCCGCGCCGCGCAGGTACGCGCCGACCGCGGCGGAGAGCGGGCCCCGGGGCGGGGGCAGGTGGGGTCCTCGCTGGTGGTGGTTCATGAGACCCGGGTACCCGGCGCGCGGCGAAGCACGACCGCGCGCCGGGCAGGCCGCGCCCGGGAGCCGCGCTACTCGCCCCGCGCCTGTTCCTGCGCTCCCGTGTTCGGGGTGACGGCGTCCCCGGCCTCACCCGAGGCATCCTCGTCCCCCGGGCGCTTCTCGGCCTCCTCGACCTCCCGGAGCACCTCCTCCACCGCCGTCTCGGGCTGCTTCTCGCGGTGTTCGCCGCCGGACATCGTGTCCCCTTCCGTCGTCCTGCCGATCTCCCCTGCGAGTTACCCGCCGACGCCGTCCCAAGCGTCGTGCCGGGGTGGGGGTGCGGCCGTCGCCGGTGGTGGGTGATCAGCCGGCCACGGACATACGGCGCGCGGAACTCCGTCGTGCGCGGCGTTTCAAGGTGTGGCGCCCTGGATACACCGCGAGGACTCGGTACCGGAGCCCGCGCGCCCGTGCACACCGTCGCAGTGAGGTCGTCATCATGTCCCACGCCCCGCCCCCCGCAGGACCGTCGGACCGTGCCCGGCCGGGGCGGGGCCCCGCCCCGGGGACCGGCTCCGCGCCGCGCCCCGTGCGGAGCCCGGCCGGCCGTGGCGGTGCCGCCCTGGTGACGGGCGCCTCCTCCGGCATCGGTGCCGCCGTGGCCCGCCGGCTGGCCGCCGAGGGAGGCTGGCGGCTGGTGCTGAGCGGGCGTGACGTCACCCGACTGGAGCAGGAGGCCGCCCGGGCCGGTGCCGTGGCCCTGCCCGCCGACCTGACCCGGCCCGGCGCCCACCGCCGGCTCACCGACCTCGCCCTGGACCGCCTCGGCCGCGTCGACCTGCTCGTGGCGGGCGCCGGCGTGGGCTGGGCCGGAGACTTCGCCGGCATGCCCGCCGCGCGCATCGACGAGATCGTCGGCGTCGACCTGCTGGCCACCGTCCACCTCGTGCGCGCCCTGCTGCCCCACATGGTCGCGGCCGGCTCGGGGCGTGTCGTCCTGGTCGGCTCCTTCGCCGGCAGCGTGGGCGTACGCGGCGAGGCCGTCTACTCCGCGGCGAAGGCGGCCCTCGCCGTCTTCGCCGACGCCCTGCGGTACGAGCTGCGCGGCACCGGAGTGGGCGTCAGCCATGTCATCCCCGGCGTGGTCGACACGCCGTTCTTCGACCGGCGGGGCACCCCGTACACGCGGTCGTGGCCGCGGCCGGTACCCGCCGAACGCGTGGCGGACGCGGTGTGGTCCGCCGTGACCCACGACAGGGACGAGGTGTACGTCCCCGGGTGGCTGCGGCTGCCCGCCCGGGTGCGCGGCGCCGCGCCCGGACTCTACCGGCGGCTCGCCGCCCGCTTCGGGTGAGCGGTCATGACCGTCGTCACGGTGCTGCTCGCCCTGCTCGCCGCCCTGTCCAACGCGTCCGCCTCGGTGCTTCAGCGCCGGGCCGCCGTGCAGGAGCCGGGCGAGGGCGGCGGGGCGGGATCCGTCGTACGCCGGTTCAACCATGTGCTGCGGCGCCGCTCCTGGCTGGCGGGCGCCGGGCTGCTCGCCCTGTCCGGCCTGCTCCAGGCCGGGGCGCTGGCCGTCGGCAGCCTGTCCCTCGTCCAGCCGCTGCTCGCCGCCGAACTGCTGTTCACGCTGGCCGTGGGCAGCGTCGTCTTCCGGCGCCGGCCGGACGGCCGGACGTGGCTGGCGTTCGCCGCGCTCGCCGGGGGACTGGCCCTGTTCCTCCTCGCGGCGGCGCCGACAGCGGGCCGGTCCGGCGCACCGCCCCGGGCCTGGCTGCTGGGCGGGGGCGGGGTGCTCGGTGCCGTCGTCCTGCTCGCCGTCGCCGCCCGCCCGGCGAAGGGCGCGTCGCGGGCGGCGCTGCTCGGCCTCGCCTCCGCCGTGTCCTTCGCCGCCACCGCGGCGCTGCTCAAGGAGGCCGTGGGGCTGCTCGGGGAGGGGCCCGGGGCGATGTTCGGGCACTGGTCGCCGTACGCCACCGGGGTCGCCGGCCTCGTCGCCTTCCTGCTGCTGCAGGGCGCGCTCGGCGCCGGCTCGCTGACGGCCTCGCAGCCGGCCCTCACCCTCGGCGACGCGCTCACCAGCGTGGTCCTGGGCTGGGTCCTGTTCGCCGAGACGATCCACCTGGGCCTGAGTCTGCTGCCGGAGGCGATCGGCGTCGCCCTGATCGGCGCGGGCAGCATCGGCCTGGCCCACGCCCAGATCGTCGGCGGGGAGTGGGACACGGCCGCGCCGGCCCGGCCGCGGGAACGGGACGGGACCCGGGCGCCGACGCCGCGCGGACACTGACCCGCCGCCGCCCGCCACGCCGAAGGAGGTGGTCACCGATGTCCCTGGGGTCCGGCCGCGCGTGGCGGGCGGCGACCGTCCTGCTGCCGGTGGGCGCCGCCGCCGCGCACATCGGACCGGCGGCCACCTGGCTCCCCGGAGTGCGGCTGCCGTTCTTCCCCGGGCTCTCCGGTACCGGAGACCGCCACCACATCGCGCTCACCTTCGACGACGGACCGGACCCCGACTCGACCCCGCGTTTCCTGGACACGCTGGACGGGCTCGGGGTCCGGGCGACGTTCTTCGTGCTCGGCGAGCACGTGGTGCGCCATCCCGCGCTGGCCCGGGAGACGGTACGGCGCGGACACGAACTGGGGGTGCACGGCTGGAGGCACGACCGCCCGTGGTGCCCCGCGTACACCCGGACCGCCGAGGAGGTCGACCGGAGCGTCCGGGCGGTGTACGCCACCACCGGCTGCCGCCCGCGCTGGTACCGCCCCCCGTACGGCATCCTCACCACGAGCCGCTGCCGGGCCGCCCGGCGGGCCGGGTTGCGCACGGTGCTGTGGTCCGCGTGGGGCAGGGACTGGACCGCCGACGCCACACCGGCGTCCGTACGGGCCCGGGTCGCGGCGGACCTGCGCGGCGGCGGCACCGTCCTGCTGCACGACTCCGACCGGCACTCCGCCCCCGGCTGCTGGCACGCGGCCCTGGGCGCGCTGCCGGCCCTCGTCCAGGACTGCCGGGAAGCAGGCCTCTCGGTCGGCCCCCTCCACGAACACGCCCCGCCCCGGCCGACGGCACTGCCCGGCGTCCGCACGGAGTGACCGGGCCACGGCGGGGCCCGCCGGGTCGCGTGCGGGTGGTCCGGTTCCCGCGTCGGTGGGGGCTGTTCGTGGACGGGGGCGGGGTCAGAGGTCGGTCAGGTGGCGCAGGGGGTCGTGCCGGAAGAGGGCGTGGCCGCGGGTCACCCGTTCGGTGCGTTCGCGGGCGCCGTCCGTGAGCCGGGCGAGTGCCGTCAGCAGGGCGGGACCGTCCATGGCGAGTTCGGACAGGCCGAGGCCGGCCATGCGGCGTACCCCCTCCGCGCCGTGGCCGGGCAGTGGGCGGTAACCGACCACGGGCAGCCCCGCGGCGAGGGCCTGGACGGCGGTCTGGCCGGCGGCGTTGTCCACCAGGGCGTAGGACGCCGCCAGCAGCCCGGGCATGTCGTCGACCCAGTCCAGGGCGAGTGCCATGGGCTCCCGGGAGACCCGCGCGCGCAGCCGGTCGTTGCGCCCGCACAGCACCACCGGGAGGTAGCCGGCCGCGCCCAGCAGCGCGGCGGTGGCGGCCGGGCGGGACGCCGCGCCCCAGGCGCCGGCGGACAGCAGCACCGGCCGCCGGCCGGGCGCACGGCCGGCGAAGCGCTCCCGCCACCGCGCCACACCGGGGGCCGGCGCGCGGAAGGCGGGCGCCACCACCGGTCCGGTGGTGACCACGGGAACGGCGAGGGAGCGGCGCACGTCGGCCGCCGCCGCGTCCGTGAGACACAGGTACCGGTCGTTGCCCGGATGCAGCCACTGCCGGTGCACCGCGAAGTCGAGCAGGAAGACGGCGCTGGGCACCCGCAGCCGGCCCCGGGCCCGCAGATGGCCGGTCAGCTGCGCGGCCAGATGGAAGACCGACACCACCACGTCGGCGCCCGTGCGGTCCACGAGGTCCGTCAGCCGGTCCCCGGCGAGCCGCGCCAGCGGGACCCCGCTCGGGCGCCGGCCGGGTCCCTCGCGCAGGAACGCGCCGTAGAGACCGGCGTACACCCAGGGCAGGTGCCGTACCGACGTCCGGTAGCCGCGGCACAGGCCAGTGCCGAGCCCGTACGGCAGGAGCCGCAGGACGTCCACGACGCACGCCTCGTGACCTGCCGCGGTGGCCCGCCGCGCGAGTTCGGCGGCCACGGTGTCGTGGCCGGCGCCCATGCTCGCGCTCACGATCAGCGTCCGCCGCCGGCCGTCCGGCGCATCATGGTCCGTGGTACGCACGGCTTCCGATTCTCCGGCGGCCCGGCGCGGAAACGGCGGACGTCCCGGCCGTGTCGCCGCGGCGCCGTGCGGGTGCGCCGGTACGGCCGCGAGTTGCCCGGTGCGGGCCGGGGTGGATGAATCGGCACAGGGAAGCGTGTGGGCGGCGAGCACGGGAGGAGCCGTGATGCGGTGGCGGCGCGGCCTGCACCGCGCGTGGGAGTGGCTCGGTGTCCGGGCGCTGTTCGCGCACGGGCGCGAGCTGGAGCTGATGCACCGGGCCATGGGGTTCGCCACACTGGCCCTGGTGACGCTGGCGCCGCTGCTGATCGTGGTGGCCGCCGCGGATCCCCTGGTGCGGGGCGGGTTCGCCTCGTGGCTCACCGACGGCATGGGACTGTCCGGTCCTTCCGCCCGGGTGCTCACCGACGTGATCAGCCCCCCGCGCAAGGTCATCGGCACCACCAGCGTCTGGAGCGCGGTCCTGCTCGCCGTCTTCGGCGTGTCCTTCGGCGGCAGCGTGCAGAACGCCTACGAGCGGATCTGGGGGCTGACGGCGGGCCCCTGGCACCGGGTCTGGCGGCAGGCGACCTGGCTGGTGGCGCTGACGGCGTACCTCTACCAGGAGGTGACGACGAAGGCGGCGCTGCACGGCAGTGAGCGGATCGCGCTGTCCACGGCGAGCGGTGTGCTGTTCTTCTGGTGGGGGCAGCGGTTCCTGCTGGGCGGCCAGATCCGCTGGCGCGCCCTGCTGCCGGGGGCGCTGGCCACGGTGATCGGCCTGGCCGGCCTGCGGGTGTTCTCCTCTCTCGTGTTCACCCCGCTCATCGTGACCAACGCGCTCAGCTACGGCGCCGTGGGCACCGTGCTCGTGGTCGAGTCGTGGCTCATCGGGGTGGGGTTCGTCATCTACGGCGGTGCCCTGTTCGGCCGCTGGTTCTGCCGGCACCACTGGATGCCGTCCCACTGGGACGGGCCGGAGTACGGGGACGACCGGCCGGAGCCGCTGGTCCGGTTGCCGGAGTCACCGGACCACGTGCCGGACCCGCTGGGCGACCTGCCGGAGCCACTGGACGGCCTGCCCGAGCCGCCGGACGGCCGGCCGGGGACCCCGGGGGAGCCCGGCTAGACCCGGCCTCCCCGGGCGATCCCTAGGCGAGCTGGCGGCGCACCAGCTCGTGCAGGCGGCCCGTGGTGTCGGCGAGGAGGTCGGCCGGGGCGCCCTGCTGGACGACCTTGCCGTCCTCCATCACGATCACCCGGTCGGCGTCCAGGACGGTCGACAGGCGGTGGGCGATGACGATCCGGGTGGCGTTCAGCTTGCGGGTGCTGTCGATGACGATGCGCTGGGTGTCGTTGTCCAGGGCGCTGGTCGCCTCGTCGAAGAAGAGGATCCGCGGGCGCCGGACGAGGGCCTGCGCGATCATCAGGCGCTGGCGCTGCCCGCCGGAGATCGCCCCGTTGCCCGCGACGATCGTGTGCAGCCCCATCGGCATCCGCTGGATGTCCTGCGCGAGCCCCGCCAGCTCGGCCGCCGCCATCGCCTCCTCGGGCGTGTACGGCCCGGTGCCGCAGATGACGTCCAGGATGGAACCGCTGAACGGCTGCGCGTGCTGGAGGACCACACCGCACTGGCGGCGCACCGCGGACTGGTCGAGGGCCGCGAGGTCCTGACCGTCGTACAGGACGCTGCCCGAGACCGGCCGGTCGAAGCCGATGAGCAGGCGCAGCAGCGTGGACTTCCCGCAGCCGCTCGGCCCGACGATCGCGACGAACTCGCCCGGCCGTACGGCGAACGACACGTCGTCCAGGACGAGCGGGCCGTCGTCGGCGTACCGGAACGACAGCCTGCGGGCCTCCAGCGCGCCCGACAGCGGGCCCGGGCGGGTACTCGCCGTGCGCACCTCGGGGGTGGCCCGAAGCACCGGCTTGATCTCCTCGAACAGCGGCAGCGCCGAGACTGCCGACACGAACGCGCCGGTCAGCTGGGTGACCGAGGTCAGCAGCATGGTGACCGAGGTGTTGAAGGCCAGGAAGTCCGCCGCCGACATGGCACCCTTCGCCGGGCCCGCCAGCAGCATGAACATCAGCAGCGTGCAGACCGGCAGGTACACGGCGCCGAGGACCGTGGTGAGGTTCTTGATCCGGCCGGCCTTCTGCTGGAGTTCCCGGCTGCGCGCGAACTCCCGCGCCCACGCCGCGTACGCGTAGTTCTCGGCCGCGGCCACGCGCAGCTTGGGCAGGCCGCGCAGGGTCTGGAACGCCTGGTTGTTCAGCTTGTTGCCGAGCACCACGAGCCGCCGCTGCCAGCGCACCTGCCACAGCCCGAGCCCCAGGAACACCACCGCGATGACGACGAGCATGCCGAGCGCGGCCATCGCCATCGGCACGCTGTACCAGAGGAGCAGACCGAGGTTCATCGCGCCGACCGTCACCGACTGGGCGACCACCGGGCCGACGCCCGCGAGCATGCGCCGGACCGCGCTGATGCCCATGGCCGCACTGGCCAGTTCGCCCGTGGAGCGCTGCGTGAAGAAGCGGGTGGGCAGCCGCAGCAGCCGGTCCCAGACGGCCGGCTGGAGCGCCGCCTCGATTCGGCCCTCCAGCCGCAGGATGGACAGGTTCTCCAGCAGCGTGAACGCCGCCGCGACGACGCCGCTGACCATCACCGCCAGGGACACCTGCACGATCAGCCCCGTCTGGGCCTTCGGCACGTACTCGCCGAGCACCTTGCCGGTGGCGATCGGCACCAGCGCGCCGATCGCCACCGTCACCAGCCCGGCGAGGAGCAGCCGGAGGAGGTCGCCCCGGGTGCCGCGCAGGCTGAACCGCAGGAGCCCGAGCGGCCCGAGCTCCCGGTCGGGCAGCGGCCGGTAGAACATCACCGCACGCGGTTCGAACTCCGCCGCGTTGGCCTTCTCCACCGGCGTCTCACGCCCCGTCCCGGGGTGGACGGCCACATAACCGCCGCGCCGCCACAGCAGGGCGACCGGCGCCCCGGACAGCGCCCGGTGGCCGACCAGCGGGCCGACGTCCTCCCGCCACCAGCGCCCGTCCAGGCGGACCGCCCGGGTGCGCACCCGGGACGCCAGCGCGACGCGTTCCACCGGGTCCAGCCGGTCGCTGCCGGCACCGCTCTGCGCGGGCTCGGCGAGGGTGATCCCGGCCGCCTCGGCGACCAGCCTGCACGCCGCGTGGGTGGCGTCGGTGTCGGCGGTGGTCGTACGGCGGGAGGCGTGCCCGCCGATCGAGGCCAGCAGCGTCCGGTCGGCCTGGGCGCGCACGGCCTCACCGGCCTTGATCCCGGCCGCGGTGCGGCTCTCGTGGGTGCGCTCCAGCTGCTCGATCCACCGGTCGAGCGCGGTCAGCAGCCGGTACTGCTGGTCGACCATGCTCTGCCACAGCGCCGGGTCCATCAGCAGGTCGGCGGCGGCCTCCGCGCCGTACAGCGAGCCGTACTGCACGCTGCCCGGCGGCACCTGCATCCAGAAGACGTCGTCGTCCGCGGGTGCCGCGGCCCGTTCCTCGGCCATCGGCGCCTGGAACAGGACCGACAGGCCCCGGCCGACGCCGAGGGCGACCGCGTACTCCAGCGGGCTCGACGCCGGCGGGACGTACTGCGGGTTGCCGTCCGCGTCGTAGGACCAGGTCTGCGTGTGCGCGGGCTGGTACAGCTCGCGCAGGCCGACACGGTGCACCACACAGTCGCGGACCGGGCGGGCCACCAGGGTGTGCTGGGGCCCGGTGACCGGGCCGAGCAGCAGCGTGCCCGCCTCCAGCCGGCCGAGGTGGTGCCAGTGGCCCTGTTCGGCGGCGTCCACCGCGAACAGGTCCAGGGCACCGGACGTGACCAGCCACAGCACCTGTGGGCCAGCCAGGTCCAGGCGGCCGAGGCCGGCACAGTCCAGCCGGGTGCCCAGCGCGCCGAGCGCCCCGAGGACGAGGTCGTCTTCGTGCACGGACGTCATCTCACCGCTCCCTGACCAGTGCCGCGTACGCGCCGCCGCGTGCCACCAGCTCCTCGTGCCGCCCGCGCTCGACCACCGTGCCGTGCTGGAGCACGACGATCTCGTCGCTGTCGCGGACCGTGCTCAGCCGGTGCGCGATCACCACGCAGGCGCAGCCGCGCCGCCGCAGGTTGTCCATCACGACCAGTTCGGTCTCCGCGTCCAGCGCGCTGGTCACCTCGTCCAGCACGAGGATGCTCGGCCGGCGCACCAGCGCCCGCGCGATCTCCAGGCGCTGGCGCTGTCCGCCGGAGAAGTTCCGGCCGTCCTGCTCGACCCTGCTGTGGATGCCGCCGGGCCGGCGCGTCACCACGTCGTACAGGGCCGCGTCCTTCAGCGCCTCCACCACGGCCTCGTCGGGGATCGACGGATCCCACAGGGCCACGTTGTCGCGGACCGAGCCCTCGAAGAGGAACACGTCCTGGTCGACGAAGGAGACGGAGGCGGCGAGCGCCCCGCGCGGGATGTCCTCCAGCCGGCGGCCGTCGATGCGGATGACCCCGTCCCACGGCGTGTAGAGGCCCGAGATCAGCCGGGAGACCGTGGACTTGCCGCTGCCGGAGCCGCCGACCAGTGCCACCTGCCGCCCGGGGCCGACCGTCAGGTCGAAGCCGGTCAGCAGCGGCTTGTCCAGCGGGCTGTAGCCGAAGGTGATGTTCTCCAGCTCGACGTGCCCGTGCAGCCGGCGGGTGGAGTCGGCGCCGCCGGGGCGGGCGTACAGCGGGTCGGCCTGGAAGTTCTCCACGTCCTTCAGCCGCGCCACGTCGGCCGCGAAGTCCTGGATGCGGCCCGCCACGCCGTTGAGCCGGGTCAGCGGCGCGGTGAAGCGGGTGACCAGCGCCTGGAAGGCGACCAGCAGGCCGATCGAGAGGTGCCCCTCGACCGCGCGCAGACCGCCGATCCACAGGATCAGCGCGCTGTTGACGGTGGCGAGCGTGGGCGCGACCACGCCCAGCCAGGCACTCGGCACGCCGAGCCGCTGCTGCTCCTCCAGGGTGGTGGCGTGCTGCCCCGCCCACTTGCGGAAGTACCCGTCCTCACCGCCGGTCGCCTTCATCGTCTCGATCAGCTGGAGCCCGGTGTAGGCGGTGTTGGTGAGCCGTGCGGAGTCCGCGCGCAGCTTCGCCGTACGGGTCGCGCGCAGCCGTACGACCAGCCGCATGGCGACCACGTTCAGCAGGGCCACGCCGATGCCGACGCAGGTCAGCTGCGGGTCGTAGGTGTACAGGAGCACGGCGTACAGCACGACCACGACCGCGTCCACACCCGCCGCCGCGAGATCGCGGGCCAGGGTCTCGGCGACCTGGTCGTTGGACTGGAGGCGCTGCACCAGGTCGGCGGGGGAGCGCTGGGCGAAGAAGGTGACCGGCAGGCGCAGCAGATGGCGCAGGAAGCGGGCGCTGGAGAGGGTGGAGGAGATGATCCGGCCGTGCAGCAGGTTGGCCTGCTGGAGCCAGGTCAGCACCACGGTGAGCAGGACGCAGGCGCCCATGGAGGTGAACAGGACGCCCAGCAGCGAGGTCTGCCCGCCGATCAGGAACGTGTCGATGTAGGTGCGGCCGAGCGCGGGGACGGCGGCGCCGACGGCGACCAGCATGAGGCTGGCCAGGACCGCGGCGGGCAGCGTGCCCGCGGTGCCGCGCAGCCGGGCCGGCATCGCGCCGAGCACGCCCGGCCGGCGCCCGCCCCGGGTGAAGCCGTCACCCGGCTCCAGCACCAGCACCACACCGGTGAAGCCGCTGTCGAACTCCTCCATGGGCACGAAACGGCGGCCCTTGGCGGGGTCGTTGACGTAGACGCCGCGGCGGCCGAAGCGGCGGCCCATGCCGTCGTAGACGACGTAGTGGTTGAACTCCCAGAAGAGGATGGCAGGCGCCCGCACCTCGGCGAGGGCGGCCAGGTCCATCTGCATGCCCTTGGCCGTCAGGCCGTAAGCGCGGGCCGCCTTCAGCAGGTTGGAGGCGCGCGAGCCGTCGCGGGAGACACCGCAGGCGATGCGCAGTTCCTCCAGCGGGACGTGCCGGCCGTAGTGGCCGAGGACCATCGCGAGAGAGGCGGCGCCGCATTCGACGGCCTCCATCTGGAGGACCGTGGGGGTGCGGACCGTGCCCGTACGGGAGGCGGGAGCCGGACGCTTCGCGGGCGCCGCCCGTCTGCGGCCGCGGGTTTCCTGGGCGGTGGTCACGGGAGCAGCCAATCGACGGGGTGCTGGTCGGCGAGCCGGACGGAGGCGGTGGCGAGGGTCATGGAGTCCGGCCGGAACGGCGGGCCGTCGGCGGTGGACCACCGGTAACCGCTCTTCGTGGACCGGGACGTGTCCAGCTCGACCAGGACGGCCACCGGGCGGCCGGCGCGGGTGAACTGCTCACCCAGCTGGCTGTCACCGAGGAACGCGGAGATGGACTGGGCGGACTGCGCGCTGCGGTCCACCGACCGCACCTCGCCGCGCAGCACCCCGTACCGCTGTGCCGGTACGGAGGACACGGTCAGGTCGACCGAGGCGTGTGCCGGGATGGCGGCGGCGTTCTCCGCGGGCACGTACACGGTCGCGTACAGGGGGTCTGAGGCGTGGGCGGTCCTCTCGACCGCGGCGACCGCGGTACCGGTCCGGATGATCTGGCCGATGGTGGCGGCGAGCGTGGTGACGCGGCCGGCGGCGACGGTGCGGACCACCGCGTCGCCCCGGTCGGTACGGACCCTCACGACGGGCGCGCCGGCGGGCAGGCGCCGGCCCTGCCGGGCGAGGACGGCCGTCACCTGGCCGGCGATCGGGCTCTGGAGCAGGTAACTGCCCTGCCCGTGCGTGAGGATGGCGGGTGCGCGCACCGTGGAGGCGACCGAACCTGTCACGGCCCAGACGGAGGCCGCCGCCAGGACGAGGACGGTGACGCCGAGCGCGAGCCATCCCTGCGGGCGGGCGAGCCGCACCGGTAGGTCCAGCTCCTCCGGTGACTGGAGCTTGGCGAGGGCCTGTTGGCGGAACTGCACGGGACTTCCCTCACCCGGGGGGAGACATCGGAACGGCGGTGTACCGGGGCATCCGAGAGTCCCGGAGCCGAGGGACGGCTCCGGGACGTCGGTGACACCGGGGTGCGGTCAGAGACCGGCGACCAGGTTGGTGACCGGCTGGGTGTGCAGGCCGGTGACACCCTCGACGGTGCCGACGACCGTGTCGACCAGGCCGGAGACCGGGGCGATGCCGTTGACGGTGCCGGTCACGGTGTTCAGGGCGTTCACGGACAGGCCGCCGGAGACGTTGTCCAGCTCGGCGTCCGAGATCTCGACGGTCTCAACCTGGGGGGTGGAGTTCATGGTGGAACTTCCCTTCGTATGGGTATTTCACAAGGGGGAGAGCGGCCCCCTCTGGGGACAGACGGACGGCCGCGTCCGCGGGCGCCGGGCACCCGTCTCCGGGGGCCCGCCGGACCCCCGCGGTGGGTTGGATCAAAGCACGCACGGCGGATGCGCTTCCAATCAACCAGGGCTCTCACCTGCGCACTTGCCGCGCCGGGGGGCGTAACCGTGCAGGCGTGCGCACGGCTTGTCGGCGACTCCTTCACATGCCGCACGGCATCGCCGCACCGGGCGCCCCGCCCGCCGGACCGCGAAACCGGCACTCCGCACCAAAGGTGTGCCGTGGGGCGCGCGGATGTGCAGATCTCCCGGTATCGGTGATGCGCCTGCGCATTCGATGTGCAGATTTCCTGAAGGGGAGATTCCGCTTCCTGTTCGATACCTGCGGTAACCGGCCACTGACGCAGTGTGCCGGTCCGGGTCCGGTGCTGTTCCTGGCCGATGTCACCCGCGGCGTGGCCGAATCGCCGCATCCGTACGGCCGTTGGGAAACGGAATTGAACGCGCCGCGCGGCCGGTGCGTACCTACGGCCATCCAGGCGCCCCGGTCCCCCCCCCGAACCAACTGCCCGTCAGAGGCAGATCCCCGTCCCCAGGAGGTCGAGAAGGTTGAGTCACAAGCGAATGCCCAAGCGCAAGGCCGCGATAGCGGTGGGCGGTGTCGCGGCACTCGGAGCGGCGGCCCTCCTGCTCCCCAACGCCAACGCCTCCCAGGACAAGGACCAGGCGTCGAGCGCAGCCGGCACCGCGAAGACCCTGAAGGCCTCGGACGCCTCGGACCTCAGCGCCCAGGTGCGGAAGATCCTCGGCGACGCCTTCGCCGGGTCGTACTACGACAACGCGAAGCAGCAGCTCGTCGTCAACGTGGTCAGCGGCGACGACAACGTGATCGTGCAGGCGAAGAAGGCGGGCGCGATCGTCCGCGAGGTGGAGAACAGCACCGCCGAACTCACGGCCGCCGCCCGGACGCTGAAGGCCAAGGCGACCATTCCCGGCACCTCCTGGGCCGTCGACCCGCGCACCGACAAGGTGCTCGTCACCGCCGATCGCACCGTCACCGGCGCCCAGTGGAACCGGCTGCGGTCCACCGTGCGGAGTCTCGGTCCCGGCATGGCGACCGTGAAGAGGTCCTCCGGCACCTTCAAGACCTTCCTCTCCGGCGGCGACGCCATCTTCTCCCAGGTGCAGGGCGGCAACGTCCGCTGCTCCCTCGGCTTCAACGTCACCGCGTCCGACGGCAGCCCCGCCTTCCTGACGGCAGGTCACTGCGGCGTGGCCGCCAAGGAGTGGTCCGACTCCCAGACCGGCCAGCCGCTCGCCACCGTCGACCAGGCCACCTTCCCCGGCGCCGGCGACTTCTCCCTCGTCAAGTACAACGACCCCGCCACGCAGGCGCCCAGCGAGGTCAACGTCGGCAACGGGAAGACCGTGCAGATCAACCAGGCCGCCGACGCCACCGTCGGCGAGACCGTGTTCCGGATGGGCTCCACCACCGGGCTGCACGACGGCCGGGTCACCGGCCTGGACGCCACCGTCAACTTCCAGAGCGAGACCGACCCGAACGGCGTCGACACCGTCACCGGACTCATCCAGACGGACGTCTGCGCCGAAGCGGGCGACAGCGGCGGCTCCCTGTTCACCCAGGACGGCAGCGCCCTCGGTCTCACCTCCGGCGGCAGCGGCGACTGCACCAACGGCGGCGAGACCTTCTTCCAGCCCGTCACCACCGCCCTCCAGGCCACCGGTGCCACCCTCGGCAACGGCGGCAACGGGGCGGGTGACCAGGCGGGTGCGGGTGATCAGTCCGGTGCCGGTGCGGGCGATCAGGCGGGTGCGGGTGACCAGTCCGGTGCCGGTGCCGGTGACCAGGCGGGAGCCGGTGACCAGTCCGGTGCCGGTGCCGGTGCCGGCGACCAGGCAGGAGCCGGTGACCAGTCCGGTGCGGGTGATCAGTCCGGTGCCGGTGCGGGCGATCAGGCGGGTGCCGGTGACCAGTCCGGTGCCGGTGCGGGTGACCAGGCGGGTGCGGGTGACCAGTCCGGTGCCGGTGCGGGTGACCAGGCGGGAGCCGGCGACCAGTCCGGTGCGGGTGACCGGTCCGGTGCCGACCAGTCCGGGAACGGTACGGCCGGCCACGGGGCGACGTCCCTGACCGGCACGCGCTGAGCGGACCTGCGGTCCCCTGACTCCCCGCCCGGCTCCACCCACGGTTCCGGCGGGCGGGGAGCGGTCCGGCCCTCCGGCGGGAGGGCCGGACCGCGGCCGTCCGCGTCAGCCGTCGTCGCGTGCCCGCAGCAGCAGCACCGCCACGTCGTCCACCCGCTCCCGTGCCGCCGCACTGTGCCGAAGCACCTCGTCCGCGAGATCCTCCAGCGGCCGATCGCCGGCCTCGGCGAGCAGGCCGCCCAGATCCACCAGCGAGTCCTCGATGTCGATACCCGGTGCCTCCACCAGGCCGTCGGTGTACAGCACGAGCACCGAACCGGGAGTCAGGGACACCTCGGTCGTCGGGTACACCGCCGAAGCGTCGATCCCCAGCAGGGGGCCGCCGGCCAGGTCCAGCACCCGCACCCGCCCGTCCGGCCGTCTCAGCAGCGGGGGCGGATGCCCCGCCCGCGCCATGACGGCCCGTCCGCGCGCCGGATCGAGCCGCAGGTACAGACAGCTGGCGAACAGTTCCGTCCCGAGGTCGATCAGCAGCCGGTTGGTGCTGCTCATCACCTCGTGCGGCGCCTGCCCCACCGTGGTGTACGCCCGGACCCCCGTACGGACCTGCCCCATCAGGCCCGCCGCCGTCACGTTGTGCCCCTGGACGTCCCCGATCACCGCCGCCGCCAGCGGCCGGGTCGGCACCAGGTCGTAGAAGTCACCGCCGATGTCCATGCCGTGCGTGGCCGGAAGGTAGCGCGCCGCCGCCTCGATGCCCGGCGGTGGCATCAGCGAGCTGGGCAGCAGGGCCTGCTGGAGGCCGTGCGCCAGCCCGAGCTTGGCGTCGTAGAGCAGGGCCCGCTCCAGTGCCTGTGCGATCAGCCCGCCCAACGAGGTCAGCACCGCCCGCTCGTCGGCGGGGAAGGGGTGCGGCTCGGCGTAGGCCAGCACGCAGGTGCCGACCGGCCGTCCGGACGCGATGAGCGGCAGGTACGCCCAGGCCGCGAAGCCGTCCGGGGTCTCGTGGCGGTCCGGATGCAGTCGCTCCAGCTCCTCCCGGGACTCGAAGAACGCCGGTACCCCGCTGTTCAGCGCCTGGGTCTCCGCGGTGCGCTCGGACAGCGGCAGCCTGCCGGACCGCTCCGCGACGCGCTGATCCGGGTAGCCGCGGTGCCCCAGCACGTGCAGCCGGCCGCCCTGTGCCCGCAGGAGCGCCAGGGCCTGGCTGCCGACGGCCGGGGCCACCTCGTCCCAGACCAACTGCACCACGTCCTGCACTCCCACGGCCTCGGTCAGCGCGCCCGCCAGACTCAGCAGCTGGGAGATCGTCACCAGCCGGGACGGGCCCGGGTCCGTCTGCGGAGCCGCGCGCGCCAGCTCCGCCACCGCCCGGGCCCGGTTGATGCGCACGCTCAGCCCGGTGGTGCTCGGGTAGAGCCGGAACGACAGCCACTCGCCCGGCGGGCGCAGCGCCACGAACGACGTCACCTGCTGGCTGAGCAGCGCCGCCCGGTACCGGTCCTCGTACACCGGGTCCTTCAGCCACGGCACCGACACCCAGGGCAGCGTGCCGAGCAGCTCCCCGGCCGGTCTGCCGAGCAGCTCGGTGGCGGCCGTGTTCACGAATCCGATCCGGCCGTGCAGATCCAGCGACACCAGCCCGTACGGCAGCCGGGACACCATCCGCGCCGCCTCCATCGAGCCCAGCGTGCCCGCCACGACCGAGAACGGCGCCGCCAGCACGTCCGGCTCGTGGCCCAGCGGCCGGTTCTCCTGAGCGGCCCCCTCCAGCCGCAGCGCCAGCCGGTCGCAGGCCGCCGTCAGCCGGTCCCGCTCCCAGTCCGACAGCTCCGGCGGGTGCGCGCCCGGCCAGGTCACGAACACCGCGCCGTACACCGCGCGCCCGGTCGCCAGGGGTGCCGCGGCCAGCGCGAACGGGTACGGCAGCACCACCGAGATCCGTGGATAGCGGCGGGCCATCTGATCATCGCTGCCCACCCACACCAGCCGCCGCTCGCGCACCGCGTCCGCGACCGGGATCGGCGCGCTCAGCCCGACCCGCTCCCAGGGCGCCGCGAACGCCCGCGGCATGCCGGCCATCACCGCCATCTCCAGGACCGGTTCGTCGGGCCTGAGCAGGTACACCGCGCCGGAGTGCGCCTGGACCTCCTCCAGCATCGCGGCCAGCGCGACCGACAGCACCGGCCGGCCGACCGTTGCCCCGCGGGCCGCCGGCGCCCGTCCCGGTTCCGGTCCGTCGGACACGCCGACCACCTCCTCGTACGGCCGCGCGTCGCGTCCCGGGGACCAGACTCCCTCGCGGCGGCGCCCCGCGCACGGCGAGCGCCCGGCGTACCCGGACGCGCCCCCGTGGCAGATGGCTCCGCATACCCCGCGAGGGCGCTTCCCATGCCTGGAAGCGGCCGGGGGAGTCGCGGGCGAGCGCGAGGGACGGTCCGGCGGCGTAAAAGGGCCACCCCGCGGTGGCGACGCGCCGGGCGCCCCGGGGACGCCCCGAGGGACCCGCGCGGCGGTGGGCGCGCGGGCGGTACCCGGGTCAGCCGCGCTGGTCCGGCACGCGGCGCGGCGTGTCCCCTTTCCTCGATGCCGAGGGCGCGGACCGGGGGCGCGGGCCGCCGCGGCGGGAGCACGAGGTGGTGTACGTGGCCGGTGTGTGCGCCCCTGCCGCGCCTCAATGGCTGATTCCTTTCGGCGTGGCCTGCGTCGGCCCCGGCGCGCCGAGGGGCGGCCGGTGTCGGGCGGAAGGGGGCGCGCCGGGGCGGCCGAATCGCGCCGGTGCCCGGCCGGAGCCGGCCGTGGCGTGTTCCGGTCCCGCTCCGGGCGCCGGTCCGTACCCTTCCCGCTGGCTGAATCGTTCTCCCTGATCAGAGGGCAGGTCCGGCAGACCGCCGGGGGTGGCGGGACCTGCGGTCCCTCGCGGTGGGCGGGCCGGCGTCCGAGGGCCCGGATGAACGTTCAGCGGCATCTTTTTCCGGCGTGTGGGGTTTGTGGGGAGGAGGTGCGGGCACACGCGCCAGCGGCGATCCGGCCGCAGTGCGCACTGCGAGGCGGTCCCGCCGAAGTCGCCGAACAGTGACGCAAATGCATCTCCTGAATACTCTGCGTTCAACTTCAGGGGGTTGCTTACGGGTGACTCACCGTGAAGACTGTGGCCGAGTTCCATCGAAACGAAGGTGATGCGGAGTGCGCATCATGCCAATCGTGGGGCGGCATGGGCTGAAGCTGCGTATTCTCACACCGCGTTTCGGGCAGTCGGAGCCAAGTGTTCCGTTGTCCGTTCACGAGCCGGGAGGGCCCGTGCGCTTGCCGCGCGGGAGGTATCGCTGAGGGGGATGAGTCATGCCGGGTTGGTCTGCCGCACGCCGGTCTTCGCCGCGGGGCCGTGGCCGGCCGCGAAGCCGCCGCGTCCTGCACCGGACCTGCTAAGGGACCTTCGGTCCCGCTGAGGGCCCCCGGTCCGTCCCGGCACCGGGCCGGCGCGGCTGACCGCCGGGCCGCCCACGAGGGAAGCCACGTGGGTCGCGCTCTTTCCGCCCGGAACACGTTCCCGTGGGGGTGGTCGAGCCGTGCCCGGGCCGCCCCGGGCCCCCGTGCCGCAGGCCTCACGCACCACCCCTGTCCGCGCGACTCCTCCGTGCCGCGCACGCCCCTACCAAGGAGACAAGGTGATAGGTAAGCAAGCGACGGACGAGCGCCTCCTGCTGGAGGTGTTACCCGACCGCTGGCGAGGCTTACGCGAGACGGGGCCGGTGCGCTACGACGAGGCGCAGGGAGTGTGGCAGGTCCTCGACCACGCGAGCGTCGCCACCGTGCTCGCCGATTCGGCGACGTACTCCTCGGATCTCTCCGCCCTCGCCCCCACCCAGGCGGACTTCG
This sequence comes from Streptomyces sp. NPDC014991, assembly GCF_043080665.1. NCBI lineage: Bacteria > Bacillati > Actinomycetota > Actinomycetes > Kitasatosporales > Streptomycetaceae > Streptomyces > Streptomyces sp. NPDC014991. The sequence continues at coordinate 281,229 of NZ_JBIBVY010000003.1, forward strand.
AGACCTTCCGGCAGGGCAACTTCGTCGGTATGGACCCTCCGGAACACCGCAAGCTGCGCACCCTGGTGAGCCAGGCGTTCACCCCGCGGGTCGTACAGGGGCTCGGGCCCCGTATCGAGGCCGTCTGCGCGCGGCTGCTGGACGCCGTCGCGGACCAGGACCGCTTCGACCTGGTCGACGCGCTGGCCTATCCGCTCCCCATCATCGTGATCGCCGAACTGCTCGGCATTCCGGCCGAGGAACACCGGCTCTTCCAGGAGTGGGCGAGCGTCCTGTTCGGCGGCGACCAGCTCGGCGAAGCCCCCGACATGGCCGATCTGGAACGGGCCCTGGAGGCCATCGCCCCCACGGTGCGCGAGATGAACGGCTACATGCTGGACCACATCCGCGCCCGCCGCGCCGACCCGGGTGACGACCTCACCAGCAGGCTCATCGCCGCCGAGGTCGACGGTGTCCGCCTCGCCGACCAGGAGATGGTCGGATTCGTGGCCCTCCTGCTGGTCGCCGGGCACATCACCACCACCGCACTGCTCGGCAACGCCATCGTCACCTTCGACCTGCACCCCGGCGCGGACGCCGCGCTGCGCGCCGATCCCGCGGGGATCCCGGCCGCCGTCGAGGAGGTGCTGCGCTGGCTGCCCCCCTTCCCGGAACTGGGCCGCCGGGTCACCCGCCCGGTCGTCCTCGGCGGTCACGAGATCCCGGCGGACGCCATGCTGATGACGCATCTGGGGGCCGCGAACCGGGACCCCGCCCGCTTCGACGACCCGGACGTCCTCGACCTGACCCGGGACCCCAACCCGCATCTGACCTTCGGGCACGGCATCCACTTCTGTTTCGGCGCGCCGCTGGCCCGGCTGGAAGCGCGGATCGCTCTTCACATGTTGCATAAACGATTCCGCATCCTGACGGTCCCCTCCTACGAGGACATCGCCTTCCAGAACCCGGCCGTCATCATCGGCGTACGGCATCTGCCCGTCGAGGTGCGCAGGCCGTAACCCGAGCGCGCACGCCTCCCCGGCCGGCCCCCGCTCCGCTCTCCAGGGCCGCACCGGCACACCCGCACATGAGACCCACCCAACGGGAGTCCCCTTCTCATGCCCTACACCAGCCACACCGCTCCGGCCGCACCCCTGACGCCCGCGCTGTTACGGGCGGAGCTGCAGGACCGCCTCGACACGCTCGCCCGGACCCACCGGGTACCCGGCGCCCAGCTCGTCCTGGACACCGGTACCGACCTCGTCGCCGTGCACACCGGCGTCGCCGACGCGGCGTCCGGCACGCCCTTCACCGCGGACACGGCCGTCCCCCTGGGGTCGCTCACCAAGCCCTACACCGCCGCCCTCGTCATGCTGCTGGCCGACGACGGCGACCTCGACCTCGACGAGTCCGCCGCCGGGCAGCTCCCGGAACTGCGAGACACGCCCGGGGTGACGGTCCGCCACCTGCTCAGCCACACCGGCGGCCTGCCCACCGGGCCCGACTCCGACACCGCCGCCGAGACCACCGCCGCCCGCTGCCTCGCGGCCGTCTGCACCGCCCGCGACCTGCTGTTCGCGCCGGGCACCGACTTCTCCTACTCCAACGCCGGCTACGTCGCCGCCGGCCGGCTGGCCGAGACCGTCACCGGCATGCCGTGGCACGAGGCGGTGAGCGCACTGCTCCTCGAACCGCTCGGCACGGCACCCGCGTTCGTCGGCGACAGAGCGCCCCGCCGCCCCGTGGCCGCCGGACACGCCGTCAACACCGCGACGGGCCGGGCCCGTCCGGCCCGGCAGACCCTGGCACCGCTGGAGGCGCCGGCCGGTGCCCTCCTGGCGAGCGCCCTGGACCTGGCCGCGTTCGGCAACGCGCTGATCGGACGCTCCGACGTCCTGCCGCCCGCCGTCAGCAAGGAGATGCGCCGCGCCGAGACCGCCGCCCGCCCCGGCGCGCTGGCCGACGGCTGGGGCCCCGGCCTCGCCCTGTACCGGCAGGACGACCGCGTGTGGTGCGGCCACGACGGCAACGCCCAGGGCACCTCCTGCCATCTGCGGGCCGACCCGGAGAGCGGGATCGTGGTCGCCTTCACGGGCAACTCCGCGAGCGCCACCGCTCTCTGGCGCGACCTCACCGGCGAACTGGCCCGGCTCACCGGCATCCGGGTGCCCGCCGCCGCCCAGGACACGGACCGGGGCCGGCCCGTGGCCCTGCCCGAGTGCCTGGGCGCCTACCGCAACGGCACCACGACGTACCGCGTCGCAGCCGGGCCGGACGGCACGCCGGCCCTGTCCGTGGACGGTGACCTGGCCCTCCCGCTGGTCTGCTATGCCGACCTCTCGTGCGACCTGGTCGACCCGGCCACCGGCCGCCTCGAACCCGGCGGCCGTTTCCACCGCGACCCCGCCACCGGCCGGATCGACCGGGTCCAGATATCCGGGCGCACGGCACGCCGTACCGACGACGGCTGAGTCACGCACACCGCCGGACCCGGCGGCCGGTCACCGGCCAGGTGGGCCCGCGCCCCCGGACCGCGCGGTCCGGCCACCGGCCCCGGCACCGGCACCGACCGGGCCGGCGGCACCACCGGCGGCCGGCACGCACGGCCGCCGGACCAGCGCCGGCCCGCACCCACGGATACCGGATCACCGCTCCCGCCCGCAGTTCCCCGCACCGTCGCGCACGCCCGCCGTGCCGCCGTGACCCACCGCACCGCCCCGCGGCGGGACGCGGCGCTGCCCGCGTCCGCCTCCGCAGCCCGCGCCGTACCGCCCCGCCCTCCTAAGGACTTCACCCATGACGGACCTGCACGACAAGCCCGCGCCGGCGTCCTCCCTGCCGCGGGCCGGCGACACCGCCGGGGCGCCGGAGAGCGCCGCGGCCGCGGCGTACCCGACGCTCGGCGAGCTGTTCACCGCGTGGGTGACCCGCACCCCGGACGCACCGGCCCTCACCGACGGCCGGCGGACCTGGACCTACCGCGAACTGGCCGACCGCGCCGACCGGCTGGCCGGGTACCTGACGCGGCACGGAGCGGGCCCCGACCGGGTGGTAGCGCTCGTGCTGCCGCGCTCCATGGAGCTGATCGCGGCCGAACTGGCCGTCGCCCGGGCCGGCGCGGCCTTCCTGCCCGTGGACCCCGCCTATCCCGCGGACCGCCGGGCGCTGATGCTCGCCGACGCGGCGCCCGCGGTCGTCCTCGACGACCCGCGGCGGACCGGCGAGCTGCTCGACACCGCGGACGGCACGGGGCACGCGGCCGAGGCCGACGGCACGGCCGGAACCGGCGCCGACCACGCCGCCTACGTCATCTACACCTCCGGTTCCACCGGCACCCCCAAGGGCGTGACGGTCACCCACCGCGGCATCGGCGGCTTCACGGCCGCCGCCGCCGAGCAGTACGCCGTCGGCCCCGGCGACCGCGTGCTCCAGTTCTCCTCGCCCAGCTTCGACGCCTCCGTCCTGGAGCTGTGCGTCTCCGTCCTGTCCGGTGCCACGCTCGTCGTACCGCCGCACGGGCCCTGGCTCGGCGACGAACTCGCCGCCGTCCTGGACGAGCACCGCATCACCCACGCCCTCATCCCGCCGGCCGCGCTGGCCACCCTCCCCGACCCGGGGGAGGGCACCGCGAGATCACTGCGCACCCTGATCGTGGGTGCCGAGGCATGCCCGGCCGGGCTCGTCGACCGCTGGGCCCCCGGCCGCCGCATGATCAACTCCTACGGCCCGACCGAGGCCACCATCGTCGCCACCTGGACCGGGCCGCTCACCGCCGGCCGGGGCACCCCGACCATCGGCGACGCCCTGCCGCACACCCGGGTGTACGTCCTCGACACCGCGATGCGGCCCGTGCCGCCCGGCACGGACGGCGAGTTGTTCGTGGGCGGCGACGCGGTCGCCCGCGGCTACCTGGGCCGGCCGGGCCTGACCGCCGCCCGCTTCGTCGCGGACCCCTTCGGCCCGCCCGGAGCCCGCGTGTACCGCACCGGCGACCGGGTGCGCCGGACCGCCGACGGCGAGCTGGAGTACCTGGGCCGGCTGGACCGGCAGGTGAAGATCCGCGGCTTCCGGATCGAACCGGGCGAGATCGAGGCGGCCCTGCGCCGGCTGGCCGGGGGCGCCGTCGGCGAGGCCGTGGTCGTGGTCCGCGAGGACGAACCGGGCCATCGCCGCCTGGTCGCCTACGTCACCCCGACCGACCCGCGGGGGGCGGCCGGGTCCGGGGATGCGGTGGTGCCCGCCGGGGCGGTCCGCTCCGCGGACGCGGTGGCCACCTCGGCCGGGGCCGGCGGGGAGGCGCTTTCCGGCCAGGCGGCCGAGTCCGATGGCACAGACGCTCCCGACGGGGCGACCGGGGCCGGGAGAAGAACCGGCGCCACGGGCGAAGACCGCCCCTCCGGTGCGCCGGCCGCCGGCCACCCGCCCGTCCCCTCCGTCCCCTTCACCTCCGCTCAGCACCTCGGCACGGCCGGTGCCGCCACCCCCGCCCGCCCCCTCGACCCGGCCGCGTTGCGGGCCGAGCTGGCCGCTGTGCTGCCCGGGCACATGGTGCCTGCCGCTGTCGTGGTGCTGGAGCAGATGCCGCTCACCCCGCAGCACAAGATCGACCGGCGGGCCCTGCCCGCTCCGGAGCGGGTGTCCACGGCGGGCCGCGTGCCGCCCCGCTCGCCCCGTGAGCGCTCCCTCGCCGCGATCTGGGCCGACGTCCTGGGCGTCGACGAGATCGGCGTGACGGACGACTTCCTGGACCTGGGCGGCGACTCGGTCCTCGCCGCACGCGCCCTGTCGCGCATCCGCGACGAGCTGGGAGTGCGGCTGAGCGTACGGGACGTCTTCACCGCCCGTACGGTCGCCGCTCTGGCGCCCCTGCTCGGTGACCCCTCCGCCGCCGCCCCGCCGGAACCGATCCCGCCGGCCCCCGGCGAGGGCGTCCTGCCGCTGTCCAGCGCGCAGCGCCGGCTGTGGTTCCTGGACGACCTGACCGACGGCGGCACCGAGTACAACACCGGCGTGTCCCTGCGGCTGCGCGGCGCGCTGGACACGGACGCGCTGCACCGGTCCCTGCACCGCCTCGCCGCCCGGCACGCCTCGCTGCGCACCACGTTCACCACCCTCGACGGACAGGGCGCCCAGCGTGTCGCCGCCGACCCCGCCCTGCCGCTGCGGACGGCCGACCTCACCGACGTACCCGGAGCGCGCCGGGCCGAGGCGGCCGAGGACCTGCTCACCGGGGAGCTGTGCCGCCCCTTCGACCTGGCGGCCGGCCCGCTCACCCGCGCGCTGCTCGTCCGGCTCGCCGAGGACGACCACCTGCTGCTGCTGGCACAGCACCACATCGTCACCGACGGCTGGTCGGTGGGCGTCCTCACCCGGGAACTCGCCGCCCTCTACCGCGCCGAGGCCACCGGCGAACCCGACGGGCTGCCCCGGCCCGCCGTGCAGTACCCGGACTTCGCCGTGTGGGAGCAGCGGCAGCGGGCCGGGGACAAGGACAGCGCCGACCTGGCCTACTGGAGACGGCACCTGTCGGACATCCAGCATCTGGAGCTGCCCACCGACCGGCCGCGTCCGGCGGTGCGCACCACTTCCGGAGCGGCCCACCACCACCGCCTCCCCGCGGAGCTGACGGCCCGGCTGCGCCACCTGGCGACGGGCCGCGGCACCACCGTGTTCACCCTGTTCGCGGGGGCCGCGGCCCTGTTGTTCGCCCGCTACTCCGGGCAGCGGGACGTGGCGTTCGGCACCGTCACCAACGGGCGGGACCGCCGGGAGCTGGAGGACGTGCCGGGCTTCTTCGCCAACACGGTGGTGCTGCGCACGGAGGTGGACGAGCGGGCGACCGTCGACCGGTTCGTGGAGAGCATGCGGACCACGGTGCTGGACGCCTTCGCCCACGACGGCGTGCCGTTCGACCGGGTGGTGGAGGAGCTGGCGCCCACCCGGGACCCCAGCCGCACCCCGCTGGTGCAGGCGCTCGTCGTCCAGCAGACCCCCCTCGGCGTGCCGCCCCTCGCCGGCGGCCTGCGCCTGGAGGAGCATCCGCTGCCCCGCCCGGCCGCCCGCTTCGACCTGGTCCTGGAGTTCACCCCGGACGCCGAGGGCGGCTGCGCGCTGACCGTCGAGTACAACACCGACCTGTTCGAGGCCGCGACCGTGGCCCGCCTGACCGGTCATCTGCACCGTCTGCTCGAGGGCATGGCGGACGGCCCGGGCCGCACGCTGGCGGAGCTGTCCATGCTGTCGGCCGCGGAGCAGCACACCCTGGTGGACGTCTGGAACCCGCCCGCGCGCCGGAGCCGGGACACCGGTGACGTCACGCTGCCCGGGCTGTTCGGCGCCCAGGTCGCCCGGACCCCCGGCCGGACCGCCGTCGTCTGCGGTTCCGACCGGCTCGACTACGCCGAGACCGACCGGCGCGCCAACCGGCTGGCGCGGCTGCTCGTCGCGCGCGGCGCCGGCCCGGAGACCCTGGTAGCGCTGTGCCTGCCGCGCTCCGTCGACCTCGTGCCCGTGCTGTGGGCGGTGCTGAAATCGGGCGCGGGCTACCTGCCCGTGGACCCCGCCTACCCCGCCGAGCGGATCCGCTTCATGCTCGACGACGCCCGGCCCGCCCTCGTCCTCGCCACCCGCGACACCGCGTCCGCGCTGCCCGAGGACTGCGTCCCGCTGCTCCTGGAGGACTGCGCGGGCCAGGACGCGCCCGGCCCGGACCTGACCGACGCCGACCTGACCGACGCCGACCGGATCCGGCCGCTGCTGCCGGACCATCCCGCCTACGTCATCTACACCTCGGGCTCCACCGGGCGCCCCAAGGGGGTCGTGGTCACCCACCGCAGCGTCGCCGCGCTGGCCGCCTGGGCGGGGGAGCGGTTCGGACCTGACGGGCTCGCCCATGTGATCGCCTCCACCTCCCTCAACTTCGACGTCTCGGTCTTCGAGCTGCTGTGCCCGCTGCTGGCCGGCGGCTCCGTGGAGGTGGTCGCCGACCTGCCGGCCCTCGCCGACACGCCGGCCCCGCGCAGCGCCGGGCTGCTCAGCGGAGTGCCCTCCGTCGTCTCCCGGCTGGTCGCGGGCGGTACGGCACCCGTGTCGGCGGACACCGTCGTCCTGGCCGGTGAGGCACTGCCCGCGCAGACGGTGCACGACGTGCGCGCCGCCATGCCCGCGGCCCGGATCGCCAACATCTACGGCCCCACCGAGGCCACCGTGTACGCCACCGCCTGGTTCGCCGACGGCCGGCTGCCGGAGCAGGCCCCGCCCATCGGCGAACCCGTGGCCGTCACCCGGGCCTACGTCCTGGACGGCGCCCTGCGGCCCCAGCCGCCCGGTGTCACGGGGGAGCTGTATCTCGGGGGCGGCGGCCTGGCGCGCGGCTACCTGAACCGTCCCGGGCTGTCCGCCGCCCGCTTCGTCGCCGATCCGTTCGGCGCGCCGGGCGAGCGGATGTACCGCACCGGCGACCTGGTGCGCCGCCGGGCCGACGGCCGGCTGGAGTACCTCGGCCGGATCGACCAGCAGGTCAAGGTCCGCGGCTTCCGGATCGAACTGGGCGAGGTGGAGGAGGCGTTGCGCCGCTGCGCCGGTGTGGCCGAGGCGGCGGCCACCGCGGCGGCCACCGACGGCCACCGGCGCCTCGTCGGCTATGTCGTCCCGGCCCCCGGAGCGCGGGTCGACCCCGAGGCCGTACGCCGGGAACTCGGCCGTACGCTGCCCGACTACATGGTCCCGGCGATTGTCGTCGTGCTGGACGGCCTGCCGCTCAACCCCAACGGCAAGATCGACCGCGGACGCCTGCCCGACCCGGGCCCCGCCGTGCGGGCCGTACGCCACGTCGCCCCCCGCACCCCCACCGAGCACGCCCTCGCCGCGATCTGGGCGGACGTGCTGCACGTGGAGCGGATCGGCGTCGACGACAACTTCTTCGAACTCGGCGGCGACTCCATCCTCAGCATCCAGGTGGTGGCCCGGGCCCGGCAGGAGGGCCTGATGCTGACCTCCCGGGACCTCTACCAGCACCAGACGGTCGCCGCCCTCGCCCGCTGCGCGGACGCCGCCGGAAGCCCGCGCGCGTCGGTCCCGGTGCCGGAGGCGGCCACCGGAGCGGCCCCCCTGACGCCGATCCAGCACTGGTTGTTCGGCACGGCCGCCGAGCGGGCCGGCCACTTCGCGCAGGCGCTGTCCGTGCAGGTTCCCGACGACCTGGACGCGGCGGCACTCCAGGACGCGCTGAACGACCTGGCCGCCCACCACGACGCCCTGCGCTCCCGCTTCACCGCCGGTGACGGCGATGCGCGGGTCAGCTGGTCCATCGCGGACCGGGCGCCCCGGATCGTCCTGGGCAGGCACACGGGCCCGGACCCGGACACCCCCCACTTCGGCCCCTTCGACCTCGCCGGCGGGCCGCTGCTGCGGGCCGTGCTGCACGACCGCGGCCCCGGCCTGCCGCGGGTCCTGCACCTCGCCGTGCACCACCTGGTGGTCGACGGGGTCTCCTGGCGCATCCTGCTGGACGACCTGGACCGCGCCTACCGGGCCCGCCGCTCGGGCGACGACGGCACGGCGGCCCTGCCCGCGAAGTCCACCCCCGTACGGCAGTGGGCCCGCCGGCTGCACGCGCACGCGGCGGACGGCGGCTTCGACGACGAGCGGGAGTACTGGGCCCGGGAGGTCCCGGACACGGCTCCCGCCGTGCCCGAGCAGGCGGACGGCGCCAACACCTACGCCTCCCAGCGCGCGGTCACCGTCCGCCTGAGCCCCGAGGACACCGCGGTCCTGCTGCGCACCCTGCCCGAGACCTACCGCACCCAGGTCAACGACGTACTGCTCAGCGCCCTCGGCCGCGCCCTGTGCGCCGGGACCGGGCGGGAACGGGTGGTGGTCGACGTCGAGGGTCACGGCCGCGAGGAACTCTTCCCCGACCTGGACCTCAGCCGCACGGTCGGCTGGTTCACCACCCGCTACCCCGTCGCCCTGGCCGTCCCCGGGGACGCCGGCTGGGACACTGTCCTGAAGCGGGTCAAGGAGCAGCTGCGCGCCGTGCCCCGGCACGGCCTCGGCCACGACGCGCTGCGCCACCTGGCCGCTCCGGGCGCCGCGCCCGGCACCCCGCACGCGCAGATCAGCTTCAACTACCTGGGCCGGATGGGGCTGCCGGACGGCGGCGACGGCCTGTACCGGGGCACCGTCCGGCCGCTGGAGCTGGACGCCGACCCGGCCGCCGAGCGCCCGCACGCCCTGGAGGTCGTCGGCCTGCTCGACGGCGACCACCTGGAGTTCACCTGGTTCTACTCCGACCGGCTGCACCGGCAGGACACGGTCGAGGCCCTCGCGGAACGCTTCGCGGACGCGCTGGCGGACCTCGCCCGGTACGCCGCGTCGCCGGGCGCCGCCGGACGCACCCCGTCCGACTTCCCGCTGGCCCGGCTCGACCAGGCCGCCGTGGACCGTGTCACCGGCGCGGACCCGGCCGCCGTGGCGGACGTCCTGCCCCTCACGCCGACGCAGGCGGGCATGCTCTTCCACGGGCTCTCCCAGGACGACCGCGGCGTCTACTTCCAGCAGCTGACCTTCGTCCTGGACGGCGTACCGGACCCGGGGGCACTCGCCGCGGCCTGGCAGCACGTGACCGACCGCACCGAGGTGCTGCGCGGCCGGGTCGTCTGGCAGGACATACCCGAGCCGGTGCTGGTGGTGCAGCGCCACGCGGACCTGCCGGTCACCCACCTGGACTGGCGCGACCTGACCGAGGACGAGCGCCGCGCCCGCCTGGACGACGTCCTGGCCCGCGACCGCGCGGACGGCATCGACCTGACCCGGGCCCCGCTCCAGCGCCTGCTGCTCGCCCGGGTGTCCGGCACCGCCGTGCGCGTGGTGTGGTCCTTCCACCACCTGCTCCTGGACGGCTGGAGCCTGTTCCAGGTGCTCACGGACGTCTTCACCCGGCACTCCGGCACCGCACCGGAGACCGGCCGGGAGCGCCCGCCCTACCGCGACTACCTGGCCTGGCTGCGCGGACGTGACACGGCCGAGGCCGAACGGCACTGGCGGCACCGTCTGTCCGGCCTGACCGAGGCCACCCCCCTGCCGTACGACCGCGAGCCGCGCGAGAGCCACCGCGCCGAGTCCACGCACGAGGTCCGGGCCACCGTGCCCGCCGCCGCGACCCGGGCGCTGGAGGAGCTGGCGCGGACCTCGGGCCTGACCCTCAACACCCTCGTGCAGGGCGCCTGGGCGCTGCTGCTGGGCCGCCAGGCGGGCCGCGACGAGGTGGTGTTCGGCACCACCGTGTCCGGACGGCCGCCCGAGCTGCCCGGCTCCGACGCCATGACCGGCCTGTTCATCACCACCCTGCCCACCCGGGTCACCGTCCCGGCCCACGGCACCCTCGTGGACTGGCTGCGCGCACTCCAGCGCGACCAGAGCGAGGACCGGCGCTTCGACCACGTACCGCTCACCCGGATCAGGACGTTCACCGGACTCCCGGAGCGGGTCGGCCTGTTCGACAGCATCGTCGTCTTCGAGAACTACCCGGTGGACGACGGTCTCGCCGCCGCCCACGGGCTGCGCCTGAGCGGCCTGGAGGGCATCGAGACGACCAACTACCCGCTGAGCCTGACCGCCTACCCGGGCCCGGAGCTGACCCTGCGCCTCGGATACGACCCGGAGCTGTTCGACACCGGCACCGCCGAGCGGCTGGCCGAGTACCTGACCGTGCTGCTCACGGGCATGCCCGGCGCATCCCCCCGCCCGCCGGCCCGGCTGCCGCTGCTCAGCGCGGACCGCCGCGCACAGGTGCTGCGCACCTGGAACGACACCGCCACCGACCTGCCCGACACCACGGTCGCCGCTCTCTTCGCCGCGCAGGCGCGCCGCACCCCCGACGCGGTGGCGCTGGAGGCCGGAGCCGAGCGCGTCACCTACCGCGAACTCGACGCGCGGTCGGCGCGCCGGGCGGCCCGGCTGGCCGCGCTCGGCGTACGGCCGGAACGCCCGGTGGGCGTGCTCGTGGACCGCTCCGTGGAACTGGTCGTCGCCCAGCTGGCCCTCGCCCGCACCGGCGGGGTGTACGTCCCGCTGGACGGCCGGGCCCCGCGCGAGCGGCTGCGCCGGATGCTGGCCGAGGCCGGAGCGGACCTGCTGCTCACCGACGCCGCGTGGGAGGAGACCGCCCGGGAGCTGCTGCCGGGCGACCGCGTCCTGCGGGTCGACGGCCCGGCCGGGGCGGACCACCCCGCGCCCGCCCACGCCGTCCACCCCGACAACGTCCAGTACCTGATGTTCACCTCGGGCTCCACCGGCGTCCCCAAGGGGGTCGCCGTGCGCCAGCGGGACGTCGTCGCGCTGGCCCTGGACCGGGCGTTCGCCGGGCACGACCGGGTCCTCGTGCACTCGCCGCACGCCTTCGACGCCGCCACCTACGAGGTGTGGGTGCCGCTGCTGCGCGGCGGCACGGCCGTCCTCGCCCCGCCGGCCGACCTGGACGCCGCCGCGGTCCGCCGTGCCGTCGCCGAGCAGGGCGTCAGCTGCCTGTGGCTCACCGCGGGGCTGTTCCGCCTCCTCGCCCAGGAGGACCCGGGCTGCCTGCGCGGCGCCCGGGAGGTGTGGACGGGCGGCGAGGCCGTGCCGGGCGCGGTCGTGCGCCGGGTGCTGGACGCCTGCCCCGGCCTGACCGTCGTGGACGGTTACGGCCCCACCGAGACCACCACGTTCGCCACCCGCCGCGTCTTCCGCGCCGGCGACCCGCTGCCCGCGGTGCTGCCCATCGGACGCCCGCTGGACAACACCCGCGTGTACGTCCTGGACGGCGCCCTCCAGCCCCAGCCGCCGGGTGTCCCCGGCGAGCTGTACATCGCCGGCGCGGGACTCGCCCGCGGCTACGCCGGCCGTCCCGGCGCGACCGCCGCCCGCTACCTCGCCGACCCCTTCGGACCGGCCGGCGCGCGCATGTACCGCACGGGAGACATCGTGCGCTGGAGCGCCGACGGCGAACTGCACTTCGTCGGCCGCGCCGACGACCAGATCAAGATCCGCGGCTTCCGTGTCGAACCCGCCGAGATCGAGGCCCGGCTCACCGCCCACCCCGACATCACCGAGGCCGTCGTCTCCCTGTACGAGGACGCGGGCCGCAAGCGGCTCGCCGCCCACCTCGTGCCGGCCGAGGGCGCCGCGGCGCCCTCCGCCGCCGCGCTGCGCGACCACCTCGCGGCCGGGCTGCCCGACTACATGCTGCCGGCCGCGTTCGTCACCGTGTCCGCGCTGCCGCTGACCGGCAACGGCAAGGTCGACCGGCGGCGGCTGCCCGCCCCCGACTGGTCGGCGGGCGCCGAGGACGCCTACCGGGCCCCGAGCACCGAGGCCGAGCGGCTGCTCGCCGGGATCTGGGCCGACCTGCTCGGCGTGGAACGGGTCGGCGTGGACGACAACTTCTTCATGCTGGGCGGCGACTCCATCCTCAGCATCCAGGTCGTCTCCCGCGCCCGGGCCGCCGGCCTCACCCTCACCCCGCGCGACCTGTTCCGGCGCCCCACGGTGGCCGGGCTGGCCGCCGGCGGCGCCGCCGCGCCCGCCGTCGCCGGAACCGGACCGGTCAGCGGCGAGGCGGACCTCACCCCGATCCAGCACTGGTTCCTCGACCCGCGGCCGGCGCACGCCGCGTTCTTCAACCAGTCCGTCGTCATCGAGGCCGCCGGCCCGGTCGACGAGGACGCCCTGCGCCGCGCCCTCACCGCCCTGTGGGCCCACCACGACGCCCTGCGCGCCCGGTTCCACCTCGACGACGACGGCACCTGGCGCCAGCACATACCCGCCACCGACGGCCCGGTCCCCGAACTGCTCCAGGTCCACGACCCGGAGACCGAGGAACGGGTGACGGCGGCGGCCCACGCCGGACTGCGTCTCGACACCGGACCCCTGTGCGCCGCCCGCCTGTTCACCGCCGGCGGCACCCGGCCCGCCCGGCTGCTGCTCGTCGTCCACCACCTGGTCGTCGACGGCGTCTCCTGGCGGATCCTGCTGGAGGACCTGGAGACCGCCTACCGGCAGGCCACGGCGGGAGAACCCGTACGGCTGCCCGCCCGCACCACCTCCGTGCGCGAGTGGGCGCACCGGCTGCGCGAGCGTGCCGGGACCGGCTTCGCCGCCCGGCGCGACCACTGGGCGGAGACCGCCCGGCACTGCGCCGCCCCGCTGCCCGTCGACGGCGACGGCGAGGCCACCATGGCCGGCGTCCGCGAGGTCAGCGTGCGCCTGGACCGCGGGCGCACCGACGACCTGCTGCGCCGCGTCCCCGGCGCCTACCGCACCCGGATCGACGACGTCCTGCTCACCGCGCTGGGCCGGGTCCTCGCCGACTGGACCGGACGCGCCACCGTCGCCGTCGGCCTGGAGGGGCACGGCCGCGAGGACCAGCTGTTCGAGGACGTCGACCTGTCCCGCACGGTCGGCTGGTTCACCTCCCTGTACCCGGTCGCCCTCACCGTCCCCGAGGGCGACTGGGGAGCCGCGCTGAAGTCGGTCAAGGAGCAGCTGCGGGCCGTCCCCGACCGGGGCCTCGGCTACGGCGTCCTGCGCCACCTCGCCCGCGACGCGGCCCTCACCGGCACCCCGATGCCCGGCATCAGCTTCAACTACCTCGGGCGCTTCGACTGGTCCGCCGGCGGCGGCACCCTGATCGGCGCGGTGCCCGGCGGACTCGGCGGCGCGGAGGCACCCGGCGCCGAACGGCCGCACCTGCTGGACGTGATCGCCCGCGTGGAGGAAGACGAGCTGGAGATCACCTGGCACTACAGCCCCGGACGGCACCACGAGGACACCGTCACCGCGCTCGCCGAGGGCATGCTGCGGGCGCTGGAGGAGCTCGTGGCGCACTGCGCCCACCCCGACGCGGGCGGCCGTACCCCCTCGGACTTCCCGCTGGCCCGGCTCGACCAGGCGGCCGTGGACCGGATCGCCGGCGACGGACGCGAGGTCGCGGACGTGTACCCGCTGACGCCGATGCAGGCGGGCATGCTCTTCCACAGCCTGCTGGACCCCGACGGCCGGACCTACGTCAACCAGGTGCAGCTGGTGCTGTCCGGTGTCACCGACCCGCAGGCCCTCGCCACGGCCTGGCAGCACACCGCGGACGCCAACCCGGTCCTGCGCACCGGCCTCGTATGGCAGGAGACCCCCGAACCGCTCCAGGTCGTCCGGCACCGGGCCACCGTGCCCGTCACCCACCACGACTGGTCCGGACGCCCCGCCGACCACGGCGCCCGCGACCTGGACCGGCTGCTGGCCGAGGACCGGCAGGCCGGCATCGACCTGGGCACAGCGCCCCTGATGCGGCTGATGCTGATCCGGCTGGCGCCGGACCGGGTGCGCCTGGTGTGGACCTTCCATCACGTGCTGCTCGACGGCTGGAGCGCGGCCCAGGTCTTCGACGAGGTCTGCGAGCGGTACGCGGCCCTGACCTCCGGGCGCCGCCCGCGGCCGGTCGAGCGCAGGCCCTTCGCCGACTACCTGCACTGGCTGGCCGGGCAGGACACCGGCCAGGCCGAACGGTACTGGCGCGAGACCCTCGCCGGTTTCCAGGCCCCCACCGAGCTGCCCCGCGACCGGCGGCCCGCCCAGGCCCACCGCGACGCCTCCTCCGGGACGGTGCGGGTGACCCTCGGCCGGGACGTCTCGGCGCGGCTGCGGGAGACCGCCCAGCGGGCGGGGCTCACCCTCAACACCGTCCTCCAGGGCGCGTGGGCGCTGCTGCTGGCCCGCTACGGCGGCGGTGACGACGTGGTGTTCGGCACCACCGTCTCCGGCCGGCCCGCCGGCCTGCCGGGGGTCACCTCGATGGTCGGCCTGTTCATCAACACCCTGCCCACCCGGGCCCGCGTCGACGGACGGCGCCTGCTGCCGGACTGGCTGAGCGAGCTCCAGACCGCCCAGTCGGAGGCCCGGCGCCACGACTTCGTCTCGCTGGCCCAGGTGCAGTCCTGGAGCGAGGTGCCCGGCGGTACCAGCCTGTTCGACTCCATCGTGGTGTTCGAGAACTACCCGTTCGACGAGGGCTCGCTCGCCCGGCACGGCCTGGCCATGGAGCAGGAACGGGACCTGGAGCCGACGAACTACCCGCTGAGCGTGGTCGTCGCGCCCGGGGACAACCTGGCCGTGAACCTCGACTACGACCCGGACGCGTTCGACCCCGCGACGGTCGAGGCGCTCGGGGAGGCCCTGCGCACCCTGCTGACCGGGATGGCCGACGACCCGGACCGCCGCCTCGCCGACCTGCCCCTCCTGGATCCGGCCGGCGGCCGTGACCTCGTCGGCCGGTTCGGCGGGCCGGTGCGTCAGGCACCGCGGGACACCCTGCCCGAGGCGTTCCGGCGGCAGGCGGAGCGCACGCCGCACGCCCCGGCCGTCCGTCACGGCGACACCTGCCTGACCTACCGCGAACTCGACGCCCGCTCCAGCCGACTGGCCCGGCGGCTCGTCGCCGCCGGCGCGGGACCCGAGCGCTTCGTCGCCCTCTGCCTGCCCCGCACCGCCGACCTGGTCGTGGCGCTCCTGGCCGTGCTCAAGAGCGGCGCCGCCTATCTGCCGGTCGACCCGCAGTACCCGGCCGAGCGCGTCGCGTTCCTCTTCGAGGACGTACGGCCCGACGCCGTGATCACCAGCGCGGAGACCGCCGGACGGCTGCCCGAGGGCCCGTTCACCCGGATCCTGCTGGACCGGGACCAGGACCCGGGCGCGGCCGTCCCCGACACGCCCGTCGGCGACGACGAGCGGCACGGCCCCCTGCTGCCCGGCCACCCGGCCTACGTCATCCACACCTCCGGCTCGACCGGCCGCCCCAAGGGCGTCGTCGTCACCCACGCGTCGGTGCTGGCCCTGACCGACTGGGCCGCGGCCGAGTTCACCGGCCGTGGACTGGCCCACGTGGTGGCGTCCACCTCGCTCAACTTCGACGTGTCGGTCTTCGAGATCTTCTCCCCGCTGCTGTCCGGCGGCTGCGTCGAGATCGTCCGCGACCTGCTGGCGCTGGCCGAACGCACCGGACCCTGGCGGGCCGGACTGCTCAGCGCGGTGCCCTCCGCCCTGGACCGGCTGCTCGCGGAGGACGCCGTACAGGTCACCGCGGACACGGTCGTCCTCGCGGGGGAGGGGCTGCCCGCCCGCACCGTGCGCCGGGTCCGCGAGGCCGTCCCCGGCTGCCGGGTCCTGAACATCTACGGCCCCACCGAGGCCACCGTCTACGCCACCGCCTTCACCTGCGACCCGGCCGACCCCGACCGCGACCCGCCGATCGGCCGCCCCGTGGGCGGCGCCCGCGCCTACGTCCTGGACGAGCAGATGCGCCCGGTGCCCGCCGGCGCGCCCGGTGAACTGTTCCTCGCCGGCACCGGCGTCGCCCGCGGCTACCTGGGCCGCCCCGGCCTGACTGCGTCGCGCTTCCTGCCCGACCCGTTCGGCCCGCCCGGCGCCCGCATGTACCGCACCGGCGACCTCGTCCGCTGGACGTCCGACGGCGACCTGCGTTACCTCGGCCGCGGCGACGACCAGGTCAAGGTGCGCGGCTTCCGCATCGAACTCGGCGAGCTGGAGGCCGCGCTGACCCGGCACCCGGCCGTCGCCGCCGCGGCGGCCCGGGTGGTCGAGCACGCCGGCCACCGCCGGCTGGTCGGCTACGCGGTACCCCGCGGGGCCGCCCTGCCGGACCCCGCCGAGCTGCGCGCCTTCCTCGCCCACAGCCTCCCCGACCACCTGGTCCCCGCCCTCGTCGTGCCGCTGGACCGGCTGCCGCTCGGCGCCACCGGCAAGCTGGACCGGCGGGCGCTGCCCGCACCCCAGTGGGCCGCCCCGGCCACCGGCGGCACCGCCCGGCCGCCGCGCACCGAGGCGGAACAGACCCTCGCCGCGATCTGGTGCGAGGTGCTCGGCGTGCCCGAAGTCGGCGCCGACGACAACTACTTCACGCTGGGCGGCGACTCCATCCTCGGCATCCAGATCGTCTCGGCCGCCCGCCGAGCCGGTCTCGCCCTGACCCCCCGGCACCTGTTCACCCACCAGACCCTCGCCGAACTCGCGGCAGCGGCAACGGAGTTCCATGGCCCCGCCGTCACCGCCGAGCAGGGACCCGTCGTCGGCGACGCGCCGCTCACCCCCGTACAGCACTGGCTGTTCGACACCCTGACCGGCGACCCCGCCCACTTCAGCCAGACGGTCTCCTTCGAGCTGGCCGAGGACCCCGGCGAGACGCTGCTGCGCGCCGCGCTGGCAGCCGTGCTGGAGCACCACGACGCGCTGCGGATGCGCTTCGAACCGGCCGGGGACGGGCGGTGGCGGCAGTACGGCACACCGCCCGGCGACGGCGCCCCGCACCTGGAGGTGCACCACCGCGCGGCCGTCCCCGAGGTGGCCGCCGCCCTCGCCGCCGGGTTCGACCTGGCCGCCGGACCGCTGCTGCGGGCCGCGCTGTGCCGTCCCGGGGACGGCGGCCGGCCGGTGCTGGTCCTCGCCGCGCACCACCTGGTCGTGGACGCCGTGTCCTGGCGGCTGGTCCTGGAGGACCTGGACACCGCCTACCGCGCCCTGCGGGACGGCGAACGGCCCGCCCTCGGCGCCAAGAGCACCTCGTTCGCGGCCTGGGCCCGGCAGCTCGCCGCCCACACCGCGGCGGGCGGCTTCGACGGCGAACTCGCCCACTGGCGCGACCTGGACACCGGCACCGCCCTGCCCACCGACCACCCCGGCGGCGCGAACACCGCCGCCGTCGAGGAGAGCGTGACCACCGCACTCGGCGCCGAGGACACCCGCCGGCTGCTCCAGGACGTGCCGGAGGCGTACCGCACCCGCGTCAATGACGTCCTGCTGTGCGCGCTGGGCCGCGTCCTGGCCCGCTGGACCGGCCGGGACCGGGTCGCGGTGACCCTCGAGGGCCACGGCCGCGAGGAGCTGTTCGACGCCACCGACCTCGCCCGCACCGCCGGCTGGTTCACCGCGATGTACCCGGTCGCCCTGGACGTGCCCCGGGACGCCGACACCGGCGCCGTCCTGAAGTCCGTCAAGGAGAACCTGCGCGCCGTCCCGCACGGCGGACTCGGCTACGGCGCGCTGCGCCACCTGCACCCCACGGCCGGCCCCGGCCTGCCCGGCCTGCCCCAGGTCTGCTTCAACTACCTGGGCCAGCAGGGCTGGACGCCCGCCCCCGGCGGCCTGCTGCACGCGCCCCACGGCGCACTCGGCGGCGGCATGGACACCTCCGCCGAACGCCCGCACCTCCTCGACGTGCTGGGCCGGGTGACCGACGGCCGGCTGGAGTTCACCTGGTCGTACTCCCGCGAGGTGCACCGGCACGAGACCGTCGCCCGGCTGGCGGCCGAACTGACCGTCGAACTGGAGGAGATCGTCCGGCACTGCGCCGAGCCCGGCGCCGGCGGCCGTACCCCGTCCGACTTCCCGCTGGCCCCGCTCGACCAGGCCGCCGTGGACCGTCTCGTGGGCGACGGGGCGGACGTGGTGGACGTGTACCCGCTCACGCCCACCCAGACCGGCATGGTGGTGCACGGCCTGGACGAGGCCGGACACGGCCTGTACGTCGAGCAGATCACGTTCGTCGCGGACGGCGCCCGGGACCCGGGACAGCTGGCCGCCGCCTGGCGGCACGTCGTCGACCGCACCCCCGTGCTGCGGACCTCCGTCGCCCTGCACGGCGTACCCGTGCCCCTCCAGATCGTCCACCGCGGCGTGACCCTGCCGGTCACCGAACACGACTGGAGCGGTGTGCCGGCGGACCGGCAGGAGACGGAACTGGAGCGGCTGCTCGCCGCCGAACGGGCCCGGGGCCTCGCCCTGGACCGGGCCCCGCTGCTCCGGCTCGCCCTGGTCCGGCTCGGCCCGGACGCCGTGCGGGTGGTGTGGACCTTCCACCACGTCCTGCTGGACGGCTGGAGCGTCTTCCACGTCCTGTCCGACGTCATGGCCGCGCACGCCGCCCTGGCCCGCGGCGAGCGGCCCCGGCTGCCCGACCGCAGGCCGTTCGCGGACTACGCCGGCTGGCTGGCCGCCCGCGACACCGGCCGGGCGGCGGAGCACTGGCGCGGCGTCCTCGCCGGCCTGAGCAGCCCGACCCCACTGCCGTACGACCGCAGGCCCGCGCCGGGCACCACGGCCCGCTCCGGCACCTGGCTGTCCCAGCGGCTCGGCACCGAGGAGACGCGCCGGCTCCAGGAGTTCGCCCGCCGGCACCGCCTCACCCTCAACACCCTGGTGCAGGGCGCCTGGGCGCTGCTGCTGGCGCGCTGGAGCGGGGAACGGGAGGTGTGCTTCGGCACCACCGTCTCCGGCCGGCCCGCCGACCTGCCCGGCGCCGACACCATCACCGGCCTGTTCATCACCACCCTGCCCGCCCGGACCGCCGTCGACGGCGGCGCGTCCTGCGCCGCCTGGCTGCGCGCCGTGCAGGAGGCCCGGGCCGAGGACCGCCGCCACGACCACATGCCCCTCAACGAGCTGCACGGACTCACCGCGCTGCCGTCCGGCACCGAGCTGTTCGACAGCCTGGTCGTCTTCGAGAACTACCCCGTCGGTGACGCGACTGCCGGCGCACACGGTCTGACCCTGCGGGACCTGGACGCCCGGGAGGCCACCAACTACCCGCTCACCGTCGTCGTCTCGCCCGGCGACCGGCTCGCCGTCGAACTCGGCTACGACCCGCGCTGCTTCGACCCGGCCACCGCCGGCTCCCTGGCCGGCCAGCTGCTGCACACCCTGCACGCCCTGGCCGCCACGGACGGCACCACCCGCCTCGACGACATCGACGTGCTCCCGCCCGCCGAACGGGACCGTCTGCTGCGCACACCGGCCCGCCCGGCGCACCCCCCGGTACCCGCCGCCACGCTGCCCGCCCTCGTGGAGGCCGCCGTCGACAGGTGGCCGACCGCCCCAGCCCTCGCCGCCCCCGGCACCCTGCTCACGTTCGCGCAGGCCGAGGCGGAGGCCAACCGGCTGGCACACGCGCTCATCGCCCGCGGCGCGGGCCCAGGTGACCTCGTCGCACTGCTGCTGCCGCGCTCGGCGGACATGGTGCTGGCCCAGCTGGCGGTGGCGAAGGCGGGCGCCGCGTTCCTGCCCGTCGACCCCGCCTACCCCGAGGAGCGGATCGCCCTCATGCTGCGCGACGCGGCCCCCGCCCTCACCCTCGACGCCAAGGAGATCGCCGGCCTGCTCGCCGCACCGTCGCCCGACACGCCCGGGCACCGGCCCACCGACGCCGACCGGACCCGCCCGCTCGACCTGGACGATCCGGCCTACGTCATCTACACCTCGGGCTCCACGGGCACCCCCAAGGGGGTCGTCGTCACCCACCGTGGGCTCGCCGCGTTCTCCGCCGCCGAGGCCGCCCACTACCAGGTGGCCCCCGGCGACCGGGTGCTGGCCTTCGCCACGCCCAGCTTCGACGCCTCCGTGCTGGAGCTGTGCATGTCCCTGCCGCACGGCGCCCGTCTGGTCGTACCCCCGCCCGGCCCGCTGCTCGGCGCCCAGCTGGCCGACGTGCTGCGCACCGAACGCGTCACACAGACCCTGCTGCCGCCGGCCGCGCTCGGCACCCTGCCGCCCGACACCCCCGGCACCCTGCCGGACCTGAAGACGCTGATCGTCGGCGCCGACGCGTGCAGCGCCGAACTCGTCGGCCGCTGGGCCCCGCACCACCGCATGGTCAACTCCTACGGGCCCACCGAGGCCACCGTCGTCGCCACCTGGTCCGCGCCCCTGCGCCCGGACGGCGCCGCCCCGCCCATCGGCCGCCCGCTGCCCGCCACCGGCGCCTACGTCCTCGACGCCCGGCTGCGGCCGGTCCCCGACGGCGTCACCGGCGAACTGTGGCTGTCCGGGCCCGCGCTGGCCCGCGGCTACCTGGGCCGCCCCGGCCTGACCGCCGCCCGGTTCACCGCCGACCCGTTCGGGCCGCCCGGCACCCGCATGTACCGCACCGGCGACCTGGTGCGCCGCGACGCCCACGGCGAACTGCACTACCTGGGCCGCACCGACCACCAGCTCAAGCTGCGCGGCCACCGCATCGAGGCGGGCGAGGTCGAGGCCGTCCTGGTCCGGGATCCGGGCGTGCTGGACGCCGTGGTGACCGTACGGGAGGACGAACCGGGCCTGCCGCGCCTGGTCGCCCACCTGCTCACGGCCCCCGGCGCCGAACCGCCCACCACCGCCGCACTGCGGACGCTGGCCGCCCGCTTCCTGCCGGGCCACATGATCCCCACGGCGTTCGTGGTGCTCGACCGCTTCCCGCTCACCGAGAACGGCAAGACCGACCGCGCCGCACTGCCCGCCCCGGCCCCGGCCGAGGAGCAGGAACGGGCCGGGCACGTGGCACCGCGCACGCCCACCGAGGAGGCCGTGGCGGCCATCTGGGAGGAGACGCTCGGGACGACGGTGGGCGCGGAGGACGACTACTACCTGCTGGGCGGCGACTCCATGCGCGCCCTGCTGATCGCCTCCCGCGCCAACGACGCGTTCGGCGTCACCCTCACCCCCCGCGACATCCTCGTCTCCCGCACCGTCGCCGCCCTGGCGGAACTCGTGGAGGACCAGGTGCTGAGCGAACTCGAAGCCGCCGCGTACGGCCACGACGGCGAGGACGGCGCGCACGACGGCCAGGACGGCCCACCCGCGGGGTACGGCCACCCCGCCCCCGACGACGAAGACGCCGCGTACGGCGGCCCCGACCACGACGAACGCTGAGGAACCGACGACCATGACGTCTTCGACCCCGTCGAACCCCGACCACCGCCCCGGCTCCCCGGCGTCCGCCCGGCAGGACCGCGCCGAGGCCCTCCCCGCCGACCTCCGCGAGGCACTGCGCCGGCGCCTCGCCGGACGGGCCGGGGCCGCCGCCCCGGGCACGAGGCAGGGCATCCCGCGCGCCGACCGGGACCGCCCGCTGCCCCTGTCCTTCGCCCAGCAGCGCCTGTGGTTCCTGGACCGCCTGCGCCCCGGCGACGCGCGCTACAACAGCGCGGTCGCGGTCCGTCTCACCGGCACCCCGGACCACGAGGCGCTGCGCGAGGCCCTGACCGTCGTGGTGGCCCGGCACGAGGCGCTGCGCACCACGTTCACGGAGACCGACGGCCGGCCCGTACAGACCGTGCACCCGGCGGCCCCGGTGCCGCTGCCCCTCCGCGACGCCGGCGACCTGGACGCGGCCCTGCGCCAGGAGTACTCCCGCCCCTTCGACCTGCGGCAGGGCCCCCTGCTGCGGGCGCTGCTGCTGCGCGAGTCCGCCACCTCGCACGTGCTGCTGCTGACCGCCCATCACATCGTCACCGACGGCTGGTCGATGGGCCTGGTCCTGGACGAACTGTGCACCGCCTACGACGCCCTCGTCCGGGGCGCCGCACCGGACCTGCCGCCGGTGGCCACGCAGTACCCGGACTTCGCGGTGTGGCAGCGCGAGCAGCTCTCCGGGACCCGCCTGGAGAAGCACCTCGCCCACTGGAAGGACCGGCTGACCGGCGCGGTGGCCCCCGAACTGCCCCTGGACCGGCCGCGGCGCGGGGAGGAGGCGGGTGCGGGCGCCGTCCACACCTTCACCGTCCCCGCCCGTCTCACGGCCCGGCTGCGCGACCTCGCCAGAGACCACCGCACCACCCTGCACACCGCGCTGGTCGCAGCCACCCAGGCCCTGCTGGCCCGCTGGTCCGGCCAGGACGACATCACCGTCGGTTCCCTCACTCCCGGCCGGTCCCGCACCGACCTGGAACGGACCGTCGGCTTCTTCGTGAACACGGTCGTGCTGCGCACCACGGTGGACCCGTCCGCCACCTTCCGTGACCTGCTCGCCCGGACGGCCGACACGGTCAACGCCGCCTTCGCCCACGGCGACACGCCGTTCGAGCGGATCGTGGAAGCCGTGGGCGCACGCCGTGAGGCGGGCCGCAACCCGCTGTTCGACGTGCTCGTCCTGCTGCACCCCGACCCCCCGGCCGCGACCGCCCCGCACGGACTCGGCACCGCGCCGGTCACCGTGCCCCGGCAGGCGGCCACCTTCGACCTCAGCGTGGAGTTCGTACCGGACGGCGAGCACCTCACCGGTCTGCTGGAGTACCGCACCGACCTGTTCGACCCGGCCACCGCCGAGCGGATGACCGGACAGCTGCTGCGCCTCCTGGACGGCGCCGCCGGCGCGCCCGACCGGCCCCTGGGCAGCCTGCCCCTGCTGTCCGAGGAGGAGACCCGGCAGGTCGTCCACGACTGGAACCCCGCCGCGCCGCCGGTGGCCGACACCACCTACCCCGCCCTCTTCGAGCGGCGGGCCGCCCGCACACCCGGCGCCCTCGCCCTCGTCGCCGGCGGCGAACGGCTCGACTACGCCACCCTCAACGCCCGCGCCAACCGGCTCGCCCACCACCTCATCGCCCTGGGCGCCGGCCCCGAACAGCTGGTCGCGCTGCGGCTGCCGCGCACCGCCGACATGATCGTGGCGATCCTCGCGACCTGGAAGTCCGGCGCCGGCTACCTGCCCCTGGACCCGGCCCTGCCCGAGGAACGCGTCCGGTACCTCCTCGACGACGCCCGCCCCGCCCTGGTCCTGGACGAGGCCGCCCTGCGCGCGGTGCCCGCCACCGCCCCGGACACCGACCCCACCGACGCCGACCGGCGCGCCCCGCTGCACCCGCAGAACATCGCCTACGTCATCCACACCTCCGGCTCCACCGGCCGCCCCAAGGGCGTCGCCGTGGCCCACCGTTCGGCCGTGCGCCTGCTGGCCGCCCACCGCGAGGGCTTCGTCGCCGACGCGGGCGGCGGCCCGCTGAGGGTCGCCCTCACCGCGTCGTTCTCCTTCGACACCTCCCTGGAGGGCGTGCTGCTGATGGCCGACGGCCACCCGCTGCACCTGGTCGACGAGGTCACCCGGATGGACCCGGCCGCCCTGGTCGAGTACGTGGTCGAACACCGCGTCGACTTCCTCGACGTCACCCCGTCCTACCTGCGGCAGCTGCTGCCCGCCGGGCTGCTCACCGACCCCCGGCACCACCCCCGCGTCCTCATGCTCGGCGGCGAGGCCGTCGGCCCCGCGCTGTGGCGCGAGCTGGCCGCCCACCCGGACGTGACGGCCCACAACTTCTACGGCCCCACCGAGTGCACGGTCGACGCGCTGTCCTGCCGTATCGACGGCGGTGACCGCCCCCTGGTGGGCCGCCCCCTGCCCGGGGTCCGCGCCTACGTCCTGGACGACCGGCTCCAGCCGGTCCCGCCCGGCGTCGGCGGCGAGCTGTACCTCGCCGGCGCCCAGCTGGCCCGCGGCTACACCGGCCGCCCCGGCCTGACCGCCGCCCGCTTCCCCGCCGACCCCTACGGACCGCCCGGCACCCGCATGTACCGCACCGGCGACCTGGCCCGCTGGACCGCCGACGGCCGCCTGGACTACCTCGGCCGCGCCGACGACCAGGTCAAGGTGCGCGGCCACCGCATCGAGCCCGGGGAGATCGAGGCCGCCCTGCTCGCCCTGCCGGGAATCGGCGCCGCCGCGGTCGTCGCCGCACCCGACGCGCACGGCCACACCCGCCTCGCCGCCTACGTCGTCCCCGCGCCCGGCGCGCCCCGGCCCGTCCCCGCCGACCTGCGGGCGGCCCTGCGCCGCACCCTGCCGGACCCCCTGGTCCCGTCCTCCTTCACCCCGCTCGACGCGCTGCCGCTGACCACCAGCGGAAAGCTGGACCGCCGCGCCCTGCCCGCCCCCGCGCCCACCGAGGGGCAGCGCGAGTTCGCCGCCCCCCGCACCCCCGACGAAGAGACCCTGGCCGGCATCTGGGCCGAGGTGCTCGGCGTGCCCCGGGTCGGCGTCACGGACAACTTCTTCGAGCTGGGCGGCGACTCGATCCTCAGCATCCAGGCCGTCGCCCGGGCCCGCGCCGCGGGCCTGCGGATCGGCTCCCAGGACGTCTTCCGCCACCAGACCGTCGCCGACCTGGCCGCCGCCGCGTCCCACCGCACCGCGCCCCTGCCCGCGCCCCGGCGCCCGCACGAGGACGGGCCCGCCCCGCTCACCCCGGTCCAGGAGTGGTTCCTCGCCACTCACGGCCCGCTGCGGCACTTCAGCATGTCGATGCTGCTCGACCTGCCCCACGACCTCGACCGGCACGCACTGGAACGGGCGCTGGAAGCCGTCGTGGCCCACCACCCGTCCCTGCGCGCCCGGTTCACCCGCACCGAGCGGACCTGGCGGCAGCACCCCGGCACCGGACCGGCCACCGCCCTGCTGACCCGTCCCGACCCCGCGACCCCGCCCGCCGAGGCCGCCGACGCCGCCCGCGCCGCCCTGGACCCGGCCACCGGAGCCCTGCTGCGCGCCGCCCTGCTGACCGGCGGCGAACGGCCCCAGCTGTTCCTCACCGCCCACCACCTGGCGGTGGACAGCGTCTCCTGGCGGGTACTGCTCGCCGACCTCGAACTGGCCTACCGGCAGGCCGTGGCGGGCGGGGAGATCCGGCTCGAACCCGAACACACCCCGTTCGCCGACTGGGCGCGCCGGCTCGCCGAACGGGTGCGCGCCGGTGACCTGGACGACGACCTGCCGTACTGGACCGAGGAGGCCGCCCAGCCCCGCACCCCGCTGCCCGTGGATCTCCCCGGCACCCCGCTCGCCGGGTCCGTGCGCACCGTACGCACCCGCGTGGACCGCGCCACCACCGACGCGCTGCTGCGCCGCGTGCCGGGCGTGTACCGCACCCAGGTCAACGACGTGCTGCTGAGCGCGCTGGGCCGGGTCCTCGCCGACTGGACGGGCACGGACCGGGTGACCGTCGCCCTGGAGGGCCACGGACGCGAGGAGGACCTGGCCGAGGGCACCGACCTGTCCCGCACGGTCGGCTGGTTCACCACCCAGTACCCGGTGACCCTCACCCCGGCGGACCCGGCAGACTGGGGCGCCACCCTCAAGGCCGTCAAGGAGCGGCTGCGGGCCGTACCCCGCCGTGGGCTGACCTACCAGGCCCTCGGCCACCTCGGCTCACCCCGGCCGGAGGCCCGCGCCCTCGGCCCGCTCCCGCTGCCCGCCGTCTGCTTCACCTACCACGGCCAGTGGGAGGCCGCCCCCGGAGGGGACTTCGCGCCCACCGCCGGCGTACCCGGCCGCGACGTGGACCCCGCCCGGCCGCTGGACCACCTGCTGGACGTCTCCGCCGTGGTCTCCGACGGCGAGCTGGAGATCACCTGGCACTACAGCGACCAGGTGCACCGGCCCGGCACCGTGCGGCGGCTGGCCGACGGCATGGTGGGCGCGCTCGCCGCCATCGCCGAGCACTGCGCCCGCCCCGGCGCGGGCGGCCGTACCCCCTCCGACTTCCCGCTCGCCCGCCTTGACCAGGCCGGCGTGGACCGGCTCGCCGGCGACGGCCGGGACGTGGAGGACCTGCTGCCGCTCACCCCGCTCCAGGAGGGCATGCTCTTCCACCGGCTCGTCGGCGGACCGGACGACGTGTACGTCGACCAGGCCGCGCTGCTGCTGGAGGGCGTCAGCGACCCCGACGCCCTGGCCGTCGCCTGGCAGCGGGTCACCGACCGCACCCCCGCGCTGCGCACCCGGGTGGTGTGGGAGGACGTGCCGGTGCCGCTCCAGGTCGTGCACCGCCGCGTCACCGTACCGGTGGAGCGGTTCGACTGGCGTGAGCTGGACGCGGCGGAGCGGGCCGGCCGGCTCGCCCGGCTGCGCGCCGACGACCTCGCGCGCGGCATCGACCTCGACACCGCGCCCCTGATGCGGCTGACGCTCGTCCGGCTGCCCGACGCCCGGCTGCAGCTGCTGTGGACCTCCCACCATCTGATCCTGGACGGCTGGAGCCTCGCCCAGGTGCTCACCGACGTGTTCGAGGAGTACGCGGCGCTCACCGCCGGCACCGAGCCGCGGCCCCCGGTACGGCGGCCGTTCGGCGACTACGTGCGCTGGCTGGCCGGCCAGGACACCGACGCCGCCCACGCGCACTGGCGTACCGTCCTCGACGGCTTCGCCACCCCCACCCCGCTGCCCGCCGACCGCGTCCGGCGTCCCGGGCACGAGACCCGCTCCGCCGACGTGCACACGGCCGGACTGTCCGAGGAGGTCTCCGCACGGCTGGCCCGCACCGCCCGGTCCGCCGGACTCACCCTCGGCACCGTGGTGCAGGGCGCCTGGGCGCTGCTGCTGTCCCGCTACAGCGCCGAACCGGACGTGCTGTTCGGCACCACCGTCTCCGGGCGCCCCGACGACCTGCCCGGTGCCGAGTCGATGGTGGGCATGTTCATCAACACCCTGCCCACCCGCGTCCGGGTGGACGGCGGTCGTACCGCCACCGCCTGGCTCAGGGAACTCCAGGAGGCCCAGGCCGAGGCCCGGCGGTTCGCCGCGGTGTCCCTCGCCGAACTGACCGGCCTGAGCGACGTGCCCGCCGGCAGTCCGCTGTTCGACAGCATGGTCGCCTTCGAGAACTACCCCTTCGACGAGGCGGGTGCGGCCGGTTCCGGGATACGCCTGACGGACGTCTCCTCCCGGGACGCCACCAACTACCCCCTCGTCCTGCGGGCCTACCAGGGCGAGCGGTTCGGCTTCGACCTCGCCTACGACCCCGCTCTGTTCGACGCCACGACCGTCCGGGCGCTCGCCGGCCGGCTGTGCCTGCTCCTCACCGAGCTGGCCGACGACCCGGACCGCCCGCTGCACGCCCTCGCCTGGACCACCGCCGAGGAACGGCAGCGGCTGCTCACCGAGTGGAACGGCACCGCCGAGGGCCGGCCCGCCGAGACGCTGGCCGAACTGTTCGCGGCACAGGCCGCCCGTACGCCCGACGCCGAGGCCGTCAGCTGCGGTGACGACCGCCTCGACTACGCCACCCTGGACGCGCGGGCGAACCGCCTCGCCCACCGGCTCGCCGAACTCGGCGCCGGACCCGAGACGTTCGTGGCCCTGGCGCTGCCCCGCTCCACCGACCTCGTCGTGGCCGTCCTCGCCGTGCTGAAGGCCGGCGCCGCCTACCTGCCCGTCGACCCCGCGCTGCCCGCCGAACGCGTCCGGAGCATCCTCGCCGACGCCCGGCCGGTGGCACTGGTGACCACCGCCGGGACCGAGGCCGGAACCACCGTCCCCGTCCTGCTGCTCGACGACCCCGCCGTACGGCAGGACCTGGCCCGGCGTCCGGCCACCGGCCCGGCGGACCCGGCCCGCCGCCCGCTGCCCGACAGCCCCGCCTACGCCATCTACACCTCCGGCTCCACCGGCCGCCCCAAGGGCGTCGTCGTCCCGCACGCCAACGTGGTCCGGCTGTTCACGCGCACCCGGCAGTGGTTCGGCTTCGGACCCGACGACGTGTGGACCCTGTTCCACTCCTACGCCTTCGACTTCTCGGTGTGGGAGCTGTGGGGCCCGCTGCTGCACGGCGGCCGGCTCGTCGTCGTCCCCGAGGACATCGCGCGCTCCCCGGAGGACTTCCTGCGGCTGCTCGCCGACGAACAGGTCACCGTTCTCAACCAGACCCCCTCCGCGTTCTACCCGCTGATCCGCGCGGACGCCGAACTCCCCGCCACCGGCGACCGGCTGGCGCTGCGCACCGTGATATTCGGCGGTGAGGCGCTGGACGTCACCCGCCTCGCCGACTGGTACGGCCGCCACCCGGACACCGCGCCCCGCCTGGTCAACATGTACGGCATCACCGAGACCACCGTGCACGTCACCTACGCGCCCCTGGACCGCGACGCCGCCCGGGGCGGCACCGCGAGCCCCATCGGCACCGGCATACCCGACCTGCGGGTCCACGTCCTCGACGACACCCTCAGGCCCGTACCGCCCGGCGCGGTGGGGGAGTTGTTCGTCGCCGGCGAAGGCCTGGCGCGCGGCTACCTGAACCGGCCCGGCCTCACCGCGGCCCGTTTCCCCGCCGACCCGTTCGGGCGGCCCGGCACCCGCATGTACCGCACCGGCGACCGGGCCCGCCGGCGGGCCGACGGCACCCTGGAGTACCTGGGCCGCGCCGACCAGCAGGTCAAGATCCGCGGCTACCGCATCGAACCCGGCGAGATCGAGGCCGCCCTGCACACCCACCGGGGCGTGGGCGCGGCGGCCGTCGGCGTGTACGAGGACACCGCCGGGACCCGCCGGCTCGTGGCCCACGTCGTCGGCACCGGCACCGGCGACCGCGCCGTGCCGCCCCCCTCCGCCACGGAACTCCGCGCCCACCTGGAGCGGCTGCTGCCCGCGCACATGGTGCCCGCGGCCTACGTGCCGATGACCGCCCTGCCGCTCACCGTCAACGGAAAGCTCGACCGGCGCGCCCTGCCCGCCCCCGGCCCCGACGGCTTCGCCGCCGGCGCCGCGCGGACCGCGCCGCGCACCCCCGCCGAACGGCTCGTCGCCGCCGCGTGGACCGACGTCCTGGACACCGACGAGGTCGGAGCCGACGACGACTTCTTCGCCCTCGGCGGTGACTCCATCCTCGCCGTCCGCGTCACCTCCCGGCTGCGGTCCGCCTTCGGCACCGACGTCTCGCCCCGGCTGCTGTTCACCCACCCCACGCTGTCCGGACTCGCGGCGGCGCTGGGCGACCCCGGGACCGGGAGCACCGACGACGCCATCCCGGCCGCCGGCGAGGACGCCCCGGCCCCCCTGTCGTACGCCCAGCAACGGCTGTGGTTCCTCGATCGGTTCGAGCCGGGCAGCACCGAGTACACGACCCTGTCGGTGCTGCGCCTGCGCGGCCCGCTGGACCCCGGCGCGCTGCGCACCGCCCTGGACGGCCTGGTCGCCCGGCACGGGACGCTGCGCACCACGTTCGCCGAACACGACGGCCAGGCACGGCAGATCGTCCACCCGCCGCGGCCCGTCGGCCTCCCCGTGGAGGACCTCGCGGACCCCGCCGCACTGGACGCCCTCATCGAGCACGAGGCCGCCACCCCGTTCGACCTGGCCACCGGACCGCTGCTGCGCGCCCGCCTGGCCCGGCTCGCCGCCGACGAGCACGTCCTCGTCCTCGCCGTGCACCACATCGCCACCGACGGCTGGTCCGTGGGCGTCCTCGGCCGGGACCTGGGCGAGCTGTACGCGGCGGCCCTGGACGGCCGCCGCCCCGCCCTGCCCGCCCTGCCGGTCCGCTACACCGACTACGCCGCCTGGCAGCGCGGACGCGCCGGCCACGCCGACGCCGACCTCGCGCACTGGCGCCGGGCCCTCGACGGGGTGACCCCGCTGGAACTGCCCACCGACCGGCCCCGCCCGGCCGTCCGCACCCGCGACGGCGCCCTGGTGACCTTCACCCTGCCCGCCGCGCTGACCGGACGGCTGCGCGAACGCGGCCGGGAGGCCGACGCCACCCTCTACATGACCCTGGTGACGGCCTGCCAGGTGCTGCTCGCCCGTTGGGCCGGCCAGGAGGACGTCACCGTCGGCACCGTCACCGCCGGCCGCGAGAGGCCCGAACTGCACGACATGGTCGGCATGTTCGTCACGACTCTCGTGCTGCGCGCCCGCGTCCGCCCCGACCTGCCCTTCCGGGAGCTGCTCACCGAGGTGCGCGCCACGGTGCTGGAGGCGTTCGCCCACCAGGACGTCCCCTTCGAGCGCGTCGTGGACGCACTCCAGCCCGAACGCGACACCAGCCGCACCCCGCTGTTCCAGGTGATGGTCGCGCTGCACAACCTGGGTGCCGAGACGCCCCGGCTGCCCGGCCTCACGGTGGAACCGGTGACCCCACCGGTCCGCAACGCCACCTTCGACCTCGCCTTCGACTTCGTGGAGAGCGACGGCGGCCTCACCGGCTACCTTGAGTACAACACCGGGCTCTTCGACGCCGGCACCGCCGAGCGGCTCGCCGACCGGCTGCGGATCCTGCTGGAGGCCGCCGCCGAGGACCCGGAGCGGGCCGTGGGCGCCCTGCCGCTGATGACCGCCGACGAACGGCAGCAGGTGCTCCGGTACGGCACGGGCGCCCGCCTGTCCGAGCCGGACACCACCTTCCCGGCCCTGTTCGAGGCCCAGGCCGCCCGCACCCCGCACCACACCGCCCTGGTGGCCCGGGACGCCACCCTGGACTTCGCCGCGCTGAACCAGCGGGCCAACCGGCTCGCTCACCACCTCATCGCCGGCGGCGCCGGCCCCGAGGACGTGGTCGCGGTACGGCTCCCACGCACCTCCGACCTGGTGGTGGCGGTGCTCGCGGTCCTCAAGGCGGGAGCCACCCTGGTCTGCCTCGACCCCGCGCTCCCGGAGGACCGTGTCGCGTTCCTCCTCGACGACGTCCGCCCGCACACCCTGCTCACCGGCCTCGGCGCGGTGCCCTGGGACCGGCTGCCCGCCCACGACCCGGCCGACGCGGACCGCGTCCGGCCGCTGCTGCCCGGGCACACCGCCTACGTCATCCACACCTCCGGCTCCACCGGCCGCCCCAAGGGCGTCGCCGTCGAACACCGGCAGCTGGTCAACCTCTGCCACGACCACCGCGAGAACCTGCTCGCCCCGCACACCGCCGGCGGGCGGCGGCTGCGGGGCGCGCTCAGCGCCTCCTTCTCCTTCGACACCTCCTGGGAAGGGCCGCTGCTGCTCGCCCTCGGCCACGAGCTCCACCTCGTCGACGAGGACGTACGCCTGGACCCGGAGGCGTTCTGCGCCCAGGTCGCCGCACACCGCCTCGACCTGGTCAACGTCACCCCCTCCTTCCTGCGCGAACTGACCTCCGCCGGTCTGCTCGCCCCCGGCCGCCACCACCCGAGGCTGCTGCTCGTCGGCGGCGAGGCCGTCACCACGGCCACCTGGCAGGACCTCGTGCGCGCCGAACGCGAGCTGGGCGTGGCCGTGTACAACATGTACGGGCCCACCGAGTGCACCGTCGACGCCGTCTACGGCCGCTGCGCCGACCGGCCCGGCCGGCCGGTCCTCGGCCGCCCCGGCGGCAACCTGCGGGCCTACGTCCTCGACGGGGCGCTGCGCCCGGTGCCGCCCGGGACACCCGGCGAGCTGTACCTGGCCGGGGCGCAGGTCGCCCGCGGCTACCTGGGCCGGCCCGGACTGACCGCCGCCCGCTTCCTCGCCGACCCGTTCGGCGCGCCGGGCGAGCGCATGTACCGCACCGGGGACCGGGCCCGCTGGGACCGGGACGGACTCCTCGAGTTCCTCGGCCGCGCCGACGAACAGGTCAAGATCCGCGGGTTCCGTATCGAGCCCGGCGAGGTGGAGGCCGCCCTCCTCGGCCACCCCGATGTCACCGACGCGGCGGTGACCGCCCGGGAGCACGCCGGCCGTCTCATGCTGGTCGCCTACGTGGTGCCCACCGCCGGCCGGACCCCCTCCGCCGACGGACTGCGGGTCGCCCTGCGCCGTGTCCTGCCCGACCACATGGTGCCCGCCGCGTTCGTCACGCTCACCCGCATCCCGCGCACCACCAGCGGCAAGACCGACCGGCGTGCCCTGCCCGCCCCGCCCGCGCAGCCCGACAGCGCCACCCCGTACACCGCCCCCCGCACCGGCACCGAGGAGCGCCTCGCCGCGATCTGGGCCGACGTCCTCGGCGTCGAACGGGTCGGCACCCGGGACAACTTCTTCGCGCTCGGCGGCGACTCGATCCTCAGCATCCAGATCGTCTCCCGCGCCCGGCAGGCCGGCCTCGCCCTCACCACCAAGGACGTCTTCCGCCACCAGACGGTCGCCGAACTCGCCCTGCGCACCAGCGAGTCGGCGCCCCGGACGACGGCAGGCGACGACACCCCGGCCGAGGCGCCGCTCACCCCCATCCAGCACTGGTACCTGGACGGGCGCGACCCCGGGCAGACGCTGCGCTTCACCATGACCCAGCGCCTCGAACTCGCCCCGGCCGCGGACCCCCTGGCCCTGCGGCAGGCCACCGACACCCTCGTACGCCACCACGCTGCCCTGCGGACCCGGTTCCGCCGCACCGGTGACGGCTGGCGTCAGGAGGTGCTGGACGAGGCACCGGACGCCGTCTTCACCCGGCACGACCTGACCGGCCTGGACGACGGGGCGGTGGAGAGGGAGGCGCAGCGGCTCACGGACGAGGCACAGGCCGCCCTCGACCCCGCCGAGGGCCGGGTCGTCCGCGTCCTGTTCCTCGACCTCGGCCCCCGACGGCCGGGGCAACTCGTCATCACCGCCCACCACCTGGTGATCGACGGCGTCTCCTGGCGCATCCTGCTGGCGGACCTGGAGACCGCCCACCGGGCCGCCGCGGCCGGGCACCCGGCCGCACTGCCCGCCCCGGGCACGTCCTACGGCCACTGGGCCGCCCGCCTGGACCGGCACACCCGCTCCGGCGGCCTGGACGCGGACCTGCCCTACTGGACACGGACCTGCGCCGCCCCGGTCGCGCTGCCCGCCGGACGGCCCGGCACCAACACCCACGGCACCGCCGACACCGTCACCGTCACCCTGGACGCCGAGACCACCGACGCCCTGCTGCGGCAGGTCCCCGAGGTCTACCGCACCCAGGTCAACGACGTGCTGCTCAGCGCCCTCGGCCGCACCCTGGCCCGCTGGTGCGGGCGCGACACCGTGCTGCTCGGCGTGGAGGGCCACGGCCGGGAGGACCTGTTCGACGACGTCGACCTGTCGCGGACCGTGGGCTGGTTCACCGCCGAGTTCCCCCTCGCCCTGCGCGTCGACCCCGACGCCGGCTGGCACGACACCCTTCGCTCCGTCAAGGAGCAGCTGCGCGCCGTACCGCTGCACGGCCTGAGCCACGGCGCCCTGCGCCACCTCCGGCCCGACAGCCCGCTCACCTCCGCCCCGGCCCCCCAGGTCGGCTTCAACTACCACGGCCAGTGGGATGCCGGCGGCTCCACCGCCGACGGCCTGGTCCGCGGCTCCCTGCCCCCGGCCGGCCGGGACACCGACCCCGACGAACCCCGCCCCTACCTCCTGGACGTCACCGGAGTGGTCCAGGAGGGCCGCCTCGAACTCGGCTGGACCTACCCGGCGGAGATCTACGACCGGGCCACCGTCGGCCGGCTCGCCGAGGAGACCACCGCGGCCCTGCGCGACCTCGTGGCACACTGCGCCCGGCCCGGCGCGGGCGGCCGCACCCCCTCCGACTTCCCCCTCGCCGGCCTCACCCAGGACCGGCTGGACCGGCTCGTCGGCGACGGCCGGCACGTCGAGGACGTCCTGCCGCTCACCCCGCTCCAGTCGGGCATGCTCTTCCACGGCCTCGTCGACACCGAGCACGCCTACTTCGACCGCACCGCCGTACGGCTGTCCGGCGTGGCCGACCCGGACGCCTTCGCCGCGGCCTGGCAGCAGGTCGCCGACCGCACCCCGGCCCTGCGCACGAGCGTCCACTGGCAGGGCCTGCCCCACCCCGTCCAGATCGTCCACCGGCACGCCGCACTGCCCGTCACCCACCTCGACTGGCGCACCCTCACCCCCGGACAGCGCACCGAGGCCACCGACCGGCTGCTGGCCGAGGACCGCGCGGCGGGCATGGACCTCACCGCCGCACCGCTGACCCGCCTCACCCTGGCCGCCCTGCCCGGCGACGAGGTGCTGCTGCTGTGGTCCACCCACCACATCGTCCTCGACGGCTGGAGCACCGGACAGCTGCTCACCGAGGTCTGCGCACGCTACGCCGAGCTGACCGGCGGCCCGCACACACCACCCCCGGTACGGCGGCCCTTCGCGGACTTCCTGCACTGGCTGCGCGAGCAGGACGAGACGGCGGCCGAGCGGCACTGGGCCGACGCCCTGGCCGGGTTCACCGCCCGCACCCCGCTGCCGTACGACCGCACGCCCGCCGAGGCGCACCGGGCCCGGTCCGCCGCGGCCGTCCACCACGAGCTGGACACCGGCGTCTCGCAGCGGCTGCGGGAGACCGCCGCCCGCGCCGGGCTCACCGTCAACACCGTGGTGGAGGGCGCCTGGGCGCTGCTGCTGGCCCGGTACAGCGGCCGGGACGACGTGGTGTTCGGCACCACCGTCTCCGGCCGCCCGGCCGAACTGCCCGGCGTCGAAGGCATGATCGGCATGTTCATCAACACGGTGCCGACCCGCGTCCGCGTACCGTCCGGGCCCGTACTGCCGTGGCTGCGCGGCCTCCAGGAGCGGCAGAGCGACGCCCGCCGCTTCGACTACCTCGCCCTGCCCCGCATCCAGGCCGCCACCGGGATCCCCGCCGGGGAACCGCTCTTCGACAGCATGGTGGTCTTCGAGAACTACCCCGTGGACGAGGCGGCCACGGCCCGCACGGGCGTCCGTGTCGAGGAGGTGCGCGCCGACGACGCCACCACCTTCCCCTGGTGCCTGCGCGCCCACCTGGCCGAGCGGCTCGGCTTCGACCTCTCCTACGACCCCGCCCTGTTCGACGCAGGCACCGCCGAGCGCGCCGCGGACCGGCTCGCCGCCCTGCTCACCGCCCTCGCCGACAAGGACGGCATCGGCCTCGACGACCCGGACCTGCTCACCGACGACCTGGACCTGCTCACCCCGGCCGACCGCGGCCTGCTGGCCGCCTGGAACACCACCGCCCGCCGGGCCGCCCCGCGCAGCCCGGTGGACCTGTTCGCCGAGCAGGCCCGCCGCGCCCCGGACACGACAGCGGTGTCCGACGGCGACCGTTCGGTGACCTACCGGGAACTGGCCGAGTGGTCCGGCGCCCTGTCCGCCCGGCTGCTGGCCGGCGGGCTGGCCCCCGAGGACCGGGTGGCGCTGCTGATGGACCGCTCCGCCGAACTCGTCGTCGCCCAGCTCGCGGTGCTCATGGCGGGCGGCGCCTACGTGCCCGTCGACACCCGGGCCCCCGAGGAGCGCCGCCGCACCCTCCTCGCCCAGGCGGGCGCGACCGTCCGGCTCACCGCCGCCGAGGTGGCCGCCGCCCGCCCCGGGACCCGGGACGAGCCGACACCGCAAGCCGGTCCCGACCGGCCGGCGCACGGCACCGGCGCGGGGGAGCAGGCGCCGCCCGCCGATCCCGACCGGCTGGCGTACGTGATGTTCACCTCCGGCTCGACCGGCCGGCCCAAGGCGGTCGCCGTACGCCACCGTGACGTCGCGGCGCTCGCCACCGACAGCCGGTTCGCCGGCGGTGTGTCCGCCCGGGTGCTGCTGCACTCGCCGGTGGCCTTCGACGCGGCCACCTTCGAGGTGTGGGCGCCCCTCCTCAACGGCGGCTGCGTCGTCGTGGCCCCCGGCGACGGGGTGGACGCGGCCCTGATCCGCCGGCTGACCGCCGGTGACGGGCTGAGCGCGCTGTGGCTGACCGCAGGTCTGTTCCGGCTGCTCGCACAGGACGCGCCGGACTGCTTCCGCGGCCTCGGCCAGGTCTGGACCGGCGGCGATGTCGTCCCCGCCCAGGCCGTGCGCCGCGTCCTGGCCGCCTGCCCCGGACTGACCGTCGTGGACGGCTACGGGCCCACCGAGACCACCACCTTCGCGACCTCGTACGCGCTCACGGACCCGGCGGCGGTGCCCGACACCGTTCCCGTCGGCCACCCCCTGGACGACATGCGCGTCCACGTCCTCGACGCCCGGCTGCGGCCCGTACCGCCGGGCTGTGCGGGCGAGCTGTACGTGGCCGGAGAGGGCGTCGCCCGCGGCTACCTCGGCCGTCCCGGCGACACCGCGGCCCGCTTCCTCGCCGACCCCTGCGGTCCGCCCGGGGCCCGGATGTACCGCACGGGCGACCTGGCCCGGCGTCGGCCGGACGGCACCGTCGAGTTCCTGGGCCGCGCCGACGACCAGGTCAAGATCCGCGGTTTCCGGGTGGAGCCCGGCGAGGTCGAGGCGGCGCTCGCCGCCCACCCCGGTGTCGTGGACGTGGCCGTGCTGGCCCGCGAGGACCGGCCGGGCGCCAGGCGGCTCGTGGCCTACGTCGTCGGCCCGGCCGGCCGGGACACCGAGGAACTGCGGGACTTCGCCGCCCGCGCCCTGCCCGAGTACCTCGTCCCCGGTGCCTTCGTCCCCCTCGACGCCCTCCCGCTGAGCGGCAACGGCAAGGTGGACCGGACGGCGCTGCCCGCCCCGCGGGCCTCGGCACAGGCCGGGCGGGTGGAGCCGCGCACCGCGGCCGAGCGCCGCACGGCGGACGTCTTCGGCGAGGTGCTGGGCATCGAACCGCCCGGCGTCGAGGACGACTTCTTCCGGCTCGGCGGCGACTCGATCCTGTCCATCCGGCTCGCCTCCCGCCTCGCCGAGGACTTCGACACCGACCTCACCCCCCGGGCGGTGTTCAGCCATCCCACGCCCGCCGGCCTGGCCCGGCTGCTCGGCACCCGGCAGGGCAGCGGCCGGCCGGAGATCGTCCCGGCCGCCCGCGAGGGGGCCGCGCCGATGTCGTACGCCCAGCAACGCCTGTGGTTCCTGGAGGAGTTCGCCCCCGGCGGCGCCGAGTACGTGACCGCGCTCGCCCTGCGCCTGCAGGGCACCCTGGACACCGGCGCGCTCCATGCGGCCCTCGGTGCCCTGGTGGCCCGGCACGAGTCGCTGCGCACCACCTTCGACAGCGTCGACGGACACGGCGTACAGCGCGTCCACCCGCCGCAGGAGGTACCGCTGCCGGTGCGCGACCTGTCCCGCCTCACCGACGGCGAACGGGAGCCCGCGCTGCGGGCCCTGCTCGCCGGGGAACGCTCCCGACCCTTCGACCTGCGTCAGGGACCACTGCTGCGTGCCGGGCTGGTCCGGCTCGCCGACCACGACCACGTACTCACCCTCACGCTGCACCACATCGTCACCGACGGCTGGTCCACCTCCGTCCTGCTCGGCGACCTCGCCCACCTCTACCGGGCCGAACTGGGCCTGGCGCACGAGGAGCTGCCGCCGCTGCCGGTGCAGTACGCCGACTACGCGCACTGGCAGCGCACGGCCGGCGCCGCCGACGCGGACGGGCAGCTCGCCTACTGGAAGCAGCACCTGGCGGGCACCGCACCGCTGGACCTGCCCACCGACCGGCCCCGGCCGCCGGTGCGCACCAGCGCCGGCGCCACCACCCCCCTGGTGGTGTCCGCCCGGACGGCCCGGCGGCTGACCGGGCTCGCCCGGGACCGGGGAACCACCCTGTTCACCACGCTCGTCGCCGCCGCGCAGGCCTATCTGGCCCGGCTCTCCGGTGCGGACGACATCGCCGTCGGCACCGTCACCTCCGGCCGCGACCGGGCCGAGACCCAGGCCCTGGTCGGGTTCTTCGTCAACACCCTGGTGCTGCGGTCCCGGGCCGACGCCGAACAGCCGTTCACCACCTTCCTGGGCGCGGTGCGGCAGACCGTCCTCGACGCCTTCGCCCACCAGGACGTGCCCTTCGAGCGGGTCGTGGACGAGGTGCAGCCGGTCCGCGACACCAGCCGCAGCCCGCTCTTCCAGGTCATGGTCGTCCTCCAGAACACCCCGGCGGCCGACCTCCACCTGCCCGGGCTGGACGTCACCGACGTCGAACCGGAGTCGGAGCAGGCCGCGTTCGACCTCACCCTGGAGTTCGCCGAGACCGGTTCCGGAGCCCTGCACGGCCTGCTCACCTACAACACCGACCTGTTCGACGCCGCCACCGCCGAGCGGATGGCCGGCCAGCTCGGCACCCTGCTGGACGCCGTCGCCGAGAACCCGGACCGCCCGCTCGGCGCCCTGCCGCTGACCTCCGACGACGACCTGAAGACCCTGCTGGACCAGGGCCGCGGCACCTTCCGCCCGGTGCCCGAGGCGACCCTGCCCGACCTGTTCGAACGGCAGGCGGCCCGCACCCCGGACGCGGTGGCACTCGTGGACGGCGACCGGGAGCTGACCTACGCCGACGTCGACCGGGCGGCCAACCGGCTGGCCCACCGGCTGCTGCGGGACGGCGTCGGACCGGAGCGGGTGGTGGCCCTGGCCCTGCCCCGCTCCGCGGCGACGGTGGTGGCCCAGCTCGCCGTCGCCAAGGCCGGCGGCGCGTTCCTGCCCGTCGACCCCGACTACCCGCCGCAGCGACGCGAGTTCATGATCCGGGACGCGAACACCCACCTGGTCCTCGGCGACCCCGCCGAGGTGTGGACCGCCGACGGGCCACAGACCGCGCCCACGGACGCCGACCGCCCCACCGCGCTCACCCCCGCGCACCCCGCCTACGTCATCTACACCTCGGGATCCACCGGCACCCCCAAGGGCGTGGCGGTCACCCACCGGGGACTGGCCGCCTTCGCCGCGTCCGCCGCCGAACAGTACGCGGCGGGCCCCGGCGACCGGGTGCTCCAGTTCGCCTCGCCCAGCTTCGACGCCTCCGTCCTGGAACTGTGCGTCTCCCTGCTCAGCGGGGCCGCCCTGGTCACCGGTGAGGAGGGGCCGCTGGTCGGGGAACGGCTGGCGGAGGTGCTCGCCGAGCGGCGCATCACCCACACCCTGATCCCGCCGGCCGCGCTGGCCACCGTGGCGCCCGAGACCGCCGCCGCCCTGCCCGCCCTGCGCACACTGATCGTGGGCGCCGAGGCCTGCCCCGCCGACCTGGTGGAGACCTGGGCGCCCGGCCGTCGGATGATCAACTCCTACGGGCCCACCGAGGCCACGGTCGTCGCCACCTGGACCGGCCCGCTGACCCCCGGCACCGGCGCCCCGCCGATCGGCCGCCCCGCCGGCAGCACCCGCGTCCACGTGCTGGACGCCGCCCTGCGGCCCGTCCCGCCCGGCGTGACCGGCGAGCTGTACATCGCGGGGCCCGGACTCGCCCGCGGCTACCCGGGCCGGCCCGGGCTCACCGCCCAGCGGTTCGTCGCCGACCCGTTCGGTGCGCCGGGGGAGCGGATGTACCGCACCGGGGACCTGGTCCGCTGGACCGCCGACGGCCTGCTCCGCTTCGCCGGACGCGCCGACGACCAGGTCAAACTGCGCGGCTTCCGCATCGAACCCGGGGAGATCGAGAGCGCGCTGCGCCGCAGCCCCCTGGTGCGGGACGCGGTCGTGGCCGTACGCGAGGCGGACACGCCCGGCGCCCCCGCCCGGCTCGTGGCCTACGTCGTCCAGGCCGAGCCGTCCGCCGCGCTGCCCGTCGGCGAGCTGCGGCTGCACCTGGGCGGGCTGCTGCCGCCGCACATGGTGCCGTCGGCCTTCGTGCCGCTCGACCGGCTGCCGCTCACCCCGAACGGCAAGACCGACCGGCGGGCCCTGCCCGCACCCGGGCCCGCCCGCGCCGGTGACGGGCCACGGACCGCGCCGCGCACCGCCACCGAACGCCGCATCGCCCGAATCTGGGCCGACGTGCTGGGCATCGACGAGGTCGGCGCGGACGACAACTTCTTCGCGCTCGGCGGCGACTCGGTCCTGAGCATGCAGGTCGTCTCCCGGCTGCGCCGCGACGGCCTGCACATCGCCACCCGGGACCTGTTCACCCACCAGACCGTCGCCGACCTCGCCACGGTCGTCCGCAGCGCGCCGCAGCGGTCCGGGGAGGGTCCCGTGACCGGCGAGGTGCCGCTCACCCCGATCCAGCACTGGTTCCTGACCAGCCCGCGCGCCGCCCACCAGCACTTCAACCAGTCGGCGCTGCTGGAACTCGACGGCACCCCCGACCCGCGGGCGCTGCGGGCCGCCCTCGACGCGCTGCTGGAGCACCACGACGCCCTGCGCATGCGGTTCACCCGGGAGGCGGACGGCTGGCGGCAGTTCAACCCGCCGCCCGCCGGCGGCCACGACATCCTCACCCGCCACGACCTCACCGGGCTGTCCGCCGAGGACGCCGACGCGGCCATGGCCAAGGCCGCCGACGAGCTGCACGCGGGCTTCGACCTGGCCCACGGCCCGCAACTGCGCGCGGCGCTGTTCACCGGCGAACCGGGCCGGCCCGTATTCCTCCTCCTCGTCGCCCACCACCTGGTCGTGGACGCCGTCTCCTGGCGCATCCTCCGCGACGACCTGGAGACCGCCTACCGGCAGGCGCTCCAGGGCGCCCCGGTCACGCTGGGGGAGCGCGGCACCAGCTTCCGCGCGTGGTCGCGGGGACTGGCCGCGTTCGTCGCCGACGGCGGTCTCGACCACGAACTGCCGCACTGGGAACAGGCGGTACGCGCCGAACCCGCCCCGGCGGACCCGGCTCCGGCGCCCCGGCCGGGACCGGCGGCCGTGGTGAGCGTGGAACTCGGCGAGGAGGACACCGAGGCCCTGCTGCGCTCCGCGCCCACCGCCTACCGCACGCGGGTCAACGACGTCCTGCTCGCCGCCCTCGCCCTGGCGCTGGCCCGCTGGACCGGACACGACCGGGTCCGCCTGGACCTGGAGGGCCACGGCCGCGAGGACCTCCTCGACGGCGTCGACCTCTCCCGCACCGTCGGCTGGTTCACCACCGTCTACCCGGTCGCCCTCCAGGTGTCCGACCCCGGCCACCTCGGCCCGGACCGCGACTGGCGGTCCCTGGTGAAGTCCGTGCGCCGCCAGCTGCGGGCCGTGCCCGGCAACGGCATCGGCTTCGGCGCCCTGCGCACCTTCGGACCGCCCCAGGTCCGCGAGCGCCTCGGCGGCAGCGCACACAGCCAGGTGGTCTTCAACTACCTCGGCCAGTGGGACGCCCGCCCCGACACCGGGGACGGCGGCCTGGTCCGCGCCGAACACGGCTCCTTCGGGCAGGACCACGACCCCCGGGACCCCGGCTCGCACCTGGTGGAGGTGGTGGGCGCCGTACAGCACGGCCGTCTCGCCTTCACCTGGCACCACCGGCCCGGCGTCCACGACACGGAGACCGTCCGCCGCGTGGCCGAGGAGTTCGCCGAGGCCCTGCGCCACCTCGCCCGGCACGCCAGGGGAGGCCGGTGACGACCCTCCGCCCCCGCGGGGCGCCCCGCCGGCGAACCGACCGGCACGGCCCCCGCTCACCCCGCGCCCCGACCCGCCCGCACGACCCTCCCGAGCCGACCATCCCGACCACACGACCTGAGGAATCCGACATGGACGAGAACACCCGCTACCAGGTGCTGCGCAACGACGAGGAGCAGTACTCCCTCTGGCCCGCCGACATCGAGGTCCCCGCCGGCTGGCAGCCCGTCGGCAAGGAGGGCACCGAGGCCGAGTGCTCCGCCTACGTCGACGAGGTCTGGACCGACATGCGTCCGAAGAGCCTGCGCGAGCGCATGGAGAACGCCGGGGCCTGACCCGGCCGCGACACCGGCACGCCGGGCCGGCCGCACCAGGCCGGCCCGGCACCCCAGCCCCCACGTCCCACGCTCCCCCACGCCTTCCCGCCCCGGCGCCCCACCGCCCTCGGCCCGCACGGCACCGCACCACATCACTTCCGAGGAGCCCGCCATGACCCCCGTCCTGCGCACCGAACGCCTGGAGTTCCTGCCGTACCGGCCCGAGCACGAGGACGCCTTCGTCGGCCTGCTGCGCGACGAGGAGGTGTGCCGCTGGATGGGCCAGGACCTCGTACCCGAACCGGAGGTCCGCGAGCTGTTCCGCGCCATCCTCACCGAGGTGTACCCGCAACGCCGCTTCGACGTGTGGGGCCTGTGGCTGGCCGGCACGTACGTCGGTCACGCCGAGGTGAAGCGGACCGGCAACGTGGACGGCCACGAACTCGTCACCGCGCTCGCCCCGGGCTACTGGGGGCGTGGACTGGGCGGCGAGGTGGTGCGCGGCCTGCTCCGGCACGCCGCCGACAACCTGGGAGTCACCGAGGCGTACGGCATGGTGGGCGCCGGGAACACCGCCAGCCTCGCCATGTGCCGCCGGCTGGGCTTCCGGCACGTCCGGGACGTCGTCGACGACGACGGCAACGTCACCAAGCTGCTCGTCATCCCGACCACGCCCGTCCAGGAGTCGGTGGCCCCCCCGACACCGCCGCTCACCGCGCCACCCGCACCCGCCCCACCCCGCGACGCTCCCCTGGAGTCCTCGGACACCAAGGACCCCGTGTGACCCGGCCGCCGCTCACCGAGGATGCCGCCGGGCGCGCGACCGGCCGGCCGCCGAGCCTGTGGCGCAACCGCGACTTCAACCTGCTGTGGACCGGTCAGTGCCTGTCCGACCTGGGCGGCGCCATGGTGGACCTGGCCCTGCCCCTGCTGGTCCTGCAGTGGACCGGGTCCCCGGCGCAGGCCGGACTCGTCGGCACCGCCGGCCTCGTCACCACGATGGTGTGCCGGCTGCCGGCCGGTGTCCTCGCCGACCGCTTCGACCGGCGCCGGCTCATGATCGTCTGCGATGTCCTGCGGATCGCCGTGTACGCCCTCCTCGGATGCGCGGTCGTCACGGACACGGCGTCGCTCCCGTTGATCCTCGCGGCGGTCGTGGCCGGCGCCGCCGCCACCGCCGTCTTCAGCACCGCCGAGCACGCCTCGGTCCGCAACCTGGTCCGCACCGACCAGCTGACCACCGCGGTCGCCCGCAACGAGGCGCGGGCCTACGGCGTCTCGCTGGCCGGCCCGCCGCTGGGCGGTCTGCTGTTCGGGCTGGGCCGGGCGCTGCCCTTCCTCGGCAACGCGCTCAGCTTCCTGCTGTCCCTGGCGGCCGTCCTGTTCATCCGCCGGCCCCTCCAGCAGGCCCGGCAGGAGGCGCCCCCGGCCGCCGTCGCGTCGGCCACGCAGGGCGTGCGGTTCCTGCTGGGCCATCCGTTCCTGCGGGCCCTGCTGCTGGTCGCCGCCCCGCTCAACATGGCCTTCACCGGCATGATCTTCGCGATGACCCTCTCGCTCCGGCGCGCCGGCCTGTCGCCGTTCCTCGTCGGCCTCGCCGGCACGATCTTCGCGCTGGGCGGGTTCCTCGGCGCCTTCGCCGCCCCGGCGCTCCAGCGCCGGCTGCGCCTGCCCGTCCTGATCACGCTGCTGTGCTGGGTGACCGCCGCGCTCATGACGGTCGGCACCCTGCTGGCCACCACCGTCTGGGCCGCCGTACCGCTGGCCGCCGCCGTGTTCCTCGGGCCCACCGCGAACGCCGCCCTCTTCGGACACCAGGCCGCCGTCACCCCGGACCATCTCCAGGGCCGCGTCGTCGGCGGGCTCCTGCTCGCCGCCGGCTCGGCCAGCGCCCTCGCCCCCGCCCTCGCCGGAGCACTGCTGGCCCGGTGGGAGCCGAGGACGGCCCTGCTGGTCTTCCCGGTGCTGGTGGCCGTCGCCGCGTTGACGGCCACCTTCAGCAGGGGCATCCGGACGACAGCCGCCTGAGCCACGTCACCGGGGCTGCGCGGACGGCCGATACGCGCTGTAATGGCGAAGTGGTGAGTGAGGGCGCTGCGATCAGCGCAACCAGAACGGTGCCGGAGCGGGC
The DNA here is from genome assembly GCF_043080665.1 of Streptomyces sp. NPDC014991. Taxonomy (NCBI): domain Bacteria; kingdom Bacillati; phylum Actinomycetota; class Actinomycetes; order Kitasatosporales; family Streptomycetaceae; genus Streptomyces; species Streptomyces sp. NPDC014991. The sequence continues at coordinate 325,369 of NZ_JBIBVY010000003.1, forward strand.
CGGAGCCGCCCTCGCGTCGCTGCTGGCGTCACCGGCCACCCCCGACCGGCTCCGCCGGGTCCTGGAACAGGCCCTCGTGTTCGGGGGGGCGTCCTTCGCCGGGGTGTACACACCCGGCGGCGATCCCGCGCAGCTGCTCCTCGCCGAGTCGGCCGGCCTGCCCCGCACCCTCTACGGCCTCCGGGACGGCTACGCGGCCACCGGCGCGTCCCCGGTCGCCGAGGCCCACCGCACCGGCCGGCCGCAGTGGCTCGGCCCCGCCGAACTGGCCGGCTGCGCCGACGCGCGCCGCACCCCGTCCGCCGACTTCTCCGTGGCCGCCCTGCCGCTCGGCCCGGCCGGTGGCGGCTGCCTGCTGGCCGTCGGCGAGCACCCCGGCGGCTTCCACGGCGACGAACGCGCCTGCCTGGAGCTGATCGCCCACACCGTCGCCGTACCCGCACCGGACGTCGTGTGCGACACCGGCGAGCTGCCCGAGGACGCCTTCAGCCTGGCCATGGACACCGGCCGGGTGGAGGTCGGCGACGCGATCCTGCGGCTGTTCGCCATCAGCCGGGAGGACTTCGACGGCCGGGTGGAGTCCCTGCTCGGCCGCACGGTGCCCGAGGACCTGCCCGCGCTGATGTCCGTGGTCGAGGCCGACCACATGGCCATCGGCGACCGCGAGCTGGAGTTCCGCATCCTCCAGCCCACCGGGCCGCCCAGGTGGCTGCGGCTGCGCGGCCGGCTGCTGCTCAGCGGGAAGGGCCGCTCCGCCCGGCTCGTCGGCACCGTCACCGACGCCTCCACGGAGCGTTCCGGCGTCACCGACGTGGCCCGCGTGCAGCGCCTGGCCGCCTCGCTCACCACCGCCGGCACCGTCAAGGACGTCGGCCGGGCCGTCGTCGCCGCACTGCGCAAGCCGCTCCGGGCCGACCGGATCGCGCTCGCCGAACTGGAGAACGACCGGCTCGTGGTCACCGTCCTCGACCCGCCCCAGCCCGAGGCGTGGCCCGACGTGTGGCGCAGCGAATGGCGCAGCGAATGGCCCGACGCACCGGTGCGGTCCATGCCCACCCTGGCCGCCGCGCTGCGCGAGGGCCGTACCCGGATCTGGTCCGAGGGCCCCGAGCTGGAACCCGCCCTCGCCGACGTCGGCCGCGGCGGCCTCGCCGTACTGCCCCTGCCCGCCGGCGGCCGCATGGCCGGCGCCTGCCTGATCGGCTGGGACCGCCCGCACGACTTCACCCCCGACGAACGCGCCCTGCTCACCGCCTGCGCCGCCCTGACCGGCCAGGCCCTGTTGCGAGCCCACGCCTTCGACGCCGAGCACGAGCTCGTCGGCATGCTCCAGCGCACCCTGCTGCCGCGCCGCCTGCCCCGGCTGCCCGGCGCGGTCGCCGTCGCCCGCTACCTGCCGACCACGGCGGGCCTGGAGGTCGGCGGCGACTGGTACGACGTGATCCCGCTCGCCGACAACCACGTCGCCCTGGTCATCGGCGACGTCCAGGGCCACAACGCGGGCGCCGCCACCCTGATGGGCCAGATGCGCACCGCGCTGCGCGCCTACGCCGTCGAGGGCCACACCCCCGACGTCGTCGTCGCCCACGCCAACCGGCTGCTGCTGGACATGGAGACCGACCTGTTCGCCACCTGCGCCTATGTCGACATCGACATCGAGCAGGGCACCGCCTGGTGCGTACGCGCCGGTCACGTGCAGCCCGTGCTGCGCCACCCGGACGGCACCCCGGAAGTGGTGCAGGCCGAGGGCGGCCCGCCGCTCGGCGTGCTCGGACAGGCCGAGTTTCCGATGACCCCGCTCCGGCTGCAACCCGGCACGGTGATCGCGCTGACCACCGACGGCCTGGTGGAGTCCGCCGCCACCGACCTCGACGCCGGCATGGACCGCCTCGCCCGCGAACTGGCCGCCGCCGACCCCGCCCACCTCGGACTGGTCGCCGACGCCCTGCTCACCGGTGCGCACCGCGGGGACGACGTGGCCCTGCTGCTGATGCGTTACGACGGCATGGCCGTACGGCCGCTGCGGGAGAGCTGGACGGTGTGGCGGGTGCCGGAGGCGGTGCGGCACGCCCGCCGTTTCACCCGGCGCACCCTGCGGACCTGGAGCGTGCCCCAGGACACGGTCGACGCCGCCCTGCTGGTCGTCTCCGAGCTGGTCACCAACGCCCTGGTGCACACCGGCGGCCCGGTCCGGCTCGACCTCGGTCTGGTCAACCACCGGCTGCGGCTCGCCGTGGCCGACTCCTCGCCGCGCAGCCCCGTCCAGCCGGCCAGCATCGGCTGGGAGGCCACCGGCGGCCGGGGCATCCTGCTGGTGGAGGCCGTGTCCGCGACCTGGGGCACCATCCCGGTCAGCGGTGGGAAACAGGTCTGGGCGGACCTGGTGCTCGACGGCTGATCCGCCGGCCGGGCAGCGGCGCGGGGGAGCCGTTCGGACAGTTTGGGGAGGCGCGCTCCGCGACCCTTGCCTAGGGTCGGTTGGTGTGGCACACACCTTTGAGGAACTGGTGCAGAAGCAGTGCGCGGCCGACGCGGCCCGCGCCATGGTCGCGGAACTGCGGGACGCCTACGGCCCGCCGGCCGAGCGGGGGATGACGGGCGTCCAGTCGGGCACCTACGAAACCGCCCTGCGCGCCTGGCGGGATCTGGCGCGCGAGGTGCAGACCGCGGTCAGCGAGTACGCCAAGGATACGGGCCGGCCGCGCCGTGAGATCGAGGCGGAGGTGGAGCAGGCGGCGGCGGAGCGTACCTGACCCCGCCGGGCGGTGCGCGGTGCGGGGAGCCGACCGGCTGACCGGTGCCGGTCCGCGCATTCCGCGCGTCTCGCCGGGTACCCGCCGTCCATGAACACTGCCATGTACGAAGCAGCCTCGGGCCCTCAGGTCTTCGGGTACATCCTCATCCTCGTCGCCGGGGTGGCCGTGGTGGCGGGCATCATCTGGGCCTTCCGGATGGGCGCCAAGGTGCGCGAGCGCGAGCCGGCACCGCCGCGCCCCGACGAGCAGCCGAAGATGCCGCCGTCCGGGCCGGTCCACGAGACCCGGGAGGTCCGCGAGCCCGACGAGGTGCCCCGCTCCGAGGGCGGCGAACGGCTCACCCCGCACCAGCTCGGCAACTCCGGCACCCGGCGTGCCGACGACCAGAGCCGCTCGCGCTGGTCGTCCGGTTCCAGCGGATCGTTCGGCGGCGGTGGCGGTGGCCGGACCTGAGCCGGCGCCGGGCCCGCCGGTGTTTGCGCGCTGCCCCGTCCGGGGACCCGGTCGGGTACGCGACGCACCCGGGCCCGGGCGGGTCCGGCGGACCGGTCCCGCGAGCGGAGACGAGTGAGAAACCGGCCGTAGCCGACGCGGAGACGGGCTGGGCGACCGCCCACCGCCGACGGGAGCGGGGCGTGCGCACCTGCCGCCCCGCCGTCCTGGACCGGACCTCGGCCCAGCCGGTGGGCGCGGACACCGAGGACAACATCGTGCGCGGCGAGGACTGAACCCCGGCCCCCTCGACCCCGGACGCGCCCCGGGACGGTGGGTCAGGCGCGGGTCCTGTCGAGCAGTTCGAGGATCTCGGCGCTCGTGCCGCTCTCGCCGAGCCGCGGGAAGATCCGCTCCACGCTGTTCTCGTGCGCGCCCGGGTCGGCGTCGGCCATGGCGTCCGTGGCGAGCGTGACGTGGTAACCGTGGGCGTAGGCGTCCCGGGCGGTCGACTCGACGCCGATGCTGGTGGCGATGCCGGCCAGCACGATCTGGGTGATGCCCCGCCGGCGCAGCTGGACGTCCAGGTCGGTGCCGTGGAAGGCGCTCCAGTTGTGCTTGGTGACCCGGATGTCCCCGGGGTGCCCGGACAGCTCGTCGACGACGAGGTCCCAGCCCTCCGGGAAGGCGAGGCCGCGCGGCTGGTGCTCGGTGCGGCCGGGGACGGCGTCCGCCCAGTCGGCCGCGAAGGAGACCCGGACCAGGACCACGGGCAGCCCGTGGGCGCGGAAGGCGTCGGCGAGTCCGGCCGTGCGGGAGACGACGTCGGCGCCCGGGTAGGGCTGGGTGGGCATGGCCACGATGCCGTTCTGGAGGTCGATCGCGACGAGGGCGGTACGGGGGTCGAGCGTGGTGAGCGACATGGGTCGGTCAGGCCTTTCGGAGGTGGGGGAGGCGAGCCGGCCGAGGGAACGGCCGGGCAGGGTCGTCACCGGCAGCAGTGCTGGTCCGGTGGGCATGAACAGGGCCGGGCCGTGCAGCCCGGCCCGTGTCGGCGCGGTGCGGGTGGAACGCCGCGGTGGCGGCGGACGCGCTGAGCGCGCCGAGGTGCGGGAAGGCCGGCGGGCCGGCCGGCGGTGGTCGCCGGACGGAGCGCGGGGACCGGCCACGCCGTCCGCGCCGGCGGGGCCCCGAGGGCGACGCCGATCGTACCGGCGCCACGGCGATCTTCGAGGAGCTGACGGGGTTCAGGACCGATCCCAGGACCAGCGGCGCGAACGGCCGCCGGCGGTCGACTCCGGCGGGGGAGCCGGTGGTCCGGGCGCGGGCGCTGGGCCTCGGTGTCACGGCCGTGACAGTCGTTCCATCAGCTCCAGCGCGGTGAGGACCGTCTGCCGCTCCTCCTCGGTGTAGCGGTCCTGGAAGGCGCGGGCGAGCCACTCCTCCCGCACCTGCCTGTTGCCCTCGACACGGGCCCGGCCGGTGTCGGTCAGGGTGACCAGCTGGCGGCGCCCGTCGTCGGGGTCGGGGGCGCGGCGGACCAGCCCGTGCTGCTCCAGGGCGGCCAGCGTGGTGGCCATGGACTGCGGGCGCACCCCCTCGGCGGCGGCGAGCGCGCTGGCCGTGGCCGCGCCGTGCTTGCCGGCCAGGGTGAGCGCCGACTCCTGGGAGGGACTGAGGTCGGCGTCCCGCGCCACCTCGCGGATGCGGCGCCGCAGCCTGCTGAAGACCACGCGCAGGTCACGTGCGGCCCGGGCGGCGGAATCGGAGATGTCGACCATGACGCCAGGCTAGGACCGACAGGACCAACTGTCCAGTCCCAGCTGTTCAGTCTTACCTGTCTATTACCCGGGTGCTCGCCCGTCCGGACAGGGCGGCACATCGGCGAACCCAGGGAGCACGGACACCCGCCTGGCCGGGCCGGGTTCGACCACGCAGGCGCGCCCCTCCGGGCCGACGCCCGGCAGCTCGGTGCAGTACTTGCTCCAGTCGATCACCACGGCGGTGTTGGTGGTCCGCGAGCACGTCCGCATCGGACGGACCCTGTTCGACGGGGTCCTCGGCCCCGGCGGCGGCAGGTCACCCCGGGAGCCGGCGGGCCACCCGGACTGGGCCTGGCCCTGGTCGAGGAGGGGGCGGCACCCTACCGGGTGGAGTGACGGGCCCCTCGCCGGGGAACCCCTGCCGGCAGACACCCGTCGAAAGAGGAGAGGACCATGCCCCCCACCGTCGTCATCACGGGTGCCAGCGCCGGCATCGGCCGTGCCACCGCCCGCCTGTACGCCCGGCGCGGCGCCGACGTCGTCCTGGTCGCGCGCGGTGAGGGCGGCCTGAAGGAGGCGGCCGACGAGGTCGCCGCGCTCGGCGGGCGGCCTCTGGTGCAGGTGGCCGACGTCGCCGACCCGGCGCAGCTGGAGGCCGCCGCCGACGCCGCGGAGAAGGCGCTCGGCCCCATCGACGTGTGGATCAACTGCGCGTTCTCCACCGTGTTCGCGCCGTTCGCGGAGATCACCGCCGAGGAGTTCGAGCGGGTCACCGACGTGACCTACCTCGGCTTCGTCAACGGCACCCGCACGGCCCTGAAGCGCATGCTGCCCCGCGACAGGGGCACGATCGTGCAGGTCGGCTCCGCGCTCGGGGAGCGCTCGATCCCGCTGCAGTCGGCGTACTGCGGCGCCAAGCACGCCATCAACGGCTTCACGTCCGCCCTGCGCACGGAACTGCTGCACCGGGGCAGCAACGTGCACGTCACCGTCGCCCAGATGCCCGCCGTGAACACACCCCAGTTCCAGTGGGTACGCTCCCGGCTGCCCCGGCACCCCATGCCGGTCGCGCCGATCTACCAGCCCGAGGTCGCCGCGCGGAGCGTGCTGTACGCGGCCGAGCACCCGCGCCGCAAGCAGTACTACGTCGGCGCCTCCACCGCCGCCACCATCTGGGCCAACCGGCTCGTCCCGGCCCTGCTCGACCGTTACCTGGCCCGCACCGGCTTCGACTCCCAGCAGACCGACCGCATCCCGCCCGCCGGCCTGGACAACCTCTTCGAGCCGGTGGACCGTGAGCGCGCCGACGACCGGGGCGCCCACGGCGCCTTCGACGACAGCTCCCACGCCCGCTCGTGGCAGGAGACCCTGGTCCGGCACCCGGCCGCCACCGTCCTCGGCGCGGGTGCCGTCCTGCTCGGTACCGTGCGCGGCTTCCGCCGTCTCACCGCGCGACCCGCCTAGGCCGACGACGTGCGCCTCCTCATCATGTCCGACACGCACCTGCCCAAGCGGGCCAAGCGGCTCCCGGAGCCGCTGCTCGCCGAACTCCCGCACGCGGACGTCGTCCTGCACGCCGGCGACTGGGTCGACGCCGCCACCCTCGACCTGCTGGAGAGCCGCAGCCGCCGGCTGATCGGCGTGTACGGCAACAACGACGGCCCGGACCTGCGCGCCCGGCTGCCCGAGGTGGCCCGCGCCGAGCTGGGCGGGCTGCGCTTCGCCGTCGTGCACGAGACCGGCCCCGCCCAGGGCCGCGAGGCCCGCTGCGCCGCCCGCTTCCCCGGCGTGGACGTCCTGGTCTTCGGGCACAGTCACATCCCCTGGGACACCACCGCCCCCGGCGGCCTGCGCCTCCTCAACCCCGGCTCCCCGACCGACCGCCGCCGCCAACCGCACTGCACCTACCTCACGGCGACGGTCACGGACGCAACCCTGACCGAGGTCACCCTGCACCGGCTTCCCCCGCGATGACCGAGGCCACCACGGTCTGCCCCGCGGCCCGGTGAGGGCGCCGGGCCGCCCGTGCGAGGATGCCGGGATGATCGACACTGCCGGCAGGTCCGACGTCGTCCCGGCGGGCCGCATGGCCGGCCGCGGCCAGCCCGTGCTCGGACTGTCCGCCGGCCTGGAGCTGCGCCCCTGGCGGGCGGACGACGCCGGGGCGCTGCTGTGCGCCGCACGGGATCCGGCGATCCGGCAGTGGAACCTGTTCACCGTCGCCGACCCCGCGGACGCCCGTACCCGGATCGCCCGCATGCACGAGCGGTGGCGGGCCGAGACCGGTGCCGTGTGGGCCGTCGCCCCGCCCGACGGCCCGGCCGCCGGTCTCATCGGCCTGAACGACGTCGACCTCGCGGGCGGCGCCGCCGAGATCGTCTACTGGCTGCTGCCGGAGGCCCGCGGCGCCGGGGTCGCCGTGCGGGCCACCCGCCGGCTCGCCCGGTGGGCCCTGGACGACCTGGGCCTGCACCGGCTGCGGCTGTGCCACTCCACGGCCAACCCCGCGTCCTGCCGGGTGGCCCACAAGGCCGGTTTCACCTACGAGGGCACCCAGCGCAGCGCCCTGCTGCACGCCGACGGCTGGCACGACCAGCACCTGCACGCGCGCGTGGCCGGCGACCCGGACCAGTGCGCCGGTACGGTCCCCGGCTGAGCCGTCCCCGGCCACCGGGCGCGCCGGCTCACCCGGCCGTTCTGGTCGTCGTCCGCGGGTTCCTGACGGTGGCGGGCGTGCCGCCCGCCACCCCTGCCGGCTCCCTCTGGTTCGACGGCGCGGCCCTGTCCGAGCCGGCCGCGTGGGCGGCGGCACGGTTCCGACGCACGGCGAGGTGGCCTCCGGGTGAGTGGGGCATCCCGGAGGCCACCGCCTGAGAACCACCGCCCGAGCGCTCGGGACCGATGGCCGGTCAACTGCCGCCGGTGCCTGTCCAGTCGGTCCGGACGTGGCCCAGGCGGACGCGCTGCGGGTGGTCGCCGACCGGGACCGACGTCACCTTCCTGCCGGTGGCGAAGTCGATCGCCGTCACCTGGTCCGCGCCGCTCTCGGAGACGATGCAGTCGTTGCCGTCACCGCTGACCGTCGCCCAGTACGGCTTGGACGCCGCCACCAGCGGGCCCTCCTGGAGAGTGGCGCGGTCGACCACGGTCGCGTAGTCGTCCATGGTGCCCGCGACGCACAGCTTGGTGCCCGCCGGGTTCATCGAGATGCCGTGGTGCCGCGAGTCGTTGACCCAGGTCGTGCGGTCCTCGCTGGTCGCCGGGTTCTTCGGCAGGGCCTTCACCCGGGTGATCCTGTCGGTGGCGAGGTCGTACTCCAGGAAGCCGTTGAAGAACGACACCTGGAAGTACAGTTCGGACTCGTCGGGGGAGAAGACCGCCGGGCGCACCGCGTCGGAGAAGTCCTTCAGCCCGAACGCGTCCAGCCGCTGGCGCATGTCGACGACCTTGACCTGCTTGTACGTCGTCGCGTCCACGACCGTGATGTGCCGGTCGCCCTTCGTCCAGTCCCAGCCGGGGTCGTCCAGCGCCGTGTTGACGTCGCCGATGGCCATGTTCCAGATGTACCTGCCGTCCCGGGTGAAGACGTTCTCGTGCGGCTTGTCGCCGGTGGCGAAGGAGCCGAGCTGCCTGCCGGTGGTGATGTCCAGTACGTGCACGGTGTTCGCGGTGGAGGCGGAGACGGCGACCCGGGTGCCGTCCGGGGAGACCGCCATGTGGTCGGCCCGGTAACCCGAGACGGGGAAGCGCCAGTTGACCTTGCCGGTGGCCAGGTCGATCGAGACGACGTCCGCGAAACTGGGCCGGGACACCACGACCGACCTGCCGTCCGGGGTGGAGTACATGTCGTCGGCGTACTGGTCGTGGCCCTCGCCGACGCTGTTGCGGATCGCCTGGAAGTAGATCCACTTGATGGGGTCGGCGTTGATCTCCTTCATCCGCGCGTCCTTGTCGGGGATGACGTCGACGCGGCCGACCTTTCCGAAGTCGCCGGTGGACCTGATGACGTCGGCGGTGCCGTCCCAGTTGTTGCCGACGAACAGCACCTCGCGCAGGTTGTCGGGGGCGGCGGGTGCCGCGGAGGCGGCGGTCGCGGGGCCGGCCGCGGCCAGGACGAGGGCGGCGGCCACGGAGCACAGGTGCCTGGTTCTCGAAGCAGGCATGACGGCTCTCTTTCCTCGGGTGGGGGAATCTGAACACGCACGCTTTCACAGTCAACTTACTGAAAAGTAAGGACGGGATCGCCTTCTCGACAAGAGGTGTGCACGACAAGATTGCGTGAGCGGTGGGATGACGGAGGTGGACACGTGGAGGGCAGGCTCAGGGCGCCGACGGGACGCTACGGCGGCCGGTCCGCCGAGGAGCGGCAGGCCGAACGCCGCCGCCGGTTCCTCGACGCGGCGCTGCGGCTGTTCGGCGGCACCCCCGGCTACCGGGGGACGACGGTCGCCGCGCTGAGCCAGGCCGCCGGCCTGTCCACGCGCCAGTTCTACGAGGAGTTCCGCAGCCTGGAGGACGTCCTCGCCGCCCTGCACCTCCAGGTCAACGGCTGGGCCGAACAGGCCGTCCTCGACGCCCTGGCCACCGCCGAGGGCCTGCCGCTGGCCGAGCGCGCCACCACGCTCTTCCGGGCCTATGCCCGCGGCGTCACCTGCGACCCGCACCGCGTCCGCATCACCTTCGTGGAGATCGTCGGCGTCAGCCCCCGCCTGGAGGAGCAGCGGCTGGCCCGCCGGGCCCGCTGGATCGACCTCATCCGCGCCGAGGCGGACGCGGCCGTGGCCCGCGGGGAGGCGGCACCCCGCGACTACCGCCTCGCTGCCACCGCCTTCATCGGCAGCGTCAACGGCCTGCTGCACGACTGGACCGCCGGCTGGGTGGACGCCACCCTCGACGAGATGGTGGACGAGCTGGTCCGGCTGCTGCTGGGCATGCTCCGGCCGGAGGACTGGCGGCCCCGCGACACGTGACGCGCGGCGGCCGTTACCCAGCCGGTTCGGCGCGCGGGATCGGCCCGGAGCTGGTGTGCTGGTGCGGGGGGCCGTCGCACGTTCTCCGGAGGGACGCATGAGTACCTACCGAGTCGCGCAGGTGACCACCGAGGGCGGCGCGTTCGAGCTGACCGAGCGGGAGGTCCCGCAGCCGGGCCCGGGCCAGGTGCGGATCGCCGTCGAGGCGTGCGGCATCTGTCACAGCGACGCCTTCTTCGTGACCGGCGGACTGCCGGGCATCACGTTCCCCGAGGTCCCGGGGCACGAGATCGCCGGGCGGATCGAAGCGCTCGGCGAGGGCACGCGTAACCGGGGATGGCAGGCCGGCGACCGGGTCGCGGTCGGCTGGTTCGGCGGCAGCTGCGGCCACTGCCGGGCCTGCCGCCGAGGTGACTTCATCCTCTGCGCCGAGCTCGCGGTCCCCGGCTGGGCCTACGACGGCGGCTTCGCCGAGCAGGTCGTCGCACCCGTCGACGCCCTGGCCCGGATTCCCGACGCGCTCGCGGCGAGCGACGCCGGGCCCATGGCCTGCGCGGGCGTCACCACGTACAACGGGCTGCGGCGCAGCTCCGCCCGGCCGGGGGACCTGGTCGCCGTTCTCGGCGTCGGCGGCCTCGGCCACCTCGGCGTGCAGTACGCGGTCGCGATGGGCTTCGAGACCGTGGCCATCGCCCGCGGCGCGGAGAAAGCCGGCTTCGTCGGGCAGCTGGGCGCCCACCACTACGTCGACAGCACCGCCGGGACCCCGGTGGCCGAGGCGCTCCAGTCCCTCGGCGGGGCGCAGGTCGTCCTGGCCACCGCCGGCAACTCCGAGGCCATCACGGCCACCGTGGACGGACTCGCGCCGCGCGGCGAGCTGGTGGTCATCGGCGCCACCCCCGAGCCGCTCGGCATCAGCCCGGTCCAGCTGATCGGAGCCGGCCGTGTCATCCGCGGACACCCCTCCGGCACCGCCCAGGACGTCGAGGACACCATGGCGTTCAGCGCCCTGCACGGCATCCGCCCGATGACCGAGACGGTGCCGCTGGAGCAGGCCGGGGAGGCGTACGACCGCATGCTCTCCGGCGCCGCGCGGTTCCGGATGGTCCTGACCATGCGGTGACCGCGGGGCGGGGCCGTCCGCGGCTCTGCGCGGTGGCGGCCGGCGTCAGCAGGACCGGAGCCGCCGACGCCGCGCAGCCGGCACGCAGCAGGCCGGCAGCCGCCCGCGCAGCGCCCCGTACCGGACCGCCTCGTACGCTCCTCGCGGCTCCTCCGCCCGCTCGGCCGTGCGGAGCCACGAGAGCCGGACCGGCGTCAGGTACTCCGCCTCGAACTGCCGCTCCACGTCGCCACGTCGGGTGTCGGTGAGCCAGCTGTGGCCCGCGTCGGTCACGACCGCCCTGGCCGAGGACCGCGCCGCGGCCCACCACCACGGCCCGCTTCAAGGCCGGGCCGACACCGTACTCGTCCAGCAGCCGCAGAATGCCGCCGGGCGTGCGGGAGACGAATCCCGTCGGGCCGGAGCCCATCGTGGCCAACGAGGCGAGGACGACACCGTGGACGTCCTTCTCCCGTGGCGATCGCCTCGAACACGGCCCGCTCGTCGACGTGGTCACCCACCGCGTGCCGGAGCAGGACTCCCCGCACCCCCGGCTCCGCCGACAGCGCGCGCAACTCCGCCACGAGTCCGGCAGTGGTCGTGGCGGCGGGCAGCGCGACGTGGCGGGACTGCGCGCCGGCCTCACGGCAGCGGTTCCGCTTCACGCGGACGCACGTCACGGACGCCGGGTCCGCGCCGACCGGCACGGTCGCGAGGCACGGCGCGGTGCCGGGAGCGGTCCGTGACGGTTGCCGCGTGCCTGGGCGAAAGAGCCGATCCCGGCCCGGCAGCGGGCAGCATGACCCGGGCCCGTCTCCTGGACGGCACCGCACTCGCCCGCCGCATCGGCGGGGAGGCCGCGCAGACCGGGCTCGTCGAACGCACCGTCTCCGGACCCGCTCACCGGGTCCGGGCCGGCCGGGAGGCGGCCCGGATTCGCGCGGTCCTCCTCGGGATGCCTGCCGTTCCCGGCCGGGTCCTACTCGTCCCAGGCCTGGACGATGAGCTGATCGGCGATCTTGCCGTCCCGCAGGGTGACCATCGACTCGGAGAGGACGCGGGTGCCGTCCGCGTACTCGCAGGCCTCGCTGTAGGCGGCGTGGTCACCCTCCACGACGCACCGTTCCAGCTTGTGCGTCATGTCGCGGCTGTAGACGTCGTCCAGCAACTCGGCGATCTGGCCCCGGCCGTGCAGGACCGTGGGGCTGCTGGGCTGGTGATTGTGGTCGACGATGCGGATCTCCGCGTCGTCCGTGTAGAGCGACAGAAGGGTGTTGCCGGTATTCCCTTCTATGGCCCGGCGCAGTGTGTCGGAGTCGAACGAGGACCCCGTCGCGGTGCCCATGGTGACCTCCTTCAGGCGCCCGCGGCCCGACGAGGGGCGGGCCGCACGGACCCCACCTCCGAGACTCCTCCGCCCGGACGGTCACGGCAAGCGCAGCGGCCGTGTCCGCCTCACGGGTGAGCGCGGGCCGCCGCCCGTGTCCGGCCGGGGCCTGCCCCGTTGGTGAGGGCATGATCTCAACACGACGTATCGCCGCCGCCGTCGGTCTCGCCGCCGGAATCGCCGGTCTCGCCCTGCCGTCGGCGAACGCGGCCGACGCCGGCTCACCGCTCGCCGGGAAGCTCGGCGCGCTCTCCACGCCGGACTCGCTCGCCGACGCCGGCATCCCCGCACCGGAGCAGGACCGGGGGCCAGGGGTCACCGACCAGATGCAGGGACTGAAGCACCTCCGGGACCTGGAGCAGCTCAACCGGGTGGGGCAGGTCCTCGCCCCCGCCGCTCCCGTGCTCGGCCTGGTCGCCGCCATCCAGTGAGCCTGCCCCGGCGCGGGGGGGGGGCCCCCCCCCCGGGGGGGCCCCCCCCCCCCGGGGCCCCCCCGGCGCCCCCCCCCCCCCCCCCCCCGAAGACGCACACCACCCCCCCCGCCCCCACCAACAGGTGGGCGGCCCAAACCCCCCCCC